>NZ_CP012752.1:903409-1204545 GCF_001302585.1 Kibdelosporangium phytohabitans | reverse complement strand
CCGCGCGCCGCGGGCCAGCGACCCGGACTCGGTCGACGCGAACCCGGTGAACTCGGCCAAGTCCTGCAGCACGATGAGATGGAGCCGGTCGGCGATGCCGAGCGCCTGCTGCGCCGCGGTGGCGGCCTCCTCGGTGAGCAGTTCGGAGTGGACGTCGATCGGTTTGCCGTCCGCGGCCCACTCGGCCAGTTCGTACGCCTTGGCCAGCAGTTCGCTCTGCCGCGCGGCGAGCAGCAGTTCCTCCTCGCCGGGCAGGCGGACGCCAGGCAGCTCGTCCGTGGGCAGGCCGAGTTCCTCGAGCAGATCGATCAGGCCGTTGCCCGCGGGCATGTTCTCCCTGACGGACTCGAAGAACTCCGGCACGGCGTCCTCGAGCTCGGTGAGCAGTTCGCTGGGCGACTCCGTGGTCTCGCCGAGGAAGCTGACGAGGTCGCGCACGGCCTCGACGACGTGCACCGCGTCCGCCTCGCTCGGGATGAGCACCCGGCTCGGGTAGATCTCCAGCAGCAGCTCGTCGATGTCGCCCGCGACGAACGCGCCGGGCGTCGCGTGACCGAGGTGGTCACGGGCCAGTTCCAGGGCCAGCCTCAGTTCGTCGCGGTCGACCGGCCGGTCGGCCGCCCACTGCTGGATCTCGTCGAGCTTGCTTTCGATCGCGTCAACCGCCATGCCGGGCAACGATAGTCGCTCACCCCGGCATGCCCGGCAGCCGCAAGCTGAACAGCGCGCCGCCTTCCGGCGAGCGACCCGCGAGCACCTCGCCGCCGTGCCGCAGCGCCGCCTGCTGCACGATCGCCAGGCCCAGCCCGGAGCCGGGCAGCGTCCGCGCCTCCTGCGACCGGTAGAACCGGTCGAACACGCGCGGCAGGTCCTCGTCGGCGATTCCCGGGCCCTGGTCGGCGACTTCGAGCACGGCGAACCCGTCGCCCGCCGACCCGAGCCGGACGCGGACCGTGCCGCCGGGCGGGTTGAACTTCACCGCGTTGTCCAGCAGGTTCAGCACCGCGCGTTCCAGCGCGGCCTCGTCGCCGATCAGCCGCCACGGCTGCAGCGACACGTCGAACTCGATGTCACCGGCCCGGCGGCGGGCCCGGTCGAGCGCCTGCTCGACGACCTCGACCAGTTCGACCGGCTCCCACACCGCCTGTGTGCCTTCCTCACGCGCCAGCTCGACCAGGTCGCCGATCAGCGTGGTCAGCTCGTCCAGCTGGCCGCGCAGGTCGTCCTGGATCTCCTCTTTGTCCTTGTCGGACAGTGTCGGCGCGCCGGGCGCCTCGGAGGCCATCAGCAGTTCCAGGTTGGTGCGCAACGAAGTCAGCGGCGTCCGCAGCTCGTGGCCCGCGTCGGCGACCAGGCTGCGCTGCCGGTCGCGGGCGTCGGACACCGCGCCGAGCATCGTGTTGAAGCTGTGCGACAGGCGAGCCAGCTCGTCGTCCCCGCTGACCTGGATCGGCCGCAGGTCACCGGTTCTGGTGACGCGCTCGGTCGCCCGCGTGAGCCGCTCGACCGGCCGCAGACCGGTACGCGCGACCGCCGTCCCCGCCAGCGCGGCGACCACGACACCGGCGCCGCTGATCAGCACCAGCACCAGGGCCAGGTCGTTGAGCAGCTGCTTGGTCGGGCCGAGGCGCTGCGCCACGACCAGCGCACCGGGCGAGCCCTCCACGCTGATGCGCAGCGAGAAGATCCGGTAGTCGGTCCTCGGGTCGGTGCGGAACCAGTCGGTGTGCACGCCTTCGGCGACCGCGCGTTCCTCCGCGCCGACGGGCGGGCGCGCCATCCCCGGCTGCGGGATCAGCTGCGTGCCCTCGTCGTCGATGATCGTGAACTTCACGTCGCTCAACGCCAGCGCCAGGTCGTTGATCGTGGTCTGGTTGTTGTTGCGCATGTCGAAGCTGCGCCCGTTGAGCGCGTTGGTGGCGCGGGTGCGCAGGTTGTCGTCGACCTGCGCGTAGAGGTTCTGCTGGACGGTCAGGTACGCACCGAGTGAGACGAGCGCCACCGCCCCGGCCACACAGATCGCGGCCAGGAGGGTTACTCGACTTCTCAGCGATATGCGTTGCCTGCGCCCGTGGTCATGCGACGCAAAGATCACGGCGGGGTCTCCCGCAGCACGTACCCGACGCCCCGCACGGTGTGGATCAGCCTGGGCTCACCGGCGGCCTCGGTCTTGCGCCGCAGGTAGCCGATGTAGACCTCCAGCGCGTTGCCGGACGTGGGGAAGTCGTATCCCCAGACCTCCTCGAGGATGCGGCTGCGCGTGAGCACCTGCTTCGGGTGCGTCAGCAGCAGTTCGAGCAGGGAGAACTCGGTACGGGTCAGGCTCATCGACCGGTCGCCGCGGCGGACCTCCCGGGTGCCGGGGTCCAGCTCCAGATCGGCGAACTTCAGCGACGGCTCCTGCTTCTCGGCGGCGGCCGCGTCGGCCGCGGTCCGCCGCAGCAGGGCACGCAGCCGGGCCAGCAGTTCCTCCAGCGCGAAGGGCTTCGGCAGGTAGTCGTCGGCCCCAGCGTCGAGACCGGCTACCCGGTCGGAGACCAAGTCCCGTGCGGTCAGCACGAGAATCGGCAGGTCGTCACCGGTACTGCGGAGCTGGCGGCACACCTCGAGCCCGTCCAGCCTCGGCATCATCACGTCGAGCACCATCGCGTCCGGCCGTCCGCCGCTCTTGATCGCGTCCAGCGCCTGCTGGCCGTCGCTCGCCGTTTCCACCTGGTATCCGTTGAACTGCAGCGACCGCCGAAGGGACTCACGAACAGCCCTGTCGTCGTCCACTACGAGTATGCGCATGCGGTCAGTGTGTCTGGTCGGACTGAGATATGCCTGAGAAAGGCACTGATCAGGTGCTCATACCGCGTGCCACGGGCGCGTTCCACCTGCGCCAGAGCGCGATCAGGCGAATGGTCACGATTAGGGCAGCACCCACGACGGCGGTCGGCGCGGCCGGGAAACCGAGCCGCGCGCCGAGCACCACCACCGCCCCGCCGGCCAGCGCGGCGAGCGCGTAGATCTCCTTGCGCAGCACCATCGGGATCTCCCTGATCAACACGTCGCGCAGGGCGCCACCGCCGATCCCCGTGGTCATCCCGATCAGGCAGGCCGTGTACGACGGCACGTCGTGGGCGAGCGCGGTGGTCGTGCCCGTCACCGTGAACAGGCCGAGTCCGACGGCGTCGGCGAGCAGAACACCCCGACGCAGCCTCGCGAACTGCGGGTGCAGCCAGAACACCACCAGCGACGTGACGACCGGCACGAGCAGGTAGCGCCAGTCCCGCAGAGTCGACGGCGGGTGGATGCCGAGCAGCACGTCCCGGATGATCCCGCCGCCGAGCGCGGTGGTGATGCCCAGCACGACAACGCCGAAGGTGTCCAGCCGCGCCCGCACCCCGGCGAGCGCACCCGATGTGGCGAACACCGCGATCCCCGTCAGGTCAAGAACTACCAGGAGCATGGCAAGTCAGTCTAAATAGCTCCGACCGGGCGACTGACCTGGACAAACGACTTGCGCCGGTGATGGAGTGTGACTGTGAACACACTGCGCGTGATCATGGTGACCCTGCTCGCCTGTCTGCTCGTGACGCCCACCGCGAACGCGGCTCCCCGATACCAGCGGTACGTGGCGCTGGGCGACTCCTACACCTCCGGCCCCGGCATCCCGTGGCCGCGGCTGGATCGGCTCGCCTGCTACACCTCGACGAACAACTACCCCGCGCTGCTGGCCGACAACCTCGGACTGCGGTCGTACACCGACGCCAGCTGCGGCGGCGCGGACACCACGAACATGCTCGCCCCGCAGAAGCCGCCGCTGCCCTTCGGCACGCACCCGGCGCAGTTCAGCTTCCTGCGCGCGGACACCGACCTCGTCACGGTCGGCATCGGCGGCAACGACTTCGGCGTTTTCGGTGAACTCACGGGCAAGTGCCCCGAACTGCGGCCGAGTGACCCGACCGGTTCGCCGTGCCGCACGCACTACACGGTGGACGGCGTGGACACCATGAAGCAGAAGGTGGCCATGACCGGCGAACGGGTCCGCGCGGTCCTCGCGGGCGTGCACGAACGTTCCCCCGCGGCCAAGGTCGTGCTGGTCGGCTACCCGAGGATCGCGCCGCCGCGAGGCAGCTGCCCGGACGTGCTGCCGATCGCCGACGGCGACCTGCGCTGGCTCGACGAGGTCGAACAGGCGCTGAACTCGGCGCTGGCGAACGCGGCCGACGCCGACGGGCGTACGACGTTTGTCGACATGTATCCCGCGTCGCTCGGCCACGACGCGTGCGCCGGAAGTGCCGCGTGGATCCAGGGCAAGGACAACAACCTGTTCGCCGCGATCCAGTACCACCCGTTCAAGTCCGGAATGGTCGGTGTGGCCAACGAGGTCAGCGAGGCTCTCGGCGTACGCGGTGGCGCGCACGGCCGACCGGTGCCGCGTTCGGTGGACAAGGCCGTTGTCGGCGACGCGTCGACCGTGACCCTCCTCACTCGGTCGGGGTATGGCCGGTGACGGCACGATGAAGAGGTGCGGATCCTCCTCCTGCGGCACGCCGAGAGCCTCGGCAACGTCGACGAACTGGCGTACTGCCGTATCCCCGACCACGCGTTGCCGCTGACCACGAGAGGTGAGGAGCAGGCTCGCGCCGCCGGTCCGGTCGTGCGCGAGCTGCTCGGTCCCGGGCCGGTGGCGGTCTACGTCAGCCCGTACGTGCGTACCCAGCGCACACTGCAATTGCTGGACATCGACGACATGGTCACCCGGACCGTCGCCGAGCCCCGGCTGCGCGAGCAGGACTGGGGAAACCTCCAGGACCCGGTCGAGCAGGAGATCCAGAAGCTCAAACGGCACGAGTTCGGGCACTTCTTCTACCGGCTCGCGCACGGCGAGTCCGGCGCGGACGTGGACGACCGGGTGGCCGCGTTCCTCGCCGAGCTCAAGGACCGGATGAAGGAGGACCACGACCACCCGGACACCGTCCTGCTGGTGACGCACGGCCTGACGATGCGGCTGCTGTGCAGGCGGGTGTTCTCGTGGAGCATCGACCTGTTCGAGTCACTGTCCAATCCGAACCAGGTCGACCCGAGGATCCTCACCCTGTCACACGGGATGTGGACCCTGGACCGGCCGTTCCCGCAGTGGCGCCCATCTCCCGACGGCACTACTCAATAGCCACAAGGGGATCCGGGTAGCGCAGCCACGCTTCCTCCCCCTCGGCGAGCTCCTCGTCGGTCAGCAGCGCGGCCGCCAGCGCGGCGGTGAGCTCGTCGGGGATGGCCTGGTGCGCGACGATCGTCAGCTCCTGCGCGCGGTCGCCGAACCTCGGGTGCCACTCCAGCGACGCTTTCACTGTCCGCTGCGGGCATTCGTCCCGCCAGTCGTCCATTGTGGCCAGCCACGGTCCACCTTGGCCGATCCGCAGCGCACCACCGGCCGACTCGAACCACAGCGCCAGGCCGGGCTGGCTGGCCAGCCAGAACCGGCCGCGGACCCGGACGACCCCTTCGAGCAGCACGCCGATCGCGTCGTGCAGGCGGTGCGGGTGGAACGGCCGCCGGTCCGCGAAGACCGTCAGCGACACGCCGCAGTCGGACTCCAGCGGCGGCTGTCCACAAAGGAGCGGGTCGAACCAGCGGTCGACCTTGCCGCGCCGAGCCCCTTGTGGCAGGCCGCGCAACGCGTGCACGGCGTCGGCGGGGGAAACCCTGTTCGCACGTGGCGCGATCCTGCTCAGCACGGCCGAAGTCCGGGCAGCGGTCCACGCGTCCGCACCCGCGCCGGTCAGCACGAGCGCGTCGGCGAACTCGGCCTGGCCGACGGCGACCTGCGCGACGGTTCGATCATCTCCTTCTGCTACACCGAATCCACGTTCCGCGAGTTCCTCGTCGCCCGTCGCGTCGGTCAGCCACGTGCCCACGTCGACGACCGTGACCACACCGGCCACCTGGACCGGGAGCTTGCGCAGCGCCCAGCAGACCGGTTCCGGCTCGATGGTCGGGTCGAGGTGCAGCACGATCCGGCGCACACCGTCCGATTCGGCCAGTTTCGCCAGCAACGGCAGCAAGTCCTCGCGCAGAGTGCAGGACACGCAACCGTGTGCGAGCTCCAGCTGGACGACGTGGTCACCGGCCGCCGACTTCTGCCTGCGCACAACGAAACCCTTGGCTATGTCGCGTAGATCGTGGTGCACGACAACGCTCCCAGCCTCGGCGTGCATCAACCTTGTCGCCACCGCCGCCGCCTGCCGCCGTTGCAGACCAGCCACGACCACCAGCCCAACCCGTGACATGCGCACTCCCTTCGCCGCTCGCCATGCTATCGTAAATGAAAACGACTGTCGTTTTCAGGAGGTGTGATGTCCGCGATCTGCCAGGTCACCGGGCGCAAACCGGGTTTCGGCAACCAGGTTTCGCACTCGCACAAGCGCACCAAGCGGCGCTGGGACCCGAACGTGCAACGGCGTCACTACTGGCTGCCGTCGGAAGGGCGCCGGATCACGCTGACGGTGTCGGCGAAGGGCATCAAAACCATCGACCGCAAGGGAATCGAGGCGGTCGTCGCGCAGTTGCGCCGCAACGGGGTGCGCGTCTGATGGCCCGCAACGACATCCGGCCGATCGTCAAGCTCAGGTCCACCGCGGGCACCGGGTACACGTATGTGACCCGCAAGAACCGCCGCAACGATCCCGATCGGATCGTGCTGCGCAAGTACGACCCGATCGCCCGCAGGCACGTCGACTTCCGCGAGGAGCGGTGATGCTGCGACGCACGCGAGCGCCCGAGCGGCGCAGGGAAAACCTGCTGCTCCGCGCGGGCGTGTCCACAGTAGATTGGAAGGACACCGCGCTGCTGCGCATGTTCGTGTCCGACCGCGGCAAGATCAGATCACGCCCCGTCACCGGTCTGACACCGCGCCAACAGCGTGAGATCGCCGTGGCAATCAAGAACGCGCGGGAGATGGCGTTGCTGCCCTACCCGTCACCCAGTCGGCGTTAGTCCGAAAGAGTTATAGATCAAACGCGTTATCCGGTCGTGGTGCCGGTCCGGCGGCTTACACGGGTAATCTCGGCTTCGGGGAACGAGGGGCTACAGGTTGCCGAGGCCGGGTTTGGACCACAACGAGCAGGACAAGGCTGGCGAAATCCTCCGGGAAGACCGGGAGATCTACCTTTTGCTGGGCACTGACCAGCTCAAAGAGGCCGCCATCCGGTTCGACAAGTCGCTCGAGGCCATCCCGGCGGACATGGACACGTGGTCACGGGCGGCGGTCCTGACAGGCCGCGCGGTCATCGCGTGGCGCCTCGGCCGGATTCCGCTCGCGCTCGAACTGGCCGCCGAAGGCTGGGCGGACATCGACAGCGAGCCGCCGTCCGGCGCACGCGCGGCCAACGCGATGGGCCAGCTCGGTTACCTGCTCAACAGCATCGGGCACCTGCGTGCCGCCGAGCCGATGCTGCGCGCCGCCCTGGACACCGCACGAGCCGGCGGTGACGTCGTCGAACTCGGTGTGGCGTTGCAGCGGCTCGGCGGAGGGCTGACCTTGTGGGCGATGAACCTGCCGCCCGCGGAGGCGATGCCCATGTTCGCCGAAGGGCGGGCGCTGCTGGCCGAAGGCCTGGCGCTGGACAAAACATCCGCGCAGACCGACCGGACGCTGCTCGGTGCGTACAGCTCCGCCCTGGTGGGCTGCGGCGAGTTCGAAGCAGGCGAGAAAGCCGCGCTCGAAACGCTCGAAGTGGGACGTGCGACGGGCGACCGCTGGTGTATCGCGGTCGGCAACTGGGTGCTGTCGATCGTGCGCCGCCTGCAGGGCAACCTCGTCGAAGCGCGGACGTACGCCAGCAACGCGCTGCGGAACATCGAAATGATCAACGACGTGCCGCTGGTGCAACGGTTCTCCGCCGACCTCGCGGACATCTGCGCGCAGCTCAACGACTTCGCGGGCGAGGCGACGGCGCTGCGGCGCAACGTCAGGGCCCGCACCACCGCGATGTCCATCATGCAGGAAGGCCTCGGCCTCGCGCTGGAACAGCGGCGGTTCGCCATCCAGGCGCAACGCCTCGCCACTGTGGCACAGGAAGCGGCTGTCCGCGATCCGCTGACCGGGCTGACCAACCGGCTCGGTCTGGAACGCAGCGCTCCCGACGTGCTCGCGAACGCGGCGGCGACCGGCACGACGCCGTGGCTGATCGTGATCGACGTCGACTGGTTCAAGGAGATCAACGATGACGCCGGGCACGCCGTCGGCGACAGCGCGCTGCGGGAGATCGCCGAGTTGCTGCGCGGCGAGTGCCGGACGGGCGACCTGGTGGCGCGGTGGGCCGGTGACGAGTTCATCGTGCTGCTCGTCGGCGAAGGACAGCTCGGACTGGCCGTGGCGGAGCGGATCAGGGCAGCCGTGGACAGGCACGACTGGCGCTCACGGCTCGGCCCGGCACGGCGCCCCACCGTGAGCGTCGGTGTGGCCAGTGGCCGCGGCAGCCTCGAACACCTCTTCGCCGCCGCGGACACAGCCCTCTACCTGGCCAAGCGAAACGGTCGCAACCGCGTCGAATGGCCGGACCTCGATCAGGCGATGAGCCCGCCGCGATAGGCGACCAGCGCTGCCTGAACGCGGTTGACCGCGCCGATCTTGCCGAGCACCGCGGAGACGTACCCCTTGACGGTCGCCTCGGACAGGTGCAGCGCGCTGCCGATCTCGGCGTTGGACAGGCCCTGGCCGATCAGGCCGACGACCTCCCGCTCGCGCTCCGACAGTGACGCCAGCAGGCGCCTGGCCGGTTCCGCGGCCCGTTCACCGTCCGCGACCTGCGACAACACCCGGGCCGCGACGCCGGGGTCGAGCACCGCGCCACCCGCGGCGAGGTCACGGACAGCGCGAACCAGCACAGCCGGTTCGGTGTCCTTGAGCAGGAAGCCACTAGCGCCGATGCGCAGCGCTTCCGTGACGTACTCGTCCACGTCGAACGTGGTGAGCATGGCCACCTTCGGGGGTTCCGGCAGAGCACGCAGCCTGCGCAGTGCGAACAGACCGTCCGCGGAGCGCATCCGGATGTCCAGCAGGGCCACGTGCGGCCGGTGCTGTCTGGCGAGGTCGGCCACGTGCAGACCGTCATCGGTCTCGGCGACCACCTCGATGTCCCCCGCGCTGGTCAGGATCGTTCGAAGTCCCGAACGGACGAGATCCTCGTCGTCCGCGAGCATCACCTTGATCACCTTGGAGCCTCCCCGGTCGGGTCCTGCGCAGCCGGTTCAGGCGACGGCGCCGGAGTCCAATGGCCCTTTTTCTCACCCAATAGGCTGAAGGTCAATCCCTAACGTGTCACATTTGTCTACTGAGTGATCGTAGCTGGTAGCAGACGGTTAAAAGTGAAGCTCTTTCGCAATAGACCTACTCGGGGGTAACGTGGCCTGCGTCACGCATTGAGAGGAGCCCCCTGCAATGACACGTGGACGCCTGCTCGCTGCCTTATCCGCCATCGCCACCGTCGCCGGACTCGTCGCCGCCGCGCCGTCCGGAAACGCGGATCCCCAGGTGGAGGCGGCCCCCATCGACTTCTGCCTCGGCCAGTGCGGTGACGTTCTGCCACCGGGGGCCAATGGCAACGCCACCCTCGCCGACATCCTCGCGCACCGGGTGCTGGGCACCAGACCAGCGCATTCGTCGGACCAATTAGCCAAGTACGACACCCTCGCGTCCGGTTACAGCACGCTTACGACCGAGAAAATCGGGCAGTTCTTCAACGACGCGTCATTCGGCGTCCCGGCGGCCCAGGTGGAGAGCACCACCAAGCCGCGCGCGGACGTGACGATCGTGCGTGACAAGCAGCTGGGCCTGCCCCACATCACCGGCACGACCCGGTCGGGCACGATGTTCGGCGCCGGCTACGCCGCAGCCCAGGATCGGCTCTGGCTGATGGACCTGTTCCGCCGCGTGGGACGCGGCCAGCTGACCCCGTTCGCGGGCGGCGCAGCGGCCAACCGTGAACTGGAGCAGGGCTTCTTCCGCGCGGCCCCGTACAACGAAGCCGAGCTGCAGGCCCAGATCGACCGGGCGGCGGCATCCAGCCCCAAGGGCGCGCAGGCGCTGGCGGACGCGCGGGCGTACCTGGACGGCATCAACCTCTACGTCCAGCAGTCGCACAGCGGCCGCTACTTCCCCGGCGAATACGTGCTGACCGGGCACGTCGACGCCATCACCAACGCGGGCAAGATCGACGCGTTCACCCTGCCCGACCTGGTCATCCTCGCGTCCGTGGTCGGCGCGCAGTTCGGGGGCGGCGGTGGCGGCGAAGTGCAGTCGGCGATCACGCGGATGGCGTTCCACGAGCGGTACGGCATGGCCGAAGGCGAGAAAGCCTGGCAGGCGTTCCGGTCGCAGAACGACCCGGAGACAGTCAACACACTGCACAACGGCCAGAGCTTCCCGTACGCCCAGTCCCCCGCCAACCCAGCCGGCGTCGCCATGCCCGACAAAGGTTCGGTGACGCCGCAGCAGCTGGTGTTCGACCCGACTGGCTCGGCCGCATCGGCCTCAGCAGCGCCCGAGAAGGTCCCGGCACCGGAGCAGCTCGAACCGGCGCGTGGCTTGTTCGATGACGGTGTTCTGCCAGGCAACCTCGTGAGCGAGAAACACGGCATGTCCAACGCGCTGGTGGTGTCCGGCCAGCACACGGCGAGTGGCAACCCGGTCGCGGTGTTCGGCCCGCAGACCGGCTACTTCGCCCCGCAGCTGCTGGTCCTGCAGGAACTCCAAGGACCAGGCATCAGCTCACGAGGCGCGTCCTTCGCCGGCATCAGCTTCTACGTGCTTCTCGGGCGCGGCCAGGACTACTCGTGGAGCGCGACGACCTCGGCGCAGGACATCATCGACACGTACGCGGTCGAACTGTGCGACCCGGCCGGGAAGCCGCCGACCAAGGACTCGACGCACTACCTGTTCCGCGGCCAGTGCACGCCGATCGAGACGATCGAACGCAAGAACGCGTGGAAACCGACCGTTGCCGACGGCACACCCGCGGGCTCGTACCGCCTGGTCGCGTTCCGCACGGCCTATGGCCCGATCACGCATCGCGCGACCGTCGGCGGCAAGCCGGTGGCGTACACGAGCCTGCGGTCGACGTACCAGCACGAGATCGAGTCGATCATCGGTTTCCAGGAGTTCAACGACCCGAACGTGATCAAGTCGGCGCAGGACTTCCAGCGCGCGGCGGCGCACGTGAACTACACGTTCAACTGGTTCTACGTGGATTCGGAGGACACCGCGTACTTCAACTCCGGCGCGAACCCGTCCCGCAAGGCCAATGTGGACGCCAACATGCCGGTCTGGGCGGCGCCCGCATACGAATGGAACGGCTGGGTCCCCGCAACGAACAGCGCGACCTACACCCCGTACGAACAACACCCACAGGCCGTGAACCAGGACTACTTCATCTCCTGGAACAACGGACAAGCAAAGGACTACGCCAACGCGGGTTACGACAAGAGCGCGGTGCACCGCGGCGACCTCCTCGACAGTCGCGTCCGCGCGTTGATCTCGGGCGGCAAGAAGGTCACCCGCGTCAACCTGACGCAAGCCATGGCCGACGCGGCGCTGGCCGACCTGCGCGCCGAGCGCGTACTGCCACACCTGTTGCGAGTTCTGGAAAGCCAGCCCATCACGGATCCCGGCCTGGCCAACGCGGTGACATCGCTGAAAACCTGGATGAACAGCGGTTCGCTGCGCAAGGAAACCGCGCAGAGCAGCCACAAGTACGCCAACGCGGACGCGATCAAGATCCTCGACGCCTGGTGGCCGCTGCTGGTCCGTGCCCAGTTCCAGCCAGGCCTCGGCGACGCGACGTACAACGCGCTCGTGTCCACCATCGGAATCAACGAATCCCCATCTGGGTTCCAGAACGGACAGCCGGACTTCCACTCCGGCCAGCCGCACAAGGGTTCCTCGTTCCAGTCAGGCTGGTGGGGCTACGTCCAGAAGGACCTCCGCGCGGTGCTGGGAGACCAGGTGGCGGGCCCGTTGGCGCAGAAGTACTGCGGCGGCGGAACAGTGTCCGGCTGCCGCCAGGTCCTGCTGACATCACTGACCCAAGCGGTGGCCGCCCCGCCGAACCAGGTGTACCCGGGCGACGGAAGCTGCGCGGCGGGAGACCAATGGTGCGCGGACACAGTGATCCAGAACCCGCTGGGCGGAATAACCCATGACAAGATCACCTGGCAGAACCGCCCGACATTCCAGCAAGTAGTGGAATTCCCGGCGCGCCGAGGCCAGAACATCGCAAACCTCGCCCACACCCGCACAACGACGGCGACGAGCGCGGAAACCGGCGTCTACCCCTCCCCAGCCCGCAACGCGGTCGACGGCAACATGACAACCCGCTGGGCGAGTGACTGGTCCGACAACCAATCCCTGACAGTGGACCTGGGCACAACGCAGCAGGTGTCCAGGGCGGTGATCAACTGGGAAGCGGCGTACGGGAAGGCCTACCGCCTGGAAGCCTCGACGGACGGAACGACCTGGCAACCCGTCCACACGACGACAACAGGCGACGGCGGCGTGGACACAGCCGTCTTCCCACCCACCCAAGCCCGATACGTCCGGTTCGCCGGGATCCAACGAGGAACGAAGTGGGGCTACAGCATCTACGAGCTGCAGCTCTACGCCCACTGACAACCCGTCACGGCGCCCCCGGGAACCCCCAGCCCCCGGGGGCGCCACCCCAGCCCAGAAAGCCACTGGCGACCACCCGTATGATCAGAGCGGTGCCAGGCGTCACCCAGGCGGTCCCACCCCGCCGACACAAGCGGACATATGGCCGCTACGCTGGGGAGACGTACACAGCAAGCCCTCGTAGCTCAGGGGATAGAGCATCGGTTTCCTAAACCGTGTGTCGCAGGTTCGATTCCTGCCGGGGGCACCCAGTCTGAGCAGCGAAAACGGCCTCTGTCAGCGATCTTGAAGGGATCGCGTGACATGGTTCGTGACAGGAAGCGTCAGTATCCTGGCGCCATGGGGGAGAACAAGGGGGCCTCCGGCGCGCGTCCAAGCGGACGCGGCAAGCGCGAACGGGGCTCGATCGATCGACTGCCCAGCGGGTCACTGCGGGTGCGCGTGTACACCGGAACAGACCCGATCACACATCGAGAACACTACATCACGGAAACCATCAAAAGTGGCCCGAAAGCCTGGGATCTGGCAGAGCAGAAACGCACAGAGATTCTACGGCAGCTCGACCTGAAGCAACATGCGCGCACAAACGCGACAGTCAGCCAGCTGATGGATGAATACCTCGCACAGCACGACGTCGAGCGCACGACAAAGCACCGCTATCTGGGAGATACTCGGAATCACATCAAGCCTCTCCTCGGTATCCGAAAGGTCGGCGATGTCGACGCGGAGAAGCTCGAGAAATTCTATGCGGAACTGCGCAGGTGTCGATACCATTGTCGTGGTCGCACGATCCGGCATCGCAGCACTGGCGAGCATGAATGCGACACTCGCTGCAAAACTCGTTCACACACATGCAAGCCGCTAGGGCGATCCACTGTTCGTCAGATGCATTTTCTACTGAGTGGGGCATTTGCTTGGGCGGTGCGCCACAAGTGGGTTGGTGTCAATCCAGTCGACGTAGCCAAGCCTCCAACGCCGCAAAGACCTGACCCTGATCCACCCGAGCCGGAAGAGTTGGCTCGCATTCTGAATGCAGCATGGGAGAGCAATCCGGATTACTTCGCACTGCTCTGGATCCAGGCGACAACGGGACCACGGCGCGGAGAGATCTGCGCACGCCGATTCTCTCACATTCTCAAGAGGCACTCACCAATCTGCACAGGACGTGATTGCCACGAGCACGGGTGCCACTGGCGTTTCGAAGTCGATACGGCTATGGCGCAGATCGACGGCGAAGTATGGGAGAAGGACACCAAAACACATCAGAGTCGACGCCCGACGCTCGATGTTGAGACAATCGCAGTCATCCTCGACCACGAAGACCGTCTTCAGGAACGCGCAGCGGCACTGGGTATCGCGCTATCAGCGGACGCATATCTTGCATCCTTGTCGCCCGATGGCGGCACGCCAATCAAACCGAGCACGCTGAGCCAGTGGTTTCGGCGTCTGGTAACACGACTCGGTATCGACACCACACTCAAGAGCCTGCGGGCCTACTCGGCGACCGAACTCATCGCCGCAGGTGTTGACATCCGGACGGTGGCTGGACGGCTGGGCCACGGCGGAGGCGGTGCGACAACGTTGCGGGTCTACTCCGGCTTCGTAGAGGAGGCCGACCAGCGGGCTGCAACGGCTATCCCTACAAGGATGCCCGCCCGCCCGATGGCGCCCCCTCGCTCGGCGTCAGAACGAGCCAAGACAGAGCCAAGGCACCCGTACGAGCGGGTGGCCGCAGCACTTCGATCCCGGATCCTTGAAGGTGTGTATTCGCCGGGCGAGTTCTTGCCCACCTCCCAGCAGCTCGCTTTGGAACACGAGGTGAGCGCCGGAACAGTGAATCGCGCGTTCGATCTGCTCAAAGGTTGGGGTCTCGTGGACGCCAGCCGCGGATCACGAGCGACTGTGATCGCAGCGACTGACGCCCCCAAAGTACCCCCGTCCCTCGCTGATGGGCTGGGACACGAAAGCACGTCTGCGGCTCCAACGCTGAATCAAGTTCGTGATCCAGTGATCGACCCGGCGCACGCGGCGGCAACGGAGCAGCCTGGCGACAACCCCGCCCGGGATGCTGCCAGCCATGGAACAAACGGCAGCATCGTGCGCAACGCGGTTGTCTTGCCCGCAGCGGTGGGGCTGAACCTCGAGATCCTGCATCTGGGTCACACAGTGCGCACTCTGCGGGTTGAGGCCGATCCCGGGGATTTCGCGATGTTGCAGAAGCTGATGCGCGACGCCATCCGACGGATGGGCACGTCGGCAGGGGCCGTTGATGACTACGAAATGAACGTCAGCACGGTAGTCGATGGTGAACTGGTGACAACGGTGGTGATGGCATGACGACGCTATATCACCAGAACCGGTGCAGTATGTGGTTCGCCGCACCCTCGGTGGTGACGCTATGACCAGCACCTATGTGACGCGCCACCTTCGCCAGGCGCCTGGAGAAGGTAGTGGCGGCGATATGGCGGGCCCTCCACCAGCCATCCACAGCTTGGTGGACCGTGTGCGCGAGCTTCGCGCGGAGGCACAGCGTTCCGGCCAGCAGCCGCCGGGACGGCCGGCGCTGATGAAGAAGCTGGAGGACATTGGTGCTACCGAGCACCAAATCAAGATGGCGCTGCGGTACCTGGTCGACGAACCGACTTCGAGCACTGCCGGGCGCGACATCAACGAGTCACATGGAGGTGTCTCTTCTCCAGTTGACCCAACGACCACCAGCCTGGAGTCCGCTGGAGCGAACCGCTCCAGGCCACCGGTGAGGCCGTGGCCACTACTGGTCATCGGGCTGGCCGCTGCCATCTCCGTGTGGTCTGGCTGGGTGGGCCTGGGACAGTTGGCAGGGTTTGGAGTGATCCAGCCGTTGCCAGGCTTGTGGGATGAGCTTCGCCTCAACTCAGCTATCGTTCTGCCGATCTCGGTCGAGGCATACGCCGCGTACGCCATGAGATGCTGGCTGACGTCTCGGTTGATCAGCCACAGGGCGCGCAGATTTGCCCGGTGGTCAACACTCATCAGCCTGCTGGTCGGTGCGGGCGCACAGGCTGCCTACCACGTGATGACCGCTGCGGGTATTACCAGAGCGCCGTGGCCTGTAACCGTTGTGGTGGCAACGGTGCCTGTGCTTGTCCTAGGTCTAGCTACTGCGTTGGCAAGCCTGATAGGTAGGCCTGATGGAAAGTCGATCTCTGGTGTTGGAGGGGGAGCAGAAGTCGAGTCCTCAGACCCTCGTGTTCATGCCGAGGAGAATGACGAAGCAGAACGGTAGGTACTACGAAGTCGCGAACGCGGCACGCACGAAGTGATCTGCCCACCGTTTGGAGCGTGTCAGGGCCGAAGTACGCGGTCCTGACACGCGAAGAGTTCCTCAGTGGTGGGGGTCCTGTGCATGGACCCACCACCACGGTCCACCGTGGAGTGCATTGCACGTCTGCCAGCGCCCGATGGGATCCGTCCCTGTCAAACAGGTGGAGCGTTACTAACCGGTGGCAGGCCCTCGCGGCCGACCAGCCCAAGATCGTTGAACCGCACCACCCCGCCGAACTGGACTCCGTCGCCGCGGTCCGCGCCTGCCCTGATCCACGGCGACCCACGTGATTGATTGGGCTTTGGCCCGGAGCCGGCATTACCTGGGTTGACACCGCGTTCATGGTGCTCAAGTTGTTCGAGGCAGGACACACCGCCCACGACGCGGAGGCGTGGGGGCGGACGCTGCTGACCTGGCCGACCGATGACCATACGGTGACCGCCTAGGCGGTGTCCATCGCCGGTATGTGGCCACCTGGGTCAGTGACGGGCGTGCGTGCGGAGATCGCCCGAATCTACATGGCTTACCGCCTCGAACAGTCAACGAGGAGTCAGACTGACTACCTCGCTCCGTTCGGCTCGGCGCGTCGTCGTAGTGGCACAAATGCCGGGAGTGCCAACGTTGCCGCCTTATGGTCATCCAACCCAGGGTCCGGTGGATTGGCATGTCGCGGGCGCTGCAACCGCGGGCTGGCGGCTCATATGTACCGCCGTCTGGTGGTGTGGGTGCTGACGGCGATCGAGATGGTGTTCGGTGGGTGCATGCGTGACGAGAAGACCGCTGATGATTAGGACAGCGCGGTGACAGCGGTCTTGGGGTCGAACTCTCCATCTCGCACACCACGTTCGAAGGACCACCACTCACTTCGGTCGTACACTAACGTGACAGCAGTCGCCGGGTCATGGACGGTCCAGGCGTTGGGCTGGGTAGTTACGATGACTGCGCCGTTGGAGTTGGTGAAGTCGCCGTTGATCACTTCGTCGAGCCACAGCGACCAGTGTGCCTCGGTAAAGCGGATGACAGGACTGTCGGGGATCTTCGAGTGGCGGATCTCAACGCCATCGCTCGTGAAGTCAACCTCGACGCAGCCATTGCCTTGATCACTGTAGGTTGACTTGCGCCACCCGGCGCGACGTTTAGGAGTGGACATGGTTACCTCCGAGGTCGTCAGGCAGCTGTGACCAGGCGCGATTGGATCGCGTCGCGGGTCGCCGCAGGTGACAGTGCGACTTCGCGCAGGCGTTCAATGGTGCGAGTATACCCGGCTACCTGATCTTGGTTGCCCACGTACACGGCGCCATCAACGTGCTCGAGGTACACGATCGACAGCGCGTCCACGAAGTCGAGTGCGATGAACGGACCTGCCAGGGCATCGTGACGTCCGATGCGAGTGGGTAGTACCAGCATCTCGACGTTGTCCCGCTTAGATACTTTGATCAAGTGCTTGAGCTGGGCTTGCATCACCTCCGGACTACCGATCGGCCGGTCGAGGACCACCTCCTCGAGGACTGCGGTGAGGCGCAGCGGGTTTCCCTCATCGAACAGGCGCCGTTGCCGTTCCAGTCTCAGTTTGACCTTGCGCTCGTTGTGGTCCGGCGGGACTCGACCATGGCCCGCAGTGACTCCGAGGGCGTACCCCTCGGTCTGCAGGAGGGCCGGGAGCACCATGGGTGAGTACCAGCAGGCGTGGCTGGCGAGGCCTTCCAGGCCGACGAAGGTGCGCAACCAGTCGGGGACGACGTCAGTCCATGGCGCCCACCATGTCTGTTCGCCTGCACGTCCCGCTAGCGATGCGAGTCGATCAATATCTGCCTGGTCTGCACCATAGAACGTCATCAACGCGCGGACTTCGGAGGGTTGCTGCTGGTTGCGACCACTTTCCATATGGTGGATCTTGCCGGGCGAGCATCCGATCGCTCGCGCGGCCGCGGCGATCCTTACACCTGCTCGCTCGCGAAACGCGACCAGTTCGACACCGACCAGCCACCGCACGGCCGAGGGATCGTCGCGGTCCGCCACCTTTGCCGTCCTCTCCATGAGTCGACGCTCCTGCAGGTATCAGTCTGCACTGGTTACAGCCCGCGTACAGCGACAGCACACGATTGGTGTATAGACCTACGTAAATTTTTACGTACGATCTAACTGTACGGTTCGTTGAACCGTAGCCGACCTAGCGGTTGACCCTCAGCGGCCCGCGACGTGCACGACCGGTCGCTAGCGCCCTGTCCGCCGGGTCGCGAGATGGAGCGCGCCTCGTTCGACCCGGAAAGTAACGGCACTGGCCTGCTCCGCCATCTACCGGCCGACGGGAGTAGAGATGGACCAGCTGGGCCAGGTGCGGAGCATTCCTGCGACAGACACGAACGAGCTGGGTACAACCATCGACAACAGACTGTCTACTCAGAACCACCATGATGGCTCCCCCTATCGGGAGCAGGCCATGCCATGAGCACGCCGCAGCAACCTGACTGGTCGAATGACCCCCTCGCTGAGGGTATTCGCCGTCACCTTCAAGGAGCATCCAACACGATGTGGGATGCCGGACAAGACCCTGTTGACTCGGCTATTGATCATGTTCTGCGCAGTGGAAAGTGGAGTCTCCAGCCGTCGATCGGGCTTGGCGGGGTTGAGAACTCACTCGTACGACGCCTCGGCCAGTACACCGATGTAGTGTCCATTCCAGACATAGGTGATTTCACACTGGCGCGTATCAGCGGCGGGCCGCCACTGGGACGCCCGCGTTGCACAGGTCTTGTGCTGTGGTGTCACCGCGTGCCTGCGCTTGTTGCCGCTGAGTGGCTACTCGGGGACACCGTGGACGACCGGGAACTGGTCGAGTGGACCCGGCGTTCTTCGCCACTGCGGGATCCATGACATGCCCGGACATCCCTCGACGTCCGGCGATTTCCAACACGCCAATGCTCCAGACGATCACGGTCTGCACGGACAATCGCGCCCAAGCTTCTGGCCCAGCTGATCCCTGTATGCAGGCTCTGATAGGGCACAGCTGAAACCGCGAAAAGCGCCAGGCAAGCCAATCGTCGCGGCGATCGACACCGCCGAAGTGCTGGAATCACTGCAGAAGCGCCATCGATGATGACCGCATCCGTTACTACCACGAACAACGGCACTGTCCAGCACGGTTCTGCACGTCGGTGCCAACGATCGCCCTACTGGACAACCGCAGAACGGTGCGTTTAAAGCATGCGCACCAACAGTCAAAGCGTGGTGGGCCACCGCAATGCCACAACACCACTGATCAATTCAACGCGGTCCACCGGAGACATCGATCCACTCGCCACCGTCACCACACAGGACAGCACATGCCAACAGAACTCGTGAACGAACAACAAACTCAGCGGACTACCAAGCGGCAGAACCGTACCCGCCCCGCCCCGAGTCGACCGCCAACCAGAACGCCTATGTCGTATCGGGGATCTGAGGACCTTGGCCACCTGACGTCGAATTCAGCCCACAGGGTTGCCGCAACGATAGAGCCTGGGTCTGACGCTGAACTAATTGACTCGGTGCGCAAGGGCACTGCCGCGGCCTTTGGACAGCTCTACGAACGGCATGTCGGAGCCGCGTACAACCTCGCCCGCCAGCTGACCCGTCACCAAGCCGACGCCGACGACTTGGTGTCCGAGGCGTTCGCCAAGGTAATGAACACCCTGTGGACTGGTAAGAAGACGAGCACGGCCAAAGAGGCAGACAAGCCGCAAGCCCGGCGTGGCCCCGATTCCGCTTTCCGAGCCTATCTGCTCACTGCGTTGCGCCACACCGCCTACGACAAAACCCGCCGTGACAAGCGCGTCGAGCTCTCCGACGACGTCACCACCGTGTCCGGGGCCGACGCGGCTGTCCCGTTCTCCGACACGGCCGTAGCGGGCCTGGAACGCTCGCTCGCCGCGCGGGCGTTCGCGCGACTACCGGAGCGCTGGCAGGCCGTGCTGTGGCACACGACGGTCGAAGGCCTGTCGCCTGTTGAGGTTGCGCCCATCCTCGGCCTGACGCCCAACGGCGTGAGCGCGCTCGCCTACCGGGCCCGGGAAGGCCTGCGTCAGGCATACCTGCAGGTGCACCTGGCGGAATCGACGAGCGAACGCTGCAAGGCCACCGCGGAACGACTCGGCGCGTGGACCCGCGACGGTCTGTCCAAACGCGAGACCGCACAGGTCGAGGCCCACCTCGAGGAGTGCGAACGCTGCCGGGCGCTCGCCGCCGAACTGGCCGATGTCAACAGCGGCATGCGGTGAATGGCGGATCAACCTCCTCACCGGCTGCGAATGTGATCGCTTGTCTGACAGGCCATCTGACGCTCTCAACCATCGAAAGGGTTCGGTGTGCCGGTGTTCAATCTCGCGTTCGAGCGGTTGCTCACGTGCACTTAGGTCACTGAGGAAGGCTCCTTCGATTGTCACGGTCGGAATGTTCCCGGCGGTGTGCGGCGGTGGCCGCGGTGAGTGCGCTGAACCACGCGCTGCGGGCGGCGCAGGATGCCTTCGGGAAGGCCTCTAGTGGTACTGGTAGAACGATCTCGATGCGGTCGGGGTGGGACAGCGCACTGCGAGGGGTGGACGTCAGGACTACTACACGCGAGGCACGTTCTTGCGCTTTGACGGCGAAATCGACGACCTCGGGTGTGCATCCACTCTCGGAGACGGCGATAAGGATATCCCGGGCAGTGATAGCACCCAGTAGACCGTGTGCGGCGTCGGTGGCGTGGATGAAGCGAGCGGGAATCTCGTGACTGGCGAGGAGGTTCGCTCCTCCGCTGGCCAGGTCTCCCGACGTACCCACACCCGTGGTGATCACCGTGCCCCCGCCGTCGGCGATGAGCGCGACCACCTTGAGGAATGCCGGGTCCACTTGTATGTCGCTGATAGCGTTGCGGCTTGCGCGCAACACTTTCTCGGCAGCGGCTGTCGCTGTCGACATAGGACATGACAGCTCGTTGGACGTCGTCATCGGCATGAATCTCCATCATGAGGGCAGGGATGTTGTGTCGAGTCGTGGCTGGGTCTGCGGCCAGTATGTGATCGCATTGGTTGTCAGATCTGGTATCCCCGTTCAGGTAAGCAGGTTGAGCACGGGTTCGCAGAGGAAGGCCTGGTTGTACTGCGGGGTCTCCCAGGTCGTGAGGATGTTCAGCTCGATCAGGCGGCGGGTCACGTTGCTGGCAGACCTCGCCGTCACCTTGTACCGCTCTTGGATCGCCCGGTGGTTGATCACTGGGTATCCGATCAGGTCAATGAGAACTTGACGAGTTGTGTGCGACATCGTTGCCGTGTTGGCGAACTCGTCGGCAAGATCATTCAGTCCGCTGATCAGGGTGAGTTGCGCGTTGGCCTGGTCGCGGATGGCGGTGGCGACGTATTCGATCCATGGGTGGATCAGGCCGGTGTCGACCACCGTACGGATCTGCCTGTGGTACTCGTCTCGGGTGCTATCGAACCAGACCGACAAGGGCAGTATCTGGTCGTGCAGTAAGCCTTGGCGTATCAGGTGCAGCATGGTTGATTCGCGGGCCATGTGCGCGTTGACCGTTGCGGGGAAGGGGGCGAGTACTTCCAGTTGGTAGTGGGTGATCGCGAGGTGGGCGACTCTGGGCTGGCCGTGGTCGCCGCCGGCCCAGTTCGACAGCTGCTCCAGCCCGTCGAGCAGGTGTGGCCCGACCGCGGTGACCAAGTACGGCCCGGTGAGCTCGTCGCCCAGCAGACTAGGCCCGCTGCGCAGGGTGTCGACGATTGCCCGGTCGGTCTGTCCTGTCATGATGGCGCTGAGCTCGATCATCAGGGCCGCGTCGACGGGTGCGCCAGCTCGGATGCGGCGGATGCCGTGATGGTAAGTCCGTAGGTAGGGCGTCACCCGGGGAAGCAGGTCGGGGCGTTTCACAGATCCTTGCGAGGCCCATAGGTCCGCGACCAGTATCTCCTCAAGGCCAAGGTGAAGTCCGTCGAGGCTGGCTGAGCTCTGGGCATCACGCAGTTGGGTGCAGCGCACCAGGCTGCGTTCTGTGGGAAGCAGTGTCGCTGTGGCGTCTAATTTGCCGAGTGCGTGCTCGGCCTCAGCCACGAGGCGGTAGGTCGTCGGCGGCAGGAGAAGATTCGTGGGCAAGGGCGGTGGCACGAAGGCGCCTTCACGACGCAGATCTACAGGAACACCGGGGATGTCGGGAACCGGTGCCCAATGTCCCTCGGGCATGGGTGGAATGTGCATGCTCGTACCAGTCGTCGTCGGAGTCAGGCTGCCAATCAGTCACGTGTGGCTCACGTGCTCATGCTGGTGGGACCTTGGTTTCTTCGGTTGGCTCGCATGTGCCGTACCGGCACACCTGGGTTACTCGGTCATTGGCGGTGGCTTGCGTCGCCGTGTCCCGTCGATGCATCCGCGTCACGTGCCCTTCTGCTTCCTCAGCTCCTGGGCTTCCCGCTGTGCACGCTCGTTGCCCGCCTTCACGATCCGCTCGTGAAGGGCCCAATCCCGGTTTATGGCCGCTTCGGCGGCAAGCTCGGCTGCGGGTTTGATCCACGCGGTTGGGTTCGTCTCGCTGTCCATGTGGACTACTGCCTGTTCTCGCGTTCGGCGCGGGCGGCGTCGCCTTCCCGGTCGGCTCGCTGGGTAGCCAGTCGCATGATCCGGCGGTATGCGGCTGGATCGTCGTCGTCCCATGCGTCCTCGGCCAGCGACGCGGCGTCCTTCATCCATTGCTCGGGCTCGGATCCGGTCATGCGATTCGGGTGTCCTCGAGGTTCGTGGGCATCACGCCGTCGTCACGGGCCAGCGACGAAGCGGCGGGCTTTCGTTTCGTGCAAGGTGTGGTTGCGGGGCTTGACGCCGGGTGCAGTCATGGCTCGTGCGATGGTTGAGCAGAGCTCGGACACGCCGCGAACGGATATGTTCCTCCGGGCACGGCTTAGGGTGAGTCGCGGTGGGTTCCGCCGTCAGGCTCGTCCCAGACTTCGTCGACCTCGGTTTCGTGATCGATTTCCGGCAACGTCGCGTTCACGGCCGTAGCGAGCAGTTCGCGGATTCGGTCCGCTGCGGCCTCGTCCTCGTCGAAAACGATCTGCAGCGCATCACTGAACTGCCTGCGCGCCCGCGAGTGCGAGCCAGACAGCCACAAGGAGCGTCCCAGAAGCACCCGCAGCTCGGCGTGCTGCCGGGCTGTGGTCTCCGGCAGCTCGTCGAACGCGTCCAGCGCCCGAGTCAGATAGTCCACGGCGGTGTCCGGACGGTGCGCCTGCAGCATCACCGCCCCCAAGTGCCGCAGATCGTGGGCAACGTCCAAAGGCCGGTGATGACGCACGTGTATGGCCAGCCGGCGGGCAGCGCAGTCGATCACGCGGTGAAGCCGTCCCCGCGCCTGGAAAATTCGGGACAGTGAGTTCAAAGCCCTCACGTGTCCGTCGGGGTCATCCAGTCGCCGCCAGATCGCCAACTCGCGCATGGCCTCGGTTTCCGCGACGCGGTGATCGCCGCAGGCGAGGAAAAAGGCAGCGCTCTTGCGGAAAACCGCTGCCATCACGCGAGAACTCGGCAAACTAACAGCCGACCTCTGCCCACAGTCGCGCAACGCGGCACACCACACCGCGTCTGTTGTTGTGGGAACGATCGGCCAGATCCGCACCAACAGTTGTGCCGCCGTCTCGGGCTCGCCGTTGGCCACTGCATCCTGGACGGTTGCGAGGATCTGTCGCCGGTTGTCGTTGAACCATTCCACGACATCCTCGACGGTAGAAAACGGCGAGCCGATCAGGTTCTCTGGACTGTACTCATCGTCGTCAGGGGCCTGGCCGAGAGCACGCCGCACGTGGAGCGCGTCCCCCAGAAGAACCGACACTGCATGCCTGGACTCTCTGATCACGGTACCTCTCCTCACTGAATATCGACGGTGTGTCACCACGGCCCAGGAAGGTCACAGCCGGTGACACCGGACATAGCTCGCGCTGGGCTTGTCTGGTCGTTGCTGAGCTTGTGTAGGAGGAGGTGGGGTGTTCGGGACCACCGGGGCAGCGGCGGGTTGGGGATGGATCGTCGGCGGGCACGGTGTCATCGAGTAGCGTCCGGTGCCGCACGGACAGCGTGATGTTCCAGAGTCCACAGCCAGTCGCTGACACGTGGACTACGTTGTCCCCGCCACCAGGTGATAGCCGTCTCTGCCTCATCCCAGAGCCGGCGCAGTCCGTGCTGGTGGGCCCAGTAACGATCTGCGGTGCCCTTTACGTGCCGGACGATCGCGGCAGCGCCGGACACCGGGTCGTGGAGCCAGACACGGGCGTACGGCCGTGTAGCTCCCGGTGGGTCCATGCCACCGATCACGGAGGGCATGGCGATCGCCATGGCCAACCGGCACCCGGGATCATCCCAGGCGTGCACCGGATCGCTCTCGGCGAATCCTTCACGCTGGTCGAGGTCGATGAATGTCTCGTCGATGCGAGGATCTGGATCGGCGTCGGGGCCGAACCGATTGTGTCCGAGGTCGGACGCGGCGATGGGGAGCACACGGCCCAGTGCCCTGCCGTGCGGATCGACGACGAAGCGCACGACGAGGCTAATTCCCAGACCGACGTCGATGGGGGCGACGATCACGCCACCGGCCCGGCACCGCGATACCCATTCGGGCGAGGAACCCCGCAGTGGCACCGCGACCGTGGTGACTATCCGGTCGAAGTCGCCGTAACTGGGAGCCGCCGCTCCACCATCTCCGCGCACACAGCGGATCTGGCCGTAGTGGCCAAGCCGAGTTGCGCTGTCGGCGTGCAACACGGGATCGGCCTCAACAGTGACGACCTCACCTCGGGATCCGACGCGTTCAGCGATCATGGCTGTGGACCAACCGGTTCTGGTGCCGATCTCCAGCACGCGGTGCCCAGAGTCGACATCCAACGCATGCAGCATCGCCCCAAGGGCCGATGGCCGCGGGGATGCGCTGGTGACCGTTTCCCCTATGGTTGGCCATTCTTCTTCGCCACCGTCGAACTGGGTCACGATGAGACAGTCCTGGCAGACGGCCGTAGCCCACCGCTGCACGTCGGCCTGTCGGTCCACCGGCTGGCCGTCAACCCAAACTCTGTCAGGCAGATACGTCGCGCGATCAACGGTGCGCAACAACGTGGCAAACCCATCCGGAAGCGGACCTGCGGACGTCACGTTCTGAATGAGGACGTCTGGTTGAAAGCCTGCGGAGTCCATTGTGAACCTCTGTCAACGGTAAGGACGACGCCATCACGGAAAAGGGCACCAATCCTGATCGTCGCGCTACTGTATGGGCTGATGCGAACGTCACCAGCTCCATCACCGTGCCCTGAGGTGAAAGCGACGTCGCACTCAGTGGACTTCGTATTGACACACCTGCGCGCCGCGCGTTGCATCACGACCGGGCGTACCCTCCGCGTCAGCACACGTCGAACGTTCGAAACGTGATCTTGTCCGGCGAGATCGTAGGCGTCTAGGAGGTTCCGGCTGCATGTCCTGGACAAGATGACGCGGGCAGGCCGCGCACGGTGGAACTCGCCACGGGGCGACATCAGGGCCGCGTGCGGCAGTGGACATCGCCTTCCTGTTGCGACGTGACCATCGGAGCCGAGCGGCGCCCGCGATCAACCAGCGCCGTCGGGGCACTGAGCGGGTGCCAGCAACTGCGCCTACGTGGGCGATCCCAGCCGTGGTGATGCGGTAGTAGCGAGTCCGCGGCCGGCACGGCTCGTCCGTATGGCGAGTCCCCCAGTGCGCACGCACCAGTCCTTGGTATTGAAGCTTGAGGAGAACCGGGTAGGTACTGGGCGGCAGCCATCCTGTGAGAGCGTGGATATGCCAGCCACAGAGTGCCGCGTCGGGATGAGCGTGCAGTACTCGCAGCACGGCGTGCCGTTTGACCGCCATCGATGTTCTTCGCCTACTCATTGTCGCGGGCACCGGGGCCGAACAGGATGCGATCCAGCACGGCACGCCCTGCTGGAAAGTGACTAATGAATAGCAGGATGACCATGCCTGGCCAGAGCATCGCGCACGCCATGGTGACCGCTACGGGCTGTCCGACTTCCGACCACTTTGATCCTGAAGTCCACTTACCGCGTGTGGCCGCCGACACGACGGCGCCGAGGTAACCGCCGATCACAATGTAGGTGATGGTGAAGCTTGGAGGCATGGGAAACTGGTTCCTTTCGTAGGTTTGTCGTCCGCTGTAGATGGTGTTGCGGTCGGCGATCGTTCCTCGATGCAGCGGTGCTGGCGACGGTGCCGGGATCGTCAAAGGGCTGTCCAGCATGCTTTCGGAGCCGCCAGCGGCCTGTGTCGCGGTGACCGCACACCTTGGTGGACCGTCACGTGGCGCGGTGACTCGTGGATCCGAGCACGATGCGGCTGAGCATGTCTGGTCCATCCGGAATATAGGTGGCTATCAGCAACACGGGGGACGCCGGCCACAGGATGGCGACGGTCACGGCGACCGCGGTCGCTCGGCGAGGACGAGATCGCAGCAGCGGCAGGATCGCCTCGCGCAGGGTCACGGCGGAGAGTATGGCGATCGCGACGTACACGGCGATGATGGTTCCATCCATGGCGTGTTCCTTTCGTGCAGGTGCTTGTGCTCTGTATGGAGAGAGGGCAGCGGTGTGCGGGTCAAGGTTTGGGGCTACTGGAGGGTGAGGTCGTCGGCAGGCCAGCGGGGGCGAGAGGTACCGGCCTGTTGATCACGCAGATGGTGCACGTGTGTGCGGTCGCGGGTGGATTCGGGCAGGTGCAGGTCGCAGAGCGCGATCGCTTGGGAATAGGCGTGGTCGGCGAGGGTGGTGTCGCCGCGCTGGGCGTGGGCCTGTCCTTCGATCGTCAGCGCGTGCACGCGGTAGCGGGGTGTCGCGTCCGATATCGCTGTGCTCTTGATGAGGCGTAGGGCGATCAGTGCTTGTATCGGTTGTCCAGTGCGGAGGCGAGTCTCGGCCAGATGGGTGAGCGTCCGGGCGTGCGTCAGGTGGTCGCCGGTGCCGTCGAGCAGTCGTGCCGCCTCGTGCAGGTGCTGGATCGCCAGGTTGTAGTCGCCGGTCGCGGTATACACTCGGCCCATCCGGCGCCGCCACAGTGCCATCCGCCGTGTGCTGCCGGATTTCTGCTCAAGGGGCAGCGCGGCAGTGAGATCGGCCAACGCCGGATCGGATTGTCCCGCAGCGAGGTGCGCGTGAGCGCGGGCGGACAGCGCCATCGCCTGGACACCGCTGTCGCCACACGTACTGGCCTGATGAACAGCGTGGGTCGCTGCGGCGATCGCGGACTCATGGCGCTGACGAACGGACTCGGCGTAGGCGAGGCGGGCGTGGAACACTGTTTCCAGCAGATGCGCACTGCGGCGAGCGGCGTGCACACCCACCCGCAGGGTGTGCACGAGGTCGTCGGAGTATGTCGCACGGAGCGGATTCCACACGGCCTCGGCAAGCTGATAGACCAGGTCGTCCCAACCCTCGTCGGACGCAACCTGCTGGGCGGCAACGATATTGCTCTGCGCGTGTGCCCACCAGGTGTGCGCCGCCCTGGCCGTTGGGAACGGATGTGCTGTGAGGCCCTGATAAACCGGGCTGTACCGACGCGAGTGTGGGTTGATCGCCACGTCCGCGGCGGCGGCGTGGGTCAGATACCAGGCAATCATCGCCCGGCGAACCGGATGTGCCGTGGTGACGTATTTGGAGAGGCCATGCCCATCCAGGATGCGGTGGTACCGGTCGACACCGATCGGCAGGAGCAGACCCTGGGCCACCAGGTCGGCGAGTCCGCGACGGACCTCGTCGAGGGCCTGGTGGGTCGCGGCGGCCAAGGGCACCGCGGTGATCTCGGCACCTGGGTGCAAGGCCACCAAGTGCTCAAGGCCGACGGTGGGTTCGCGGTTGCTGGTCACGACACGGATCCCGTTGGTCGAGTTCGTCCTCCGGCGCCGACAGCGGCTGATCGGAGGGCACCGGTGTGCGCCCTACGTCGGATGGTGTGGCTCATGGGGTCCACCTCGTCGCGACGGCGCCACCTGTACGCAGGGCGTGAGCTGTGTCGCGGTGCACGGCGGCAGCCATGTGGTCGCCCTCGGCGGTGCGGAGTTCGGCGACGGCGTCGTGGCCGCGGGCGATGTCGGCGGCGGATCCACAGGCAGCCAGCGCTGTCATCGCTGACCGCAGCTCGGCCACCGCTGAGCTCTGTGGTCCATTGTGGATGTGGATCAATGCAAGCACGAGGCGGGCTCGTGCGACCCCGATCTCATCCGGGACAGGCAGCCGCGTCAGAAGTGACGTGGCACGTTCGGCGTGTTCGATAGCAACTGGCTCTCCGAGGTCGGCCATGACGGCGGCCAGGTGGGTGAGGATCACACCTTCGGTGCGTGGCTGGTGCAAATCCCGCACCATGTTCCACGCGTCTCCGAAACAGGCAGATGCCTCAGTAAGCAGTCCGGCCGCGACGTGCAGCATGCCCCGGGTTCGGTGCAGGCCGGCGGAGCGCAGGTCGTGGCCGATGGCGCTTTCTCGCATACGTTCGATCTCGGTGTCGGCGGGACCAAGGTGACCGAGCCGGATCAGCGTGCGGGCCCTGCGTTTGCGCATCTGGAACTCGATGTCGGGGGCACGGAGGGCGTGGGTGGCGCGCACGCCGAGCGTGTGAATGTCCGCTGCGGCACGGTAGTCGTGAAAGTACAGATACACAGCATGGAGGGCGTCGGCGAACTGGAGCGCGGCGTGCCACTGTTCCTTCTGTTCCGCGGCCTCTGCCCAGCGCAGCATCTGGTTGCGGTAAGTATCCAACCACCGCAGTGCGACTTCACGATCGGTCAGTCCGTGAGGAAGGAGGAATCGGTCGCCGCGGTGGTCCGGCTCTGTGATGAGCGGTAGATGAGGCAGCACCGCACGGGTCGCGACGTGCACCGCGGACACGCGCCACCGCATCGCGCGCAGCCAGTCGTCTTTCCGGGTCGACGGTGAACGCCATGGCTGGGCCACGGCGAACGCGTGCGTGCCCACGACGGGACGCAGTCGAACGTGCCCCTCGCCGACCGCGGTCAGGAGACCTGCCCGGGTCAGCACGTCGATCGCGTCGCGTGCCGCGTCCGCGCTGGTATCCAGCGCGACGGCCAGAAGGTCGGCGCAACAGACCGTTCCAGGCGTGCGTCCGACGTATTGATACACGTCGGCTGCGGGAGGTGGCAGGGCCTGGTATGCGACGTCGAGCACGGCTCGCACGGCACTCGGCACGGAGACGTCTACGAACACCGGGGACGTGACATTTCGCAGGTGCGCGTCGATCCACGCCAACCCAGAACAAGCACCGGAGGTCACCAGTCCGGCCGCGATGCGCAGGGCCAACGGTGATCCGCCCAAGGACGGCGCGAGTCGCGCAATGTCCTGTTCGGTCGCGCCGGCGTCCGGACCGAGATACTGCCGAAGCAGGTCCGACGAGCTGTTCTCGTCGAGCGGCCGGACACGGATGACGGTAGCGGCGTGCAGTCCGATCAGTGGCCGTCGACTGGTGACGATCACCCTG
This sequence comes from Kibdelosporangium phytohabitans, assembly GCF_001302585.1. GTDB lineage: Bacteria > Actinomycetota > Actinomycetes > Mycobacteriales > Pseudonocardiaceae > Kibdelosporangium > Kibdelosporangium phytohabitans. The sequence goes on along the minus strand of NZ_CP012752.1, from coordinate 1,175,077 downwards.
CTAGCGGATGACGAGGGGACGAGGTATGAGATCTGGTCGGCGGTCATGGCGTCGTCCAGCAGCACCGCCACTGCGCGCCCGGCGGTCAGTGTCCGGTACAGCACGGCGCGTTCGGTTGTGGTGTCCGGAATGTCGTGCCCGGCCACGCCAAGGGCGCGCAAAAACCGGTCGAGCACTTCGGTGGGCGACACGGGCTGCCCGGACGGTCCGGTCAGCTCGGCGTGAAGGTGACCATCGGCAAACCGGCCGGTCTCGGTCTGTTGATGGATCCATCGTCGGGCCAGCGCTGATTTGCCAATACCGGCGTCGCCGGTCAGCTGTATGACTGTGCTCCGCGCGGTGTCGAGCTGGGCCAGCTCGGTCATGCGGTGGCTGAACTCGGCGGGTGGCGGCGTCAGTTGCCATGGGACTGCTACCAGGTATCCCGTGTCATGCAGGCGTCGCTGACCGTCGACGTCCCCGGCTGTCCTGTACCGGCCGACCAGGGCGTCAGTGGTGGTACGTCGCGTGCAGCCGACCGTGCTCACCGCGGCGCCGAGCATGAGATCTGGGAATTCGGTTAGCGCATCACGGACGGTCGCCCTGCGGTGTGGGTTGTCGAGGACGGTGCGGCGGCCCTGTGCGTGGGACGGGGTGGTCCGTACGTGCAGTAGGTCCCGGACAATGTTCGTGTCGAGTTGGGCGTGCACGATCTTCTCCGCCCGGTAGAGGTGCAGAGTCAGACAGAGCTGCGCCCAGGATCTGGGGTGACTCAGTGCGGGATCAGTGGACCTCGACAACTTCGCCAGGTCAACGGTCGTGGTGTCGAGCTGTACCCCGGCCGAGGCGAACCGCGCGATTGTGGCGTCGGCGAGCGCGCTGGGTGTGGTGCCATAGAGTTCGGCGACCGCCGCGAGCCTTTGCGGAGACGGCAGTTCCGCACCGCTCTCGAAGGCAGCCACCGTGTCGAGGGACACGTCCAGAGCTGACGCGACGTCGGGTCGCGTCAATCGTGCCGCTTTGCGAGCCGTGTGCAGGATGTTGCTGAGGACAGCGGCGACCGTCATGTCCCAGTCGCTGGCGCTCAGGGTGTGGATGGTCATCGGTTCCCACCTTGCGTCATGTAGGCGATTCCGGCGTACGCCACGGTTTCGGTTCGTCCCACGAGGGTGGTGTCCGGTGCGGCCTGCCCCATGAGCTCCATCACGCCGGGAGCGTCGATGTCACCGAACCGCGCCAGCAGCCGCTCAACCTCATCCCGGCGCCACGGATCAGTCCATTGCGGCACGCATGCCTGCAGCAAACGGACATGCAGGTGATCACCTGCGGGCAGGGCCACGACCAGGGCGCTGCCGTCCGGCAGCGTGTCACGCAGGGCGTCGATCATCCCAGCGGTGGTTCGACCGTAGCCGACAGAAGCGAATGGCCCCGTCAACAGCACCAGGATCGGCCGGGACGGTCGGAACGTTTTCCACAGCACCGGGTGCCACATTTCCATCGGCACGTCGAGTCTGTCGACCGTCAGCAACTGGTGGACGCGACCGAAACTGCCCAGGAGATAGCGAGTCGTATCGATGTAGGGAACATCCTGGTGCTCGACGTACACCACACGGGCCCACCGACCCGCCTCCGATACCCAGGTGGGCAGACCACAGCCCAGAGCCAGAAGCTGGTAAATCTGGTCCCTGTTCCGGCGAAGCGTCGCTACCAGGTAGCGACCGATCGCCGCTGCGGCGGCGGCGGCGAATGGGTGCATCTGGATCAGCACACTCGCGAGCTGCCGATCGTGGGCGTTGTGGAGTGCGCCGTCCTGCCAGTAGTTGATGATCCGGCCCGGACACGGATCACCCCAGCGGAAGTCATAGTCGTCTGCCGCACTGGTCATCGGTCTGCCTCCGCCCGCCCGATCTGGGCCGGTTCGGTCGGCTGATCAACCGACCGCGATTCACCGTCCGCTGAGGACACGCTGCTAGCGCTGCGCAGTTCGGTGAGAACTTCCAACAGCAACTCGTGGTGATACAACACAAATGCACCCGACAGCTGTCCCCCACCCAGCGCATGGACGAGCTCGTCCAGAGCGGGAGTGTATGGACGGGTTCCAGCCATCACCGCTCGGTGAGCGTCGATCAAATCTGGAAGGTACCGCGTCAGGAAACGCATGTCCGGCAGTGCTCCGCCGAAGGCGTACTCGGCTTCGGTGCGCACGACCCAGTCCCACAACATCATCGTGGTGCTGTGCTGGGCGCCCACAGGACGCAAATGGAACAGGCTCACCATGTCGCGCGTCGCTGCGGGCACGGCCGGGGTGGTACTGACAATCGCCGCTCCGGCCCGGTGCAACTCGCGGACGCGCAGCGGGTGTACCTCCCGTAGCTGTGTGGCGAATATCAAAGCGATGCGGTCCTGCGGCCTGACCGGTCCACGGCATTGCACGGATATCCCGAGTACGCCGGTGACGCTGCGGATTCCGACCGCGGTGGCCACAGGCTGACTTGTTGGGCGGTGCAGCACCCATCGGCCCTCAGGCAGCCGCATGTGCTGCGCGTAGCCGGGGCTGGAGATGAGCGAGCAGTCCCGGTCGGCCACGATCAGAAGGCCGTCTCGGTCGACTCCGGGTATCCCTAGCGGGATCACCGGAACGGTATCGAGGGCGTGCCGTGCTGCGCCGGGCGCAGGACCGGCTGGCTGACGGGTGGAGCGGGCCGCGAAGGGCTGACTACGGAGTGGCATCGGTTCTCGCATTGCTACACAGACGATGGGGTAAGCAGGGCTCGGACGCGATCACATTGACTGATCAACTGCAGAGGCAGCTCGGTCCGGCTGCGCCACCGCCGTCGCAGCCAATGCATGGCCGCGACACGTTGCGCGGCCTGAAACCGATCGCGGGTAGTGGCGTCAACACCGAGCGCGGGCAGGACCTCCGCCCGCTGCTCGTCGGAAAACCGTCGCGCGGTCGGGTGTTCTACTCGATCGGCGGCGTCGCTGGCGAGGTCACTGCGTCCCGCGCCCGACCAATCGATCAGGTGCACCGTGTTGGCTTGGTCGTCCCAGAGCCAACAACCGAGGTTCGCGCTACCCGGCGACAGCACCTCATCGACGGGTCGGTTCAAGATCTGTGTGTCGTCAAAGTCGTGCCGCCACGAGGTCACCAGCTTCAGCACAACTCGAGATTCGTCGTCCCTACTTGCTGCGAGCTGGGTGGGCCATTGCTCCGCCAACCCTCGGGCGTAGCTGAGAGGCGAATCGGCGCGCGGTCGGTTCTCCAGAGGCCCCAGCGGCAGTCGCTGGACCCCCTGGACAACAGTCACGATCGACTCGAGGAGGGCTGCCGTCGGGGCGTGGATGGCTGATATCGGAGCACCGGGGAGCAAACCCATGACGGTGGCGGGTATCGGGCGATCCGAGTCGTGCCACAGAAACTTCGGAGTGTCGATTGCTGCGACTTCTGGCAGGTATTGCAGGGCCCGGACTTCTGTCCATGCCCGTCCCGGATTGTCCGTGTACAACTTCAAACACAGGTCGGGGCCCGTGGCGTCTGGTGTGGATGGTGGCACTGTCCAGGCGTAGCAACGGTCCTCCATACCCCACGGCAAGCGCCGCAGTCCAAACCCAGGCCTGTCGTAATCGAGTTGCTCGCGGTCGTTGCGACTGAGATGCCGCAGTTCGCGCACAATCGCCTTCGCCACGTCTCGCACAGCAAGTCCTTCGTCGACCGGGATCATGAGGAACGGCTGCGGCGCGGATGGGTCTTGTCCGGTCGGTGTCTTCCCGGCCGGAACGCCGGTTCGGACGCGCTGCCCGCCGGTCATGAGGTCCATATCAACGCGAGTGCAGCCACCAAGGTCACCGCCGCAACCGAGCGTCGCAGAACAACGGCACGCACCCGGTCGGCCACGACCTTGCCGACGGCGCCGCCCACGGCCATCGTGATCGCTAACACGATCGCGGTCGGCCACAGCACCAGATCCGATGCCGCGTACACCATCAGCCCGCACGTACTGGTGGTCAGGCAAGTCAGGTTCTTCACCGCGGCGATTTGGCGCCACGGCCACGGCGTGACCGCTGAACACAGCGCGAGAATCAGCACACCGACCGAGGCACCGAACATCCCCGCGTACGCGGACGTCGCCGCCACTCCAGGCACCAACAGCCGGTGACTGACCTGAGGCGAACGGTGTCTCCGCCTGGCCACTTCGTCGATACGTTTCCGCACGTGACCAAAACTCACCAACGCAACCACGGCGAAGATGAGGACGTAGGGTACCGCGACGCGGAATAGATCGCCCGTCACCAGTGTGGCCACCACAACCGCGCCTCCTATCGAGGCCAGCGCGGAAACAATCAGTGGAACAACCATGAGACGCGGAAGCGTTTTGATTTCCCACAAGGCACGGATAAAACTGGCGGGTGTCGCCGTAAGAACCGTCGCGTTCGCCATGGGCATCGGCACCCCGAACGAGCACATCACCAGGAACGGAATGATGCTTCCGGACGCTGCCGCGTAGTTCAGGACGCCGGCGGCGAGCCCGACGACCGCCATGACCACCAGGCGCAGTTCGGTCACAACTGGCTCCGGACCTGCACGTCGCGCAACGCTTGGTGCACGCGCGTGACGACTCGCTCACGGACGGCGAACCCGAGAACCGGATCTTTCCCGTCAAGCGGACCTGCCAGGAACGAATAGAGCTCCTTCGCGTCATTCTCAGGCAGGCACAAGGTGACCATTCGCGATGTCGTGGCCATATCGGCAATCCCCTCCGGACAGACGACAGCGACAGTCGCGTAAGGCAGGAAAAACCGTTTGAGTCGCCGTTCCGTCGAATCGAGGTGATCACTGTAATCCTCATACTGCCCCGAAAATAATCCGCCAATAGGTGCGAGCTGATAACGCCAACAACCACCCACGGTCGATCGACCGACGGCACTCCCAGCGCACTCCGCTGCCAACCTTTACGGTGCGTGCCCGCAATACCCCGAAGAACACTCGGCTTGGGGATTGACAACACATCGGCAGCGCGGGTCGAGGTCCTGCGAGAGGCGTGCGGCCCGGACATCAGCCGGCAGCCGAATACCAACAGTAGTCGGCCTCGTGTCTGGGTTCGGGCTCGACGAACGGCACCCTGCACACAGGCACCGCAGATGCCCCGCTTCCTTCCCATCACGGCACGACCTCAACGGATCCGCTGCTGGACACGGGTCGCGCCATGACGCGGTCGCGCAGCACCCGAGTAGCGGTCGCGTCGTCATGCCGTCCAACGCTGTCGTAACGATCGACAGCCAGGTCGAAGTAGCTAATGGCGACGTCCAACAATCCCGAAGTCTGAGCCTTTTGCCCCAGCGTTGTCGCGATCCGCGCGGCCGCAGCATCAGGCAGCGCGGTAACGGACTCCCGCACCACCCGGGCCAAGTACACACCGGCCTCGTCGGTGTTGTCGGCGATCAACGAGTGCGCCACGTAGGCGGTCGCGAGTAGCCCTTGTTCCTCAGCGGACGGCCCCCATGCCCAGGCCGACGAGACGGCTGCCGCCTCAAGACGGGCCTTCGCCTCGGTCAGGCGAGCTTCCACCTGCTTCGGGTCGATACGGACGCATGACCGGTCACCGAGCGGAGCGCGGCGCACCGCTTGACGAGCATGACGATCCGCGATCCAAAGATCCCGCACAGACTCGGCCAGGCGACCAGCGCGGCCACACATGTCGCCGCGGAGGTCGTAGGCCGCTGCGACACGATCGTGACTGCCGGTCTCAAGCGCGCACAGCAACGCCGAGGTCGCGGACTCGACCGCATCGTCGTACCTGTGCGCATCACTGAACGCCCGAGTCCGGCATGCCCACAGGTCAGCCATCCGTTCCTGGGCGGCTGCCGACTCTGCGTCCTGGGCCACGGCCAGCGCGGCCGCCGCGTGGTCGAACTTCCCCAGAACAATCCACATGCGACTTAGCACGGCGGCGAGGCGGGACGCGTGCGAGACCCAGCCATGTTCCCATGCGATCGCCAGCCACGTCTGGGCCCGCATCCCTTGTCGGTCGGACCATTGCCGTACCGGGTCGAGATCTACGGAGGTGACCGACAACGTACTGCTCTGCGGATCATTGATGTCCCCAGAAACGCTCAACACTCCAACGAGCTGGGTAACGAGGTCATCGAGCACACCGTGCGCGATGCTTACTCGGCCGCCGTGGGACTCCGGCAGGACAGTGACGCCATGCCCGTCCCTCGTTTCGAGGTACCCGGCCGCGTCCAACTCCTCGACAATCGCGTCGGCCACCTCAACGGGCACCGCAGTCCCACCGGCTGAAGCATCCAGAATCGACTGCACGCCCGACAACGAAGTGGCGTACGGGTCGAGATTCGAACTGCGCACGTGCTCTACCACGCGCCAGGCCCTCACCGAGAGCCCATCTCCGGTCATCGACAATTCCCTTTCACGCGCGGACTGTGACCCGGTGGGGACGGGAGCACTGCCGCCTGCCTCACAGGTAGCTCTCAGTGGGCCCCAAGACCATCAGGCCACGGATCTCGTGCGCGACATCATTGGGACCGCCCGTTCAAGGTCGCCCGGTGAGGGCACAGCGAGTTAGCTTCGGTCCGATGCCGTGCCGCCGCTGGGTCGTCGCCGATACTGGCGTAGAGCTCCGCCAGCCCGTCATGGGCTCTGGCCAGGTCCGCCCGGGAACCACACTCGGACAGGACCTTTACGGCATGATGCAATTCCCGCGCAGCTTCGTCAGCTCGTCCGGTGTGGACGCAGATGATTCCGAGCGAGATCGCGGCCCTTGCCGCGTTCGCCTTGTCCGGTGTGGGCAGCTCGGAAAGGATCTGTTTAGCCTGCTGGGCGTGCTCGTAGGCGACATCGATGTGCTCACCCTGAGCCTCCACATCGGCGATGTGAATCAAGATCAGTCCGATAGCGCGGCGGCGTCGCAGCTCATCCAAGATTTCCCATGCGTCCATCAACGGCAGCAGGGCGAGGTCGGGGCGTCCCGTACTGGCGTGCAGCATGCCCAAGGTCTTCAGCGCGCTGGCTTCCCACCGGCGGTTCCCGGCGTCCCGCGCGCTAGCGAGCATGCGGGCGATCTGCTCATGCGCCTGCCCGGTCTGGCCAAGTCGGATCAGTACACGCGTGTGACGTTTGCGCATGTGAAACTCAAGGTTCTCGTCTGGCAGCGTCATCGCGGCGCGCAGACCCATTTGGTAAACCTCAGCTGCCGCACTGTATTCCTTGTATAGCAGGAAAACCCCGTGTAGAGCATCCGCGAGCTGCAACACAGTGCGCTGCTGTCGCAGCTCCTGCGCGATGGTGGCCCAGGCCAAGAGCTGGCCGCGGTTGGCCTCCAACCATGTCATCGCGAAGCGCCGGTCGCAGATCTGCGGCGGCAAGACGACGTCGTCGTCACGTTCAGGAGCGGCGACCGCCGGCCTCGCGGGCATCACGGCACGCACCGCGGCGTGAGCGGTGTGCGTGTACCAGGCCAGCATCCGCTGCTGCAGTTGAGCTGGCGGGGTCCGTGGTTCGAGCTCGACGATGGTCCGTGCGTGGGCGTGGACCAGCGAATGCATCTGGTACTCGTTGTCACGCAGCCTGGTCACTAGGCTGGCTTCTTCCAACGCGGTGATCGCGTTCTGCGCACCAGAATCCGGGATCCCCAGCGCGGTGGCCACCAGCTCGACCCGAAACCTGATACCCCGATGCACACCGAGCGCATGGTAGGCCTGAGCGGCTATCGACGGCAGCGTGCGGAAGCTGCTGTCCAACACAGCCCTGACCCGCAGATCGTCCGCACTGGACAGCAAGTCGATTCGAGATTCAGCGGCAGCCAGGCTCCGCGCGGTCCACTCCAACGCCCCGTTCGATTCCGGCCGTGCCATGGTCATCGCCGCCGCGACACCCAACGCCAACGGCAAACCACCCACCGTCTGAGCCACGGCACGCGCGGCGTCCACTTCCGCCTCGACCCGGTCGGCGCCCAGGTACTGGCGCAGCAACTCGATCGCGCAATCCTCATCGAACGAACGCACCTGGACACGGGACCCGCCGATCGCCAACAAACCGATCAGCAACTCGCGACAGGTCACCAGCACACAGCTCAACGGTGACGACGGCAGCAACTCGCGCACCTGCGTCGTCGATCGGGCGTCGTCGAGCACCACCGCCATCGCACGGTCGGCCGTCACACTTCGATACAGCCCGCGGCGCTCAGCCAGCGTCTCGGGCACCTCGCTCGACGGCACCCCCAAAGCTCGCAAGAACGCGCCCAGCACATCCACCGGATCCACCGGATCGCCGCTCGGCGCGGTCAACTCCGCGTGCAAAACCCCATCGGGAAACCGGTCCCGCTGCCCGTGCACCCAGCGACACACCAACGCTGTCTTGCCGACCCCACCCAACCCTGTCAGCGCCACGATCCTGCTCCCATTCGCCTTCACGCCAGTCTCGCCCCGCAAAGCGCTGTCCAGCGCTGCCAGCTCACGGCCGCGATTGACGAACAGCATGGGCGGCGCCGCGACCTGCCGCGGGATGACCGCAGGGCGGGATGGACCGTGGAAATGAACGTCACCATGAACCGTCCCGGCCTGAACGAACGCCCCCGCAAGTTCGCCACTCATGTCCATTCGGAGGTCGTGAATCGCGTGAAGATCCGAGTCCACGGTCGCGCCGACCGGTCCGTGATCGAACGCACCAACCGTTGGTATTGGGTCCATGTCACTCGCCGTCAACGATCGCTCCACGAAGCCGATCGCCCTCGTCCTGGTGCGTGTCAACACCTTCACCGGCTTGCGGGTGCCGCAACGGGCTCGTGCGAACGTACTGACCCTGTGCCACGCGCTGCAACGTGCCGTCGCGTCCGAGGTCCGCTAGGGTGTTCGCGACCATTTTGCCCGTGGCTTTCACGCCATGAGTGGCCAGCCTGGCTCTTACTTCTTGCACGGAAACATGTTCGCCGGGCAGGCACACGCGCATTACCGCTCGCCGCAAAGGCAGCTCGGCGTAGTACACTCCGCACTCGCCGCACACACCGGAGCCGATTGCCGACGTCAACACCGTCCGGCAGGCATCGACCAGTTCGCTCGGCAGACGCACCTCCAGTCCAGGATTGGTCTGCCGAACGGTCACCATGGCGGCGGCCAAGCGCTGCAACTCGTTCACCAGCCCCGGAATGTCTGTCGTCAGTTCGGTCACGGCATCCCGTCTCGTTGTGCCCGGTCAGCAGCAGACATCAGCCCGCGTGGCAAGCTCGGTGGTGGACTCGGTGTCCTGCTTCGTGATCTCCTCACGTTCACCTTTCGCCTTCTTCGGGTTGGTGTTCTTGGCTGTCAAGCGCGCGAGGATGTACGACGTCGACGACCGCGAGACCGCAGCGCATACAAGCGTCGCCTTGGGGTTCCGGCGTATGGGGGAGGATGGTGATCTCCGGCGGCGTGTGCACGACTATCGGATCGTTGTCAACCAGCACACACATGGCTGCGGCCTGGTACAGCGCTCGAATCATGGTTCGCCACTTAACCGGGGCCGTCGACGTCATCGCGGCCTCAGCGAGCCAAGGCCCAAGCCCGTTTCTGAGCGCGAGGAGCGCGGCACGCGCCGCCGTCTCCTCCGCTGCCGGAGCATCGGAGGGTTGCGGGTTGTTGAAATCGCCCGGCGGCGGGAGCACATCGTCCCTGCGCGGCGCGCGCCGCAACGGCCAGGGAGGCCTTGTGTTGTCACTCATGGCGCAGTCCCATGCCAACTCCTCCGCACCTCCATGGCACTTCGCGGCGTCGCCTCGCAGGTTGTCCAAGTGAGATGAACGAGATGTCCACGAGAAGACTCCCGGGTTGACGTTCGGTGCAGGCGCAGGGGATGTCATGACGAATGTCCTTTACAGACGGAACGCATGCCGGATAGCCGCACTTTGGTCGCAGTACGCACTGCAAGATGCAACCTGGCAGCCATGAATGACGTCCGGGTGTACTCATATCCGGCGGAGCACATGACACTGCCAGAAGCCGCGTGTATCTGGACTGGGCACGGCCGTTACTCCCCGGTTGACGAAACGATGTGGATCACCACCAACCCTTGCATCAGTTGGACCTCGCCACACCTGCGACACCGATCGACAACGCACGGGTTTGCGGGCAGCCTTGACCTGCGGAAACGGCCTACCGATCGCTGATTACCCGCGTTTGTGGGTAATCACCCACCCACAGCCGTGGGTACTATGCCCAAGCTGGTCGTGGACGTGGATAAGGGACACTTGGATGGGACGGTCATCAACAGCGCCATCTGGACACGCTCGCCGGTCGGCATCGACAAGCCCGTCAGCGCGAGGGCGTGAGCTGGCCCGCGAGGGTCGCGAGCTGGCAAAGCAGCTGGGGTCCGTTAAGGCGGCTGCGGTCGAGCTCGTCAATCGGCACCACACTCTCACACGCCTACAGGCCTTTCGGTACGCAGCTGGACTATCCCAAGGGCAGGCAGCCGACCGCTACAACGAAGTCACCGAAAACCAGACCAACCTGGGCGCCACGACAATCAACGAGTGGGAGACGTGGGCGCGGGGCAGAGGCAAGGGACGCCTTCCGTCGTTGCCGAGCCTGTTCGTCCTGTGCGAGGCCTACGGCCGTGGTCCTTCTGGACAGGACAACGAGACCATCACTCCCACCGACCTCATCGCCGAAGCGTACGAGCGGCTAACGCCAGAGGATCAGCTCACGATCAAGCAGCTCGCCGCAGCGAGACCGCCCCAGCCGGACACGAACATCCTCCGAATGCCTCGCGGGGTGGCGCAGCCTGACCCCTACGACCCACTCGGCACGAGGCAACTCCCGGCGCGACGTTCGGACCAGGTGGGGACTGACTTTACATTGACCGTTCCTACGATCGAGTACGGCAATCCCGACATCACGTTGTTCACGCTGCCCAACGCGCGACCAGGTCTGCTAGACCTCACATGGGAAACGTTCGGCTACGGCGTGGACCGGCTGTCGCAACAGATCAAGAGCCTCGGCCGACGTTTGGATGTGGACATCTGTTTCGGGGTCAATGAAGCTGGCTTGGTGATGGCAACGTTCCTGGCCTCAGCGCGGTTCTCGCGCTGCCCGATCGGGTATCTGCGGTGCAACAAGATACGTGACGGTATCGAACTTGACGTGGCCTCCCTCTATCCCGACGCGAAGGAGGCGCCCACGATCGTGGTCTGTGACTTCGAGGTGAAACACGCCGACAACATCGGATACCTCACGCACGAACTGCGGGCACGCTACCCTAAGGCCGAGTTGTATTTCGCAGTGTTCGGCGCCATGACGAAGAGTCGTAACCTTGATGTCACGAGGTTCGATGATCTGACGGGAGCGAAGATCATGCGCGCGGCCAGTTTCGAAGCCGTCTTTGTCGCTGCAACGATGGGACCGCCTGGTATAGAACCTCCCCTGGAACTGCGTTGACCTTTGACGAAGGCGGTAGCGAATTTATGAACGACGATCAGGTCATTCCTCCATTGGCGCAGCATATCGTGAAAGTGGTCACGTCGATGATGACCCAAATACAACCGCGACTCGTCGACGCCGCAGTGGCCAGGCAGCATGGCGAACGGGATAACCGCAGGCACAAGGACAACTTCTTGTCCGACTTCGATCTGTGGATGCACGACCACTACAAGGAGCGCCTGGCCAAAGTCATCCCCTCTTTCGTGTATGCCTCGGAGGAAGCGGAGCCACAGATCGTTGGCGTAGAATCTGATCCGGATCTCTGTGTGCTCGTGGATCCATTGGACACCAGCGAGTTGGCCGTGCGTGGACTTCATGGATATACGCATGTCATGGTCTATTCGCGGTCGTCAAAACGTCCGATCATCGCTGTAGTCGGCGATATCTACCATCACGTTAGATTTTATCTCGCCGCTCGACATGATGACGGTGTCGACCGAGCCTACATGATCACCGCCGACAACCGTCAGTACACGCTGGATCGGCCATCAGATGCGCGCCTACCGGGAACGCTCCTTACGAGTTACAGCATGCGCCCGGATGAGCGATTCCTGCCAATCGCAAGACAAACGCGCCTACTCGATGCACTCAGCCTGCCCACACACGACGGCAAGAAGCCGGGCCGTATAGGGGTCGACTTCGGCAGTGTCAGCTTGTGTCATGTGGCGGCAGGCTTCACCGATGCAACGGTCGAGATCGCAAAGGGTTTCGCGATATGGGACCTCGCTCCAGGACACTATATTCTGCATGCTGCTGGCGGTACAACGATCGATCTAAACGGTCGACCTATCACACTCGACTACTCACTCAACACCCTGTCGCAGATCAACGAAACGATGGACGGTCGTCAGAAGTTCATTGCAGCAGGTAATGCCGTGCTCGCTATGGACATACAGCGTCTTATTGACGTGTAGGCGACTCTTGGGGCGTAGGCCTATAGGCGGCCAGGTGCATCCCTCGAACTGCGAGCTCCACCAGCACAGCAAGTTGAGCGAGTGCTCGACGCGAAGGGCCGTTTCGCTCGCCCACTGAGGCGAACAAGCATGCCTTTCGAGCCCAAGACGTCATAGAGCCGCTCTGCCACCTCGAGCCGCTCGGCGCAACCGGCAGTGATCAACCAGCGTTTTGTGATGTTGCCCGTGGATGCGATAGACAAGCAGACCCAACGGCCCCGAATGCTCGCCTCCCCGGTGCTAGTGCCGTATCAAGCAACGTTGGCGGTGTAATCGTGTCGCGTGGACGCGTGGTTGGTTGATGGGTCAGGCTTGGCCGCTGGAGGTGGTGGTCGAGTGGGACGTCGGGCTGAGGTGTTCGTGCGGCCGTTGGAGCCTGAGGAGGCTCAGCGTCTGGTCAAGGTGACCCGGTCCACGAGGGATCGTGTCCGGTTGCGGCGGGCCGGGATCGTGCTGGCCTCGATGCAGGGCCGCGGCGCGGCCGATATCGCGGTCATGTTCGCCGCGACCGACAGTTATGTGCGGGAGGTGATCCACGCATTCAACGACCTGGGGTTCGCGGCACTGGACCCAAAATGGAGCGGCGGCCGACCACGTAAGTTCGGTCCGGCCGCCCGGCAACTGATCTGCCGCATCGCCCAAGCCAACCCTGCCGGCCTGGGACAGCCGTTCACCACGTGGAGCCTGACCAAGCTGGCGGCCTACTTGGCCGAGCACCACTGGTTACGGGTCAGTACCGAGACCATCCGCCAGATCCTGCGCGCGGCGGGTATCACCTGGCAGCGCACCAAGACATGGAAAGCCAGCCAGGATCCCGATTTCGCCGCCAAGATGGCCCGGATCCTGGCCCTGTATGACGATCCGCCCGCGGATGGGCGAGTGGTGTGTGTTGATGAGTTCGGTCCGCTGAATCTGCTGCCCCGGCCTGGTCATGGCTGGTTCCCGCGCGGCCATCCCGCCCGCCGCCGGGCGACCTACACCCGCACCGCCGGAGTCCGGCAGATGTTCGCCGCTCTGGATCTGGCCACCGGGCAACTGTTCTACCGATTCCGAGACCGCAAACGGTGGCAGGAGTTCCTCGAGTTCTGCAAGCAACTACGCCGCCGGTTCCCGTCCGGGTGGCTGTATCTGATCTGTGACAACTACGGGTCACACCACAAAGCCGAAGTCACGGCATGGTGCGCTGATCATGACATCGAGTTGGTGTTCACACCGTCCAACGCCTCGTGGCTGAACTGGATCGAGTGCGAGTTCACCGCGCTGCGGTACTTCACTCTGGACGGCAGCGACTATCCCTCCCACACCGCCCAAGAGTCAGCGATCGCCCGCTACATCCGCTGGGCCAACAAGCACCCCGCCCAGTTCGTGCAGCCGCCCAAGGCGTCCTAGAGCGTTAGCACAGCGAACTTCATACGATGCCATAGGCCACCGATCGCACCTTCTTGAGGGACATATCCAGAGCAGTATGACTCACTTCGGATCTAAAGCCGCCTTTCACGAAGCCCGATAGCCTAAGATCACCCTTCCGGTTGCACGTGCTCACAGCGGTTCCGATGGCTGCCATGTTTTGTATCCGCCGCTCCGAGCCGCGATGCTCAAGGGGCGGCGGGTATGTCTCGCGATCAGAGTGCTGATCGCTACCAGCAGCGAGAGGCCACGCAGCCGCAACCGGATGACGTCACCAGCGGGAAGTCTCAACGCCTATCGAGCCCGGCAAGGGGCCACTTTCACCGGTTGGCACGTCCTGTGGTTCACGGTTAGAGCACGCTGTAGTCACCGACGTGATGGTTGCGCTCTGTCATGGCGGGACGTAGGCCATCTGGCTGGGCCGCCGCCGAGCTCGGCAGAGGGTGTAGCAGACATGAGCGGCAGTGCGATGCGTTCAGTGACAGTCAAAAATCACGCACGGCATAGTCACAGGATCGGTGACGGATGACAGCACAACCCGTGAAGATCACGTTGTTGAACCTCGACAGCGCTGACATTCAGGACATCACCCGTGCGCTCGAAGGTCAGGCGCCCGGCCTAGTCCCTGAAGCCGCATCGGGTGACCGGTATGGGGAGCCGTCGACGATCATCCTCGCCTTGGTAGTGGCCCAGCCGGTGATCAGTGCCCTCGCGGCGTGGCTCCTTAAGCACCGCAGGAAGCAGAAGATCCAGATACGGGCGAAGGTCCTACATGCTGACGGGACTGAGGTCGAGCGAACAGCCACAATTATTCTCACCGACAGCGACGCGCCTGAGGCGTCGGTCGTTGAGCAGATCGTCAATGGACTCGACTTGACCCGCGGAGCCGGCAAGGACTTACTCCCAGGCGAGGCGGATGCAAAGCCGTAGTTGGACAGACCTACCCAGCAACGTCACACACATCGGTGAGGTGCGGCTCGCTGACCACCTCGACGATCTGCTGCATCCCGGGCATGCATCGCCGGACCTGCTCCTCAGTTGTCTACACGAATTCACCCACCACTGGTGCTTCTTCTCCTCGCTCGGTACAGCGCTGACAGGATTGAACCACCGGATGATTTCCGCGATCTTTCGCAACGATGGACGCACCGAGAGTCAGGTAACCCGCGACCTAGTTGTATGAGGCCGTGACGTTGGTGACGCCGGTGTGGAGCCGGGTTGCTGGTGGCTGGTTTCCGGCGGCAGTGTGGGGTCGATGATAGTTGTAGTGGACGTTCCATATCGTCAGGGCGTTGGTTCGTTGTTGTTCGCTGGTCCACTCTCGGCTGTAGAGGAATTCTTCGGTCAGGATCCGGTTGTAGCGTTCGACTTTGCCGTTGTGGCGGGGTGTGTAGGGCGTGATGCGCTGGTGGCGGGCTCCACGCAGCACGGTGGCGAAGTGGGTGGCTTTGTAGCAGGCGCCGTTGTCGGTGACGATGCGGTCGATGTGGGTGATGCCGTGCGCGGCGAAGAACGCGCGGGCGCGGTGGGTGAACCCGATCGCGGTGCGGGCTTTCTCATCGGGCAGGGCTTCGGTGTAGGCCAGCCTGGAGAATCCGTCCACCGCGGAGTGGAGGTAGGTGTAGCGGGCCCGGCCGCCCCGGCCTCGGCCTCGCCGGGCTTGTTTGGCCTGCTCGCTGTCACGGCCGTGGACCCGCCAGCCGCCGCCGTCGGGGATCTGGCCGACCTTCTTCACATCCAGGTGGACCATGTGCCCGGGCCAGCGGGCGATGATCGTGCGGGGTGCCCGGTTGCTGTCCCCGCTGGGGTCGAGGAATTTCCGGTGGTGCAGGCCGAGGTGGGCCAGGTGACGGCTGACGGTCCGCGCCGAGATGCTGGTGCCGTCGGTCGCGAGTTCCAGCGCGATCCGGCGGGCTGAGTGCTTGCCATGACGGCGGAGGTGTTCGATCCGGGCGATGACCTCGCCGGGGGTGGCGGTGGGCTGGTGGTGCGGGACACTGGGTCGGTCGAGCAGCCCGGCCTCGCCGTGCTGGCGGTAGCGGTTGACCCATTTCGAGGCGCATTGCCGCGAGATACCCATCTCCGCGGCGACATGGGCGATCGGACGGGTGCGGCAGCGTTTCACGAGACGGCGACGGCCTTCGACAGACAGCGGGGCGTTACGGTGGAGCACAGACGGGTCTTTCTGTTCGGCGGACGAGTGACGTGGTAGTTCTCATCCTGCCGCTGAAAGACCCGTCCCCAACCTCAGGCCCCACCCGGCGTCAACAACCTCATGACCCGCAACAACTAGCTCGTCTTCCCTCGCGCTACGAGCAAATCGATCTCGTGATGCTCTGCCGTTGATCCACCGCGTTCCTGTCTGTGCCCAGGCTTCAAGCTGGGGTTCCATCGCAGCGCTTCCTCTCAGCCAATTGTCCACATTCTTAGCTCTGTAAAATCTGGTGATCGATTCCCCTGGCTGCACGAGAGCCGGGAGTTTGGTTGAGATCAGATCTACTGACGGATTTCGCGAAGCGCCGACAAGTTTTCGGCTGTAGCCTCGCTGTTCGCCTGTGCCAATCTTTACGCGAAGCTCAATGTCTCGGACCGAAATAGCGAGTCGGCCATTATTTGTCACCGTGATCCCGTATGCCTTTTCGTTATACTGGCCTTGCTGCACGTGTTCGAGCCGGACATCCAGAAGAGCCCCAGAACGCCGCCACGACAGAAGCTGTCATCCGAGCGACGCTAACGACAGCGCTAGAGCCAGCCATGCAACCATGCCGTTCATCGGACTCCCTCGCAAGCGGTCAGGAAGACGATTCCTGTATTGTCACATATACCTCGCTATTACGCCAGCGAGCTGGACCGCTGAATTGGATGACGTAAGGAGCCTGTAGAAAGCGACTGCGGTGAACTGGTGGCAACCATTGCATTTCGTCCGCAGCGCGAGGGATGCCAGTGATCAAACGGAAAACGATCGAAGCGTACTGCTGTCTAAACAAGCACGAAAGCATAGTGCTCGTCGGCGTTGACCAATGGAAGGCCAGTTTTCTCGCCGCAGCGGAGCAAGCTAGTCAACATGCCATCCGGATCCGCGAAACCATAATCGGCCAACAAGTTGAGCAGTGCCCGGCGTAACGGCATCAGAGGCGCAACAGCTCCGAGGATGATCAGGGCTTCGAGCAGGTCACGATCGTGGTGGAGCGCCTCGTAAACACCGCCCAACTCTAAAAGCTTGATGACTCCGTCGAGTTGCTCGTCCGCCACTGCGTTCAGACCGGAGTCGAGATACAAGTACTTGATTACGTATGGCAGCTGGATGTCGACGATTCGCATTTGTTCTGCGAGCTCTCGCTCCTCGACGAAGGAACGAACGATCCGGTCGACGATTTCGCCAAGTTCAATAAATTTAGTGCTTGGAGCCAGATCGGTCCACATGAGTCGGCGTTCATGGTCGTGCGCCATATCGTCGGCCGACATGTGAGGCATGATGATATCAACTAGCGAGTCAGGTCCATAGACCACGACGGCCCGATGGAGACTAGAGGAGAGCGAACTGAACACTAGCTCGATGGTGCCTTCACCGGACTGGGGCGGAGCTGCGTCGTTGCACCCCCGGAACAGCTCACGATCGTCGAGCCGGACAACGAAATTGCCGCCGTCAGCTACATCGACGTGGACTCCCATGGTGCCTAGGCGAACAATGTGACGGCGGTTTAACAAGACTGAAAATGCGTTGCGGATGTCGTCGGCCATTGTGTTGCCGTCCACCGTGATGAGTCGTTTCTTTGGTTCGACGAAGAGATCATTTACCAGCTTTCGATACGAGCGTTCACCCCGCTTCCATCCGGCAGGATCAATATGGAGGCACCTCGCCCATTTTGGTGAGCCAACCGGTAGCTCGTCGAGCACTTGTTGCTCGAACTCGGCTATATCATTGTCGGTGACGTCGCTAAGCTGGTGCATCCTCTGCTTGACTCGCTGCAGTATCCGATCCGCCAAGCGTTCACTAGGGTTGTTAGCGGATAGGAGGATATCGATAAGTACACGGTCTTCGTAGAAGAACCCCTTCAGGTACGCCAATGTGAGATCTGTTTCTGTGTACAGCCGGGCGGATTTCTGACGCAGCGTCCGCCACATGCCCTTGACCCCTAGGTAGCCGAGCAAATATACGTCGGAGCTGTCGGACACGGTGCTCGCTAGCACATTGACCTTGCGTTTGATTCCTGCCTCACTCAGTCGAACCTGCCGCAACTTGGCGATGATCGGCAGCGAGATAGCCAGCTCATCCGCTTGCGCCGAGACGAGCGGCATCAGGCCGGCGCCCATGTCATCTTGCCCCAAGATGCCCGGCGCACGTCCAGAGAACAAACTGATTGTCGACTTCAACGGCGTTGTCAGTATCGTGCTCTTCACGGTGTTAACGTCGAACTCTGCGAAAAGCGCCAAACCCTCGGCAAGCGGGCGCAAGATCGTGGTCAGTGTGCGCCGTGCCACTAGGTGTTGCGGGTCATGAGGTTGTTGACGCCGGGTGGGGCCTGAGGTTGGGGACGGGTCTTTCAGCGGCAGGATGAGAACTACCACGTCACTCGTCCGCCGAACAGAAAGACCCGTCTGTGCTCCACCGTAACGCCCCGCTGTCTGTCGAAGGCCGTCGCCGTCTCGTGAAACGCTGCCGCACCCGTCCGATCGCCCATGTCGCCGCGGAGATGGGTATCTCGCGGCAATGCGCCTCGAAATGGGTCAACCGCTACCGCCAGCACGGCGAGGCCGGGCTGCTCGACCGACCCAGTGTCCCGCACCACCAGCCCACCGCCACCCCCGGCGAGGTCATCGCCCGGATCGAACACCTCCGCCGTCATGGCAAGCACTCAGCCCGCCGGATCGCGCTGGAACTCGCGACCGACGGCACCAGCATCTCGGCGCGGACCGTCAGCCGTCACCTGGCCCACCTCGGCCTGCACCACCGGAAATTCCTCGACCCCAGCGGGGACAGCAACCGGGCACCCCGCACGATCATCGCCCGCTGGCCCGGGCACATGGTCCACCTGGATGTGAAGAAGGTCGGCCAGATCCCCGACGGCGGCGGCTGGCGGGTCCACGGCCGTGACAGCGAGCAGGCCAAACAAGCCCGGCGAGGCCGAGGCCGGGGCGGCCGGGCCCGCTACACCTACCTCCACTCCGCGGTGGACGGATTCTCCAGGCTGGCCTACACCGAAGCCCTGCCCGATGAGAAAGCCCGCACCGCGATCGGGTTCACCCACCGCGCCCGCGCGTTCTTCGCCGCGCACGGCATCACCCACATCGACCGCATCGTCACCGACAACGGCGCCTGCTACAAAGCCACCCACTTCGCCACCGTGCTGCGTGGAGCCCGCCACCAGCGCATCACGCCCTACACACCCCGCCACAACGGCAAAGTCGAACGCTACAACCGGATCCTGACCGAAGAATTCCTCTACAGCCGAGAGTGGACCAGCGAACAACAACGAACCAACGCCCTGACGATATGGAACGTCCACTACAACTATCATCGACCCCACACTGCCGCCGGAAACCAGCCACCAGCAACCCGGCTCCACACCGGCGTCACCAACGTCACGGCCTCATACAGCTAGTCCGTAAGTACTAGTGCTGCATCAGGCAACGTTCGGTAGGTAATCGGGTCTGCGGATCTTGGAGTTGGCCGCGAAGTGTCGTTTCGGGGCGGGGTGCTTGTTGGCCCAGCGGATGTAGCGGGCGATCGCTGACTCTTGGGCGGTGTGGGAGGGATAGTCGCTGCCGTCCAGAGTGAAGTACCGCAGCGCGGTGAACTCGCACTCGATCCAGTTCAGCCACGAGGCGTTGGACGGTGTGAACACCAACTCGATGTCATGATCAGCGCACCATGCCGTGACTTCGGCTTTGTGGTGTGACCCGTAGTTGTCACAGATCAGATACAGCCACCCGGACGGGAACCGGCGGCGTAGTTGCTTGCAGAACTCGAGGAACTCCTGCCACCGTTTGCGGTCTCGGAATCGGTAGAACAGTTGCCCGGTGGCCAGATCCAGAGCGGCGAACATCTGCCGGACTCCGGCGGTGCGGGTGTAGGTCGCCCGGCGGCGGGCGGGATGGCCGCGCGGGAACCAGCCATGACCAGGCCGGGGCAGCAGATTCAGCGGACCGAACTCATCAACACACACCACTCGCCCATCCGCGGGCGGATCGTCATACAGGGCCAGGATCCGGGCCATCTTGGCGGCGAAATCGGGATCCTGGCTGGCTTTCCATGTCTTGGTGCGCTGCCAGGTGATACCCGCCGCGCGCAGGATCTGGCGGATGGTCTCGGTACTGACCCGTAACCAGTGGTGCTCGGCCAAGTAGGCCGCCAGCTTGGTCAGGCTCCACGTGGTGAACGGCTGTCCCAGGCCGGCAGGGTTGGCTTGGGCGATGCGGCAGATCAGTTGCCGGGCGGCCGGACCGAACTTACGTGGTCGGCCGCCGCTCCATTTTGGGTCCAGTGCCGCGAACCCCAGGTCGTTGAATGCGTGGATCACCTCCCGCACATAACTGTCGGTCGCGGCGAACATGACCGCGATATCGGCCGCGCCGCGGCCCTGCATCGAGGCCAGCACGATCCCGGCCCGCCGCAACCGGACACGATCCCTCGTGGACCGGGTCACCTTGACCAGACGCTGAGCCTCCTCAGGCTCCAACGGCCGCACGAACACCTCAGCCCGACGTCCCACTCGACCACCACCTCCAGCGGCCAAGCCTGACCCATCAACCAACCACGCGTCCACGCGACACGATTACACCGCCAACGTTGCTTGATACGGCACTAGCTTCACAGCATGGCGACCGCTAACTACAGTCAGATGCAGGCACGGGTTTGCGTGACGACATCTTAGCCCAGTCGCCGAGTTCTACCACCAAGGCTGCACATGGGCAATTGCCGCTCAACAGTATTCTCGCCAACCCACACAGCGGTGCGCAAAAGAAGCTCATCAATTCTGTGCTGCGTCACTACTTTCTTATCAAGCAACGCTTTCAAAGCCCAAAGTCTTCATAGTCAGCCTGCAAGCCGGGTTAGAACCGCTGTCCATCAGTTCCCCAATGACCAGAACGAAGCACGAGCCCGCAGCTGGCCGGCCCGGTACATCTCGACGTCGCGGTCATCGTGTCCCCTGGACGGCGCAGATTGCTGACACTGCGGAGTCGATCAGTTACCGTAGGCCGGTCTGGTGGCGGTCAGCGTGTGGGGACCGCGAGGTGGGGATCGCCGGGGGTGCGGGCATGCAGGGGAGCAAGCGCGAGCGGGTTGGCATGCTGTCGGCGCTGGCGGTGGGCGAATTTCGAGCGATGTGGCTCGCTGAACTGCTGAGTAGCGGTGGCGATCAGTTGGCGCGAGTGGCGCTGTCGGTTCTCGTTTATCAAAGAACCAACTCTGCGGCACTGACGGGGTTGACGTATGCGCTGACGTTCGTTCCACAGCTCGCGGGTGGCATTTTGCTGAGCTGGCCTGCGGACCGGTACCCGCGGCGAGAAGTCATGATCGCCGCGGACATCGTGCGGGCCGCCCTGGTCGCGGGTATGGCAGTGCCCGGCACACCGCTGTGGCTTCTGTGCGTGCTGGTGGCGGTCACAACGTTCACGAATGCACCGTTCAAGGCGGCGCAGGGCGCGCTGCTGCCTGATGTGCTGCGCAGCGAGAGGCTCTTCACGGCCGGGATGAATCTGCGGAGCATGTGCAGCCAGTTTGTGCAGCTTCTGGCATTCAGCCTCGGTGGCTTCCTCGTTTCCGCGATCGATCCGAACCTTGCGCTTGGCCTCAACGCAGGCACGTTCGTGGCGTCCGCGGTGATTCTTGCGGTGGCGGTCACCCGCCGCCCACCACCCAGTGCCCCCGGCACCCGGCCAGCCTCGCTCGGCTCGACCTGGCAGGTAGCACGGCAGACGTGGCGCGATCCTCGTCAGCGGGCCTTGGTCGGCGTGATGTGGCTGGCCACGTTCTACGTCGTTCCGGAAGCCCTGGCGGCTCCTTACGCTGCCAGCCTCGGCACGGGCGCGGTCGCCGTGGGACTGCTCATGGCTGCCGATCCCATTGGCAGCATCATCGGCAGCGTCACCTTGCGCTGGTTGCCACCGAAAACCGGCGTCCGTCTGATCGGTGTCTTCGGCATCGTCGCTGGGCTACCGCTGGTGTTGTGCGTGCTGCATCCCGGGCTGGTCACGTCGATGATTCTGTTTGGCATCGGTGGTGTGCTGGCGACCTGGTACCACGTGCAAGGCTCAGCCCAGTTCACGCTCGGGCTGCCTGAGGCACAGCGGGGCCAAGGAGCTGGCCTGCTGTCCACAGGGTTGCAAACAGGGCAGGGGCTTGGAGCCCTCGCCGCAGGCCTCGTAGCCGATCAGATCGGCGCGGCCGACACAATCGCACTAGCGGGCGGTCTAGGAGTGATCACCGCTGTGCCGCTCGCGGCGCTGTGGGCGCGAGCGCGTGCTGGCCGAGCCGAACTGCCGGAAAAGACGTGAGTCGTCAGACGTCAGCTGTCACGGTTGCGCATAGTGACGCCCCTCCTTTCATGGCCGTTTCGCTGCTCCGAACGAGTGGGATCCTCGTCCACAACCTCGGATTGTGCTTGAGTGGGTATCGACTGTGGACTTCGACAAGGGCACGGTTGCGACATGAACGAGGCGAACCCAGCTCCCCGAGCTGCCGTATCGCTCCGCGCTGTATTCTCTCCCGCCCAGTGGGCGCTATGGTCACAACGACCACGATTTGTTGTGTACTGCTTGACGATCGAATCAGTCGTGGTTGTCGCGACCATGATCTACATCCGTGCAATGGTGGTCAGTTCCCATCACGTGATCATCCTCGCGACTCTGCTGGGGCTAGGCGTTCTACAAGCTGAATTGGGACGTACTGTCGAACGCGTCCGACGACGAGTCAACGGAACACCACACATCAACATGACGTCGGTCTGGACCTTCGCTGGCGTGTTGTTGCTGCCACCGCCGCTCGTGGGGGCGCTGGTGGCGTCGCTGTACCTGCACTTGGCGGTACGCAGTTGGTATCGACTGCGCCGCGTACCCGCCTACCGCACGGTGTTCAACGGGGCATTGGCGATACTGACCTGCTACGTGGCTCACGGGGCGTTGGCTATCATGCAGATCCCGACCATCGACGCGGCAATCGACGCGGAGTGGGCTGGCGTCGGCGCCGTCGGCGTGGGCATCCTAATCTACTTCGTGACGGGCGCGATCGTGGTCGTCCCTGGGTTGCGCACCCGGAGTCGGACGCTGCGAGCCTTATTCGGCGGCTGGGGCGAAAACGGGCTCGAACTCGCGACACTGTGCCTCGGCGCGCTGCTCGGTCTCGCGCTGACCACCATGACGTTGGCCGCAGGGCTGTTGATCATCCCGCCGATGCTGATGTTGCACCGCCAAGTGTTGATCCGGCAATTGGAAGCCGCAGCAGCGCGAGACGACAAAACAGGGTTGTGGAACACCAGGGGGTGGCACAGCATCGCGGCAGGGGTGCTGACGAAAGCGGAACGCTCCACGAGATCAACGTTCTGCCTGCTGATGATCGACATCGACTTTTTCAAGAAGATTAACGATACGTATGGCCACCTCATCGGTGACCTGGTCCTGAAGGCGGTCGCCAACCAGCTCAGCGACTCGGTCCGGGACTATGACGCGGTCGCGCGATTCGGCGGCGAAGAGTTCGTCGTGTTGCTCCCCGACGTCGACGAGATCGACGGCCTGGCTGTAGCTGAACGCATCCGGACCCGGGTCGAACAGATGACGGTCCCGATCTACGAAGACGGCAGCGACGTGATCGTGACGACGATTGACAAGCTGTCAGTCTCGATCGGTGTCGCGGTCTACCCGACTGCGGGGAATGCGATACAGCCAGTCCTGCAAGCGGCTGACAGAGCGCTGCTCGACGCGAAGCAGGCGGGCCGCAACCGAGTTGTGGTCGCGGCCTGAGTGAATGCGCAGCCCCGCGCACCGGGTGCGCAACAGTCCGGCCACCGCATACCCAGTTCGGCCATCTGTGGCCAAAGTGCGACCGGAGCGTTACGCATGAGTGCGGCAGTTTGGCCAGTTCGGCCACCAGTAAGCGCTGCGGCCTCCGGTCATGTAGGCCGCCTCTCTGAACAGCGCACCCCGACAGTTGCTGGTCTACTGCGTCACGCTTCTCGCCTCCAGCCCGACGAGTCCGGTCGCGGCGAGCACTCCCGAACCATCGCCATGGATCCGGCATACCTGATCCGACGGCAGATCGCGGCGCCGGTCAGCGCGAGCGGCGGCACGATCTCGGCCTGCACATCCACCCGGACGTCATGTTCGCGCTCCGGCTCACCGACCAACCGGCACCCGACGGGACGCCTCGCGTCCGGGAGTGAGGTGGATGGCGGCCACCGACGGGTCAGTCAGTCGGCTGGGGTGTCGGCAGGGCGATACCCGGCGTCCAGGACAGCGCCGGGCGGCATACCGCGGCGCAGCAAACGGAAATCATCTCTGGGTTGGGAGATGAACACGCCCGCGGACCCGGTCCTGCGCGTGACCGCTCGCCGGAAGACTTCCGGCAAGGCAACCCCCAGATACGCCGCCGACACCGGTCCATGGTGGACTTCGCCGTGTCGGTGCCGCTTCGCGCTCCAGCGCGGCGGCCAGTTCGCGCTCGGCGGCTGTCAACCTGCGTTCCACCGCCCCAGTCTGTGATCGCGGCCGAACCGTCCGCAGCGTGGCTCACCTGCGCGGGTGATGTCGTCCACGATCAGCGGTGCCGACGCCGCCGGCCGTGCGACGTGGTCCGCCCGCCTATCACGATCAGTCCCGTTCGGTGTGATCGCGTGCTGGGCGGGAACGCTGGCGGCAGGTGGCCGGTGGGTTGAACAGTCAGCCTGTCCGGTCGCCGCGCTGCGCAGATCGCTACTCGGTACCCGAACGCCGAGCATGTCTCGTGTGGGACACTCAACCGAGGGATGAGACACCGTCGGAGGCACGGCAGGACGCGAGGTCGCGCGTGATCGCTGGTCTCGAGAACCGGGATCAGTCGAGTTGGTCCAATTCTGACTGCGCCAGGGCCATCGCGGTACACGCCGGTGACACGTCGCCGACCACTAGGCGCGCGAAGGCGTCGCGCAGGTAGCTCATCGCAGTGGCCAGCGGCCCGCCGGGGTGTCGGGCCGCGTGGGCGTGAGCGCGTTGGCATTCGGCGCGGCGGATTTGGTGAACGCCAGCAGGACCGCGTTGACCGCCTCGGTCGCCTCGTGCGCCGTTTCCACCGTGGGGTCGGTGGCATGCAAGTCGACGGCTTGCAGCTGAGGAAGTGCCTCGCGATGGCGTTGCGCAGGACGTACACGGGGTCGACGTCGTCGTCGGGGGCGGTCACCGGGCGTAGCCTGCCCGCCGGTCTTCACACTAGGTTCAAGTCGGTCAACCGAGCCGAGTAGCGAATCCCGTCTGCGGTACGTCGAGTCGGTCGGACAGCGACGCTGGGATGTTGATGTGGACGTTCCCGTCGAGTGATCACGCGGCGAGCAGGTCAGTTCGCTTGCCCCAGCCAGTCGTTATGTTCGGTCGGAGAGAAGGGCTGTGGGAAGAAGTTGGGAAGCAGGATGTGCTCGGTGTAGTGGCGATGGTAGAGGTCGGTTGTGGACGCTGCGGTGGGTGCGATGAGCGCCCGCCAGGATCCGTACACTTCTCGGCCGGCCGCACGCTCTCGGTCTTCGTGGTGGGCGAATGACGTGGCGGCGAAGTGGTGATCAACAAGGACAATTCCGTCGGTGGTGTACGAGTGCATCACTGCTTCGGTGAGTTCGACCAGCGCGCGGTCCCTCCACAGCGTCCGCGACGTATGGATGTCGAGACCGATACGTTCGGCGAGCGCGGGAAGTACGTTGTACCGGTGGGGATCGGCGAGGTTGCGGGCACTGATCTCGGTGCAGGTGTACCAGCCTGAGAATGGTGCCGCAGGATAGTCAACCCCGCCGATCCGCAGGCGTTGATCAGAGATCGCCGGATGTGCATACCAGCGCAAGCCGAGGTCTTCAAACCAGGGCAGGCGCGGATGCCTGAGGACAACTTCCAGGACGGCGTCGGTGGGCAGCGGGTAGCACCGTGGTTGGCCTCCGGCTTGGTGGATGACAAGCGGTAGGACGTCGAATGACCCACCGGTGGCGCCGGTCCAACCGACTGCCAAGGCCAGATCGGTCAGAGCGAGGTTCTTGGGATCACCTGTGACAGTGCCGCCGGGGCCTCGATACCCGGCGTACTGGACGAGCTGTGCATTCAGGATGCGGATCGGCGGTCGGTCCAGGGATGCGGGGGCGAACGCGGTCAACAGTAGCCGGATGTGTCCGCGGTTGGTCGCCGCGCGGAGGTGCTCGATGCACGCCTCGGCTAGCTGGTCCGGAGTGTCGACGTCGCGCTGGTCACGGACCTGCAGGGCACGCCAGTAGGGGCGGCCGATGCAGGCGATGGTGTTGCGCCAGGCCAGTCGTGCGCCCCATTCGAGCTCGGAGGTGGTGTGCGTGTACGTGCCGTGGTGGAGGATGGCGTCACGTACGGCGGATTTTCGACCAAGTGTAAGGCCGCCAAGTTCCTGTACAGAAAGGAAATCCTCTGCTTCGGCAAGGACGGTGGCGTCCATATCCGTCTCCAGTGTGGAAGTGGAATTGGCCGTTGCGCTCGTCCGGTGAACTCTCACGGGTTTCGCGTTCATGCGCGTACCGGCTGGCACGGTGGTTGCTGATGTCGCTGCCGGGGCCGAAGAACAAGGTCGCGGTCGGTGCCCGTCGGTTGGGTTCTGGGTTGCCATGGCTCACGGTCTTGTGTCGCGTTCGGACTCTGGATGGTTGAGCGGTACCTCCTGGAACCGTGGCGAGATGGCGCGGTTCCAGGAGGTGTTGTCGTTACTGGGTTTTGGTGGCGATTGCCCCGGCTAACTGGTCGGCGACGTCGCACGCCTGTTTCTGCGGGAAGCGCGAGTTGGAGATGAAGATCGCCGTTGCGCCCGCTGGGTTGCCACCGGCTGTCAGACGAACAGCCGCCATGCATCCTTGCCCGAGGCGTGGGTCGTCGGGCGCTGGTTTGAGGTAGCCGGATCGGCCCGCCCATGTCTTGGCCTGCGATCCCTGGTTCTTCGCGGGATCGGCGGTGCCGTCGCGTTGCCAGACGACCGTCGCGAGGAAGTAGCCGCCTTCAGGGTTGGAACTAGTGCCAGCCTTGGGAGCGACAGTGATGGGGCCGGAGTTGTCGTAGACGCACTCGATCTGCCACTTGACGTCCGCGTCGGGGCGCTTGAGCCGCGGCGCATGCGGTTTGCCGTCGGTGGGTCGCACTTCTTGGGCGAAGTCGGTCCACGGAATGCCGCAGGGGTCGTAGGGTGCGCCGACGTCTTTCCATGTGGGTGGCCGGTCGAGGTCGCCGAGCACGATCGGGGTGTTTCGCCCGGCTCGCCTGGTCTGGCCGTCTTTGTCGTTGGGCCGCGTGTCGTGGTTGGGTGGGATCGCGCGCAGGACTGATTCGGCTGCCTTGGCAGCGAGTTCGCAGGTTGTGCCGGTCGTTTCGAGTGTTGGGAGTGACTTCGGCGAATCGGCCTTGGTGAGGTTTTCCTGCACCGCCACGTTGTTATCGGTGACCAGGGCGACGGAGCACTGGCCGTTCAGTTTGGGGCTACTGGATTCTTGCTTCTTGGTCGTGCCTGTACGTCCGGAGATCGTGATGGGCTTGTAGTCTGTTTATGCCGGTTAGTTCTGGCCCCTGTTGTCCGGTGAGTTTCGGCCCCACCGATCGTCGTTCAACGAGTTTTGGCCCCACCTCGTCCTTTGTAGACACGCCCACGATGGGGTGAAGGACCGTCGCTCACCCGTTCGGACCTCAACGATGGGCGCCTCACATCTACGCGGTCGTGTCGGAGGCCGGAGTTGTCGTTGTCGCGTGTCGAGCTGTTCGAACGCATACGCCGTGATCGGCGGCTGGAGCCGGACGTGTCGGTCCGGACGCTGGCCGAGCGGTACCAGGTGCACCGCAGGACGGTGCGGGAAGCGCTGGCCAGCCCCGTGCCCAAAGAGCGTAAGAAGCCGCCCCCTCGTCGTTCGGTGCTGGAACCGGCCTACGGGTTGATCGACGAGATGCTGATCGCGGATCTGTCCGCGCCGCGCAAGCAGAAACACACCTCCGCGCGGATCTACCAGCGGCTGATCAGCGAGCACGGGTTCACCGCGGCGGGCCGCACCACGGTCTACACCTACATCGCCCGGCGACGCCCGGAACTGGTCGGTGAGCTGCGGGAACGGCAGCGCCACCTGGAGGGGATGGTGCCCCAGCAGCATCTGCCCGGTGAGGAGGCCGAGGTCGACTTCGCCGACGTGTGGGTACGGGTCTCCGGCCAGGTGATGAAGTGCCACCTGTTCACACTGCGACTGTCCTATTCGGGCAAAGCGGTGCACCGGGTGTTCCTGTCCGAAGGACAGGAGGCATTCATGGAAGGCCACGTGGAGGCCTTCCGGGCGCTGGGCGGCATCCCGATCCGGCACATCCGCTACGACAACCTCAAACCCGCCGTCCAGCGGGTGTGTTTCGGCCGCAACCGGATCGAGTCACAGAACTGGGTGAAATTCAGGTCCCACTACGGTTTCGACGCGTTCTACTGCATCCCCGGCAAAGAAGGCGCGCACGAGAAAGGCGGCGTCGAGCAGGAAGGCGGCCGGTTCCGCCGCACGCACCTGGTCCCGGTCCCGGACGTCGTGAGCCTGGCCGAGCTCAACGAGCGGATCGCCGAGATCGACCGGGCCGAGGACAACCGGGTCCTGCACAACCAGCGGGTCACGGTCGGGTTCAACTTCGCCTACGAGGCCGATCTGCTGGCGCCGCTGCCGTTCGACGACTTCGACACCGGCACCACGCTGACCCCGAAGGTCGGCCGGGACGCGCGCATCACCGTGCGCCAGTCGCACTACTCGGTCCCGGCGAGGTTCATCGGCCGCCGGGTGCGGGTCTCGCTGCGCGCCAACGACGTCGTCGTGTTCGACAAGGCGACCGTGATCGCCCGGCACGCCCGGATGACTCGCCGCGGCGAGTCGCACGACCAGCTCGATCACTACCTGGAGATCCTGCTGGGCAAGCCCGGCGCGCTGGCCGGGTCGACCGCGTTGGCCACCGCCCGCGCCGAGGGCAGCTTCACCGCGACCCACGAGGCGTTCTGGTCCGCGGCCCGCGCCGCACACGGTGACGGCGAGGGCACCAAGGCGCTGATCGAGGTGCTGTTGCTGCACCGCAGGCTGCCCGCCGAGGCGGTCATCGCGGGCATCACGACCACGCTGCATGCCGGGTCGACCAGCCCGGACCTGGTCGCGATCGAGGCCCGCAAAGCCGCGCACGACGCCGGCCGCGCTCTGCTGGACGAGCGTGACCTGGCCGATCTGGGCCTGGACACGGTGGTGATCCCGGTGATTACCGACGACATGCCCGACCCGCGCCTGCACGCGCCTCCAGCGCCCGCGCCGCAACCATCGGGCGCATCGGTGATCTCCCTGCACACCAAACGCGAACTGCCCGCGTCCTCGAGTCCGCTGCCGTCGGTGGCGATCTATGACCAGCTGCTGCGCCGCACGAAAGGCACCACGGCATGACCGCCACCCTCCCCGCCAGCGTCACCACCACCCACACCGTCCCCGCGGCCGCGCCCGGCGTCGACAGCCTGGACGCCGTGATCGACCAGGCCTGCCGCACCCTGCGCCTGCCCACGATCGGCGCCCGGTTCGAGGAGCTGGCCGCCGCGGCCATGCGCGAGCAGGCCACTTACAAAGGCTTCCTGCTCACCTTGCTGGACGCCGAATGCGAGCACCGCGACGAGCGCCGCAAGACCCGACTGGTCCGCGAAGCGCACTTCCCCCGCGCGAAACGGCTGGACGACTTCGACTTCACCGCCAACCCGAACGTCGTCCCCGAGGTCATCCACACCCTGACCGCGCCGGGCTGGGTCACCGCCGGGCAGCCGCTCTGCTTGATCGGCCAATCCGGCACCGGCAAATCCCACCTGCTGATCGGTATCGGCACCGCGATCGCCGAGGCCGGGCTGAGGGTCCGCTACACAACCACCGCCAACCTGGTCAACGAACTCGTCGAAGCCGCCGACGAACGCCAGCTCACCCGGGTCCTCAACCGCTACTCCAAAGTGGACCTGCTGTGTTTGGACGAGTTCGGCTACCTCGACCTGGACAAGGCAGGCGCGAAACTGCTGTTCCAGGTGTTCACCGACAGGGAGGAACGCAGCGCCATCGCTGTCGCGTCCAACGCTCCATTTTCCGAATGGAACCAGACCTTCGCTGACAAGCGACTCTGCTCGGCCATCGTCGACCGGCTCACCTTCAACGGCACCATCATCGAGACCGGCACCGACTCGTTCCGGCTGCGCGCCACCCAGCAACGCCTCCTCGGCTGACGCCCGCCCCACACCCACGCCGACCCGAGACGGATTCTCTTGGCGACACCCACGCCGCACGACAGCACCGAGCCGGTCAACGAAGCGGTCCGGATGATCCGAGACGCGGAAGCCCAACACCGCAGGATGTTCGGGAAATGGCGCGACGATCCGCGGGCACGAGCCGACCAGATCGGGCTCTTCTTGGACTTCGAGAATCTTGTGCTCGGCGCGACCGCCAGCCTGCCCGACCGGGCCGAACCGATCCCCGACCGGGCGGTGACCTGGCTCTGCCGGGCTTACGGCGCCGCCACCACCCGCCGCGCCTACGCCGACTGGGCCGACACCCGCTTCGGCCGCTACCAGGCCGTGCTCGAACGCAACGGCGTCGACCTGGTCCAGATCGGCCACGGCCCGGCCCGCAAGAACGGCGCCGACATCCGCATGACGGTCGACGCCATGGAAACCCTGATCACCCACCCCACCGTCGAGGCCTTCGTCCTGGTCACCGGCGACTCCGACTTCTCCCCACTGGTCACCAAACTGCGCGAGTTCGGCAAGCACGTCATCGGCGTTGGCGCGGAAACCGCGGCCAGCGTCCGCCTGGTCTCAGTCTGTTCGGAATACAAGCTCTGGGGCTCGATCGTCGCCCGGGTCGACCCGCCAGCCGAACCACCGACACCTCCCGCGCAACGCGGCTCCCGGCTTGCTGACGCCGAGGCGCTGCTGGTCACCGCGATGCGACAGATCCCCACGAAGTCACCAACGGCTTCCCAGCTCAAGGCCAAAATGGTCGCGCTGGACCCGTCGTTCGACCAGGCCCGCTACGGCTGCAGCACCTTCCGCGACCTGCTGACCAAGCTCGGCCACCGGATCCAAACCACCGGTCGATCCGGACAAGACATCAGGCTCGCGTTGATCGAGCCAACCAGCAGCTAACCAGCCAGCAACAGCGAAGGTCCTGTCCTCGACGAGGAGCAGGACCTTCGGCACGCGCACCCTGAAATGTGATGGGCCGGCTGCTCACGGACCACCTTGTCGGAGGGGCCCGTGAACACCCGGCTGCGACAACTTAGACGTCCACGTCGTTCCGACTGGGCACGCACCACGCGGCAGTCACGAACTTCACCCATCCAGGGGTGGGGCCCAAACTCGTTGAACGACCTCGGACACACACTCAGAACTCACCCCGGGCCAACCGCCACCGGGGCCCGATCAGACCGAACCGCCGGAGCCAGAAACGACCGGCAAAAACATGTAGTCCTTGCTGGTTTGGGGATTGTCCAGAACTGTGCGCGGGTCGGTTTTCACGGCGAGGGATGCGGATACGAGACCGACCTTGCGCGCCTGTTCTGTGTTGTCGGGCCCGGGGACCAGTCGAACCGTGCACTTGTGTGGTCCGCCCAGTGTGATGGCTTCGATCGGTCCGCCCATAGATTCCGCGATGCCGGCGAGGCTGTCGCAGGGGTTGACGTCGCCGATGGCGAACCGTGGCGCGGTGAGGTTGTCTGTGCGCAATGCGGGTTTGACCCAGTACTTGATCACTTGGGTGAGATACTCGCGGGCGATGTCGCAGGGCTTTTTCGGCTGTGCGTCGGAGCTGTTGCGGCGCACCACCAACTCCAGCGCGGTGCGGGGTGCTCCGGCGGTGCCGTCGTTGGTCGGTGCTGGTGCAGCGTTGGGTGGTGGACCGGCTTCGCTGAGGTACCTGCAGGAGCGGTCGTTTCCTGTGGTGTCGCGGGCGCGTAGTACTGTGGTGTCGCCAATGGTTTCCGTCGTTGATTCTTGAGCTGCCTTGCTGTCCAGGAGGACGCCGGACGCGGTGCTAAGCTGCCACACGCTCAGTGCGTTTCCTCCCGGCGGTGTCATATCAAGATCGCAGGCGTTTAACGTGCTCCCGGGCATCATGGCGTCGGGCACCATTCCGGTGATCTGGGCCGCGATGTCTTTGTCCTGCAGGGCACACGGGTCAATCGCTCGTGACACCGCATAGACGCGGCCAAGGGCCTCTTGTCCACGTGCCAGTGGAACAGCTGGGGCCACTGAGGGTGGTGACGATGCGCCCGGTTGGTCTCCTTCAGCGAGCGGTGTCCCCGGGACGGTGTCGGTGCAGGCGGCCAACACCATGAGCAGCAGGCTCACGATTGCGACGACGTGACTGATCGATCGTACTGAGTGGACGTACACAGCGATTCCCCTTTGTGTTGCTGGCATTGAGTGACACGGTTGTTCTGGCGGCCGATATGCGCGGCGGGTGAGTCGAACACCGGTGCGTCTGGTTCTCGGTGTCACTTGCCGGTGGGTTGCACGTCGTCGTCTCGGCGCGTGCGGGTGTCGAGTGGGGCCGACGGCTCAGTGGGAGTACCAGGCGAACCGGTGTCGGGTACACGGTTCAGCGGGCAGGCAGCGAGGGGCACGATGATGCTGTGCGGCGGGCCGTCGCCGGGGCCGCGGACGTGAATGGTCACGGTAGCGTCCTGAGCGACACTGATGGTGACGATCGGATCGCCGGAGCTTCCGCCATGATGTTCGCTGGTCACCACGTTGGCACAGGGCTGGTCGTTGCCTGAGCTTGGATTTGGCTTGGTGCCGATTCCGAAGGCGAACGCCGAGGCGCCGCTCGCCCCGG
Source organism: Kibdelosporangium phytohabitans (assembly GCF_001302585.1). GTDB lineage: Bacteria > Actinomycetota > Actinomycetes > Mycobacteriales > Pseudonocardiaceae > Kibdelosporangium > Kibdelosporangium phytohabitans. The sequence continues at coordinate 1,142,241 of NZ_CP012752.1, read as the reverse complement.
CGGTGACGGTGACGCCCGAGGTGCGCCAGCCGAGCCCGAGGAACGAGCCCGATTCGTCACTACTCTCGATCGTCGTACGGAATGGCGAGGGTGCTGTCGGCGTGCTGGGTACGACGGGAATCGGATGCTGCGGTGCGGGCCGGGCAGACGGTGACGCGGTGTCCGGCTGCCGAAGCAGCACGACCGCGGCCACGACTCCGCCTGCTGTCAGGCCACCGATGGCAAGTGCTGTGCGCCGATGCCGTTGGGTTCGCGGAGCACTTGAGACTGACACACGGGGTTTTCCTTTCGTGCGTGTTCGGCGCAACGGAGGTGTCGAGGTATCCGACGGTCGACGGATCCCACGCAGCGCCAACGGTATTGAGGCAGCCGGATAGGTCGGAGCTTGCTTCCGCACAGAGTCTGAACAGGACTGTGCTTTATGGACGGTTGGTTGCAGATATTCTTTCCTGCAACCAACCGTCGTCGAGCTCGGTGCGAAGGTCGCTTCACCACTGCCCTACGTCATGCGCGATGGAGCCGTGGTGCGACGTCCGCCGCCGCGGTTACGGGCACGTAGGCTGGTGGAATTCCACGTACTGCGCAGCAACCCATCCAGCACGTATGCCACTGGTTCGCTGATAGAAGGTGACGTACTGCCAGCTGCCGTTGCGCGCACCGAGGTTGACCCGCTCCCAGTACCAGGCAGCGCCCAGAGCCACCCCGCCTGGCGTTTTGCGGATCCGGACCCCATTGCCCGCGATGTAGTGGAAGTTTTCACCGCACGCCTTGGCCACCGTCTTCGTACCGCCAACCTCCAACACGGGTGCCTGTGCCATGGTTCGCAGTTGTGTCAGCGTGCCCGAGTTGGTCGATACTTGCGCACTGGCCGAGACGGAACTGATCCCAAGTCCGGCCAGTACAGCTACTAATGTACCGAGGAGGCGAAAAAGGATTGTTCGCATGGTTCCCCCTACTGTGAATGATGGAGATGAATCCTCCGGATTGAGGCATGACCGTGATACCGAGGCGGTTCAGCCACAAGTACCGGCCGTCATGTGAAGACCATGTGGCATCTGGTTAATTTGCGACGCCGGATTCCCTGACATTGCCGATACACTTTGAATGACACCCGCGCCGCGGTGGGTCTTACGGACAGGTGAACTGTTCCAAACGGACGTTCCAGTTCGGAACCCAGACGTAGTCCCGATAAGGAATGATCGTCGCCTTGGTCCAGCCGGGCGTGGGGCTGTACACCGGGTAGAGCTGCATCCCGCGATGCACGGGGCCGATAACCCACCCGTTCGGCTTACTGTAGGCGTTGTCGTCCTGTTTGATGTAGTAGCGCGTGTCAACGCATCGATCGCCTTCGTCGGTCAGATCTCCCGACATTGATTGGATGGCCCGCGCGGCAGGTTTCCCGTTCACCAACCCTGATGCGCTGGCCAGCCCACCATTGAGGCCGAGCATGGCGAGAATCGCCACGAGCATCCCGATAATTCGTACACAATGTCGCATGAGTTCCCCCTCATGTGCATTACTGTTTCCTTTTCAGCCGTGCGTTAATGGGCACAGCCGTCCTCGTTACGCATCCCTGGTGCAGACGGATGCGTAGGTTCGTGTCGGCGATTCAGCCGTGTGGAATTGTTCGAGGCCTCAGCGGTCTTCGTGGGGCGAGGATCGTCGGACCACGCTGGATCGTCATGGCGACAGCCCTGCGTGCGTAGCAACGGCACTCATCGCAAGGTCCAGGGACGGCGATGAGTGGGTGAGTACGTCAAGGGCGAGGTAGTCGACGCCGGTGTCGGCGTAGGCGCGGGCCAGCTCGAGTGTCAGACGACCGGAGACCTCCAGGCTGGTGTTGGGTGCGACGCGATCTCGTCGGCCGACGGCGTACACACAGTCGGTGAGCGTGGCGGCGTCGAAGATGATCAGCTCCGCGCCGAGGTCGAGGGCTTCGTCGAGCTGATCGATGGTGTCGACCTCGACCTCCCATGACCGGTGTGGCGCATGGCGGCGGACAGCGGAAACCGCGGCGCCGAGCGAACCTGCGTGGACGATGTGATGCTGTTGGATCAGGATGCGCTGGCCCCGGCCGGTGTGGTGGTTCTGGCCACCTCCTCGGCGGACGGCGTAGGTCTGTAGCCGCCGCAGGCCGGGCAACGCGCTGCGCGTGTCCCGGACGATGCATCCGGTGCCGTCGAGCGCGTGAACCCATCGCTGAGTGGTCGTGGCGATGCCGGACAGGTGACCCATTAGGTTGAGCGCGATGCGCTCGGCGATGAGCAGCTGCCGGTGGCGGCCGTGTACCCGCAACACAGGCGTCCCGGCGGTAACGTGGGCACCGTCGGGACACAGGATGCAGGTGTCTAGGTGTGGGCCGCCCACGGTCTCGAACACGACCGCAGCAATCGGACCGCCTGCCAGCACTCCGTCCTGCCGGGCCACTATCTCCATCGTCGTCGCGGCATGCGAAGCGATGGTGAGCTGTGAGGCCGGGTCCGGCCCGCAGGCGAGATCCTCCGACAAGGCTGTGGTGATCAGCCGTGTGGTGTCGGTGATCTCATCGTTGGTCAGGCCTGCGCGTGCCAGCCGATCGGTTGCCCACGTCATCGCGTTCATGCCGTGGTCCTTTCCGACCACCACGCCGCGAGTGCGGTGGAGCCAGTCGTGGGATCGAGAGACACGGTCACCACGTCAAGTCCGTGGCGCTGATGCGCCCGGTGCGGGAAGTCGCGCCGCTGGTGGCAGCCTCGGGATTCTTGACGAGTGTCCGCGGCGGTGATCACCGCGCGCGCTACGAGCAGCGCTGCTGAGGCGTTGGCCGCTTCGACCGAGTCCAGTGGTCCTGATGTAGTCACGTCGGCGAGCGTGCGGCGGGCTGTGGCGAGGCCGTCGGCGGTGCGGTCGACGCCGACGTAGCGGCTCATCACCGCACGGATCGTCGCTAGTGGTGCGACCCGGGCTGTGGGGGCTAGCAGTATCCGAAGACCGGCCAGTTGTCCCAGCCGACCAGAACAGCGATCGGTCCTGACCGCGCAGGCGGCGAGCGTCCCCATCACGAGGGCCTCGAGAAGACCATTGGACGCCAAGCGATTCGCCCCGTGCAGTCCAGTCCGAGCTGCTTCCCCGACCACGTACAGACCCCGTACACCAGTCCGTCCATCTATTGTCGACATAACGCCACCGCAGAGGTAGTGCCGGGCCGGAGCGACCGGAATGAGTTGGCGGACAGGATCGATGCCGATGGCGTAGCAATCGGCCAGCACAGTGGGAAACCGCGACTGGAATCCGTCCAGGCCGACATGCCGGGCATCGAGAAACACGTGATCCGTGCCGGTTTCACGCATCCGGCGGGTGATGACCGCGGCGATTACGTCGCGGGGCGCAAGGTCTTCCTGGGGATGGACACCCTGCATGAGCGGGGCACCGGTGTTGTCGCACAGTCGCACCGAACCGTGACCTCGCAGTGCCTCCGTGACCAGGGGAAGCTGGCCCGTAATACCCGGCCCGAGAAACATCGCGGTGGGGTGGAACTGCACGAACTCCAAGTCGGCCAGCTTCGCGCCTGCGCGCAGGGCCAGCGCCAGGCCGTCACCGAGCGCACCATCAGGATTGGTGGTCTGCTCGTAGACGCCTCCGATGCCTCCCGTGGCGAGGACGACAGCGCCGAACACCAAGCCCCGCCGGCCGTCCTGGTCGAGTACGAGGACCCCGACGACCGCGTTGTCGCTGCTACGCAGTAGGTCGACCGCGGTGTGGTGTTCGAGGATGAGGATCTGGTTGTCGCTGTGGGCGACGGCGGTGCGTGCTTGCCGCAGCAGGACATCGGACAAAGCGCGGCCCGTGGTGTCCTGAACGTGCGCGATTCGGGCGGTACTGTGGCCGCCTTCTGTTCCACGGGCGAGGGTGCCGGTCGCGTCGCGGTCCCAGGGCATACCGAGTCGGGTCAGATCGCGGATCGCGGCGGGCGCGGCGCGCAAGATCGCCTCGGCGACGTCGGGATCGCTCAAACCGGCACCAGCGGCGAGGGTGTCGGCGATGTGCGACGCCAAGGAATCGTCGGCCGGATCGGCCTCGGGAAGTACCGCGGCAATCCCGCCCATCGCGGCTCGGGTAGATCCGTGACCGGCCTCCGCTTTGGTCAGCACGATGACCCGAAGTCCGAGATCGCGGGCGGTGATCGCCGTGGTGAGCCCGGCGGCGCCAGAGCCCACGATGATCAGGTCGGCACCCGCAGTCCAGTGCGGGATCACGGGGGTGATCATTCGCCACCTCCCGGCTCACCGATCCGGATCATCCGCTGCACGGACTCGCGGGCACGGGCCGCGATCCGTGGGTCGATGCGCACCTCGTCGGTGCCCTCTCGCAGGCTTCGCAGAAGTGCAGCCGGGGTGATCATCTTCATGTAGCGGCAGGACGCTTCGTCGTTCACGGGGCGAAAGTCAACGTCCGGCGCGACCTTGCGCAGCTGATGCAGCATGCCGATCTCGGTAGCCACGAGTACCGTACTGGCTCGGGTCGACCGAGCTCGGCGCACCATGTCCCCTGTAGACAGGATGTTCACTTGCTCGGGCGGGAGAATCCCTTCACCGGCCAGATACAGCGCGGAGGTCGCGCAGCCACACTCAGGATGGACAAACAACTCCGCGCCGGGATTGGCGCTCACTCGCTGGTTCAGCTCCGCGCCGTTGATGCCCGCGTGAACGTGACACTCGCCGTCCCACACGCGGATGTTTGTCCGTCCAGTCTCTCGGCGGACATGTGCACCAAGGAACTTGTCGGGACAGAACAGGATGTCCTGATGAGGTGGGATCGAGGCGATGACGTCAACCGCGTTGGACGAGGTACAGCAGATATCGGTTTCTGCCTTCACGTCAGCGGTGGTGTTGACATAGGACACCACGGCGGCGGTCGGATGCTGAGCTTTCCAGTCTCGCAGCTGCTCGGCGGTGATCGAGTCAGCCAGAGAACAACCAGCGCGGGCGTCCGGGATTAGCACAGTCTTGTCCGGCGCGAGAAGCTTGGCGGTCTCAGCCATGAAGTGAACCCCGCAGAACACGGTCGTTGACGCGTTGCTGCCGGCCGCGATCCTGGAGAGAGCCAGTGAGTCTCCGGTAAAGTCTGCGACATCCTGGATCTCGGGCAGCTGGTAGTTGTGCGCGAGTACGACGGCGTCTCGCCGTTTGACCAGGCGGCGGACCTCCTCCCGCCATCGAACGCCGACTGGACGGGCATTGTGCGGTGTATCGACAGATGTCATGGTGATCGCCCATCTCCCCAGACGGCTGCAGGTTGAGAGTCAACGTCATTGGTGGGTGCGCTGACCGCCTAACTGGAAGGTCAGGCTGGCGCGAGCGACCCAGTGCGCCCAGACCCATAGCGGCGGGCTAGGCGTGATCTGTTCGACCGAACAACGTGCACCTTGTGGACGGTCTTCGCGCAGCGGTCGAGCTATTCAGGTACCGGACTACGAGGACGTGCGACGACTACGACGCAACTCGCTGCGAGCGCGGCAGCCGCAGCAACTGGCACCAGCGTGCTCGGATCGGTCTCAGCAACGACCACGCCGCCGAGCAGGCCACCGATGGCCATACCCGCGTACACGGCGGCAGTGTTGAACGACATCAATACGGGCGTGCTCAACCACGCGCTGAGTGGGCTATAGATCGCCCAACAGGCGCATCCCCATCCCGTAAGAACAAGGGCCACCACGACGGGCGAAGCGGGAATCCTGATGACCCACCCCAACAAGAGCAGCACGATGGCACTCATGGCCGTAGCGACCAAGACGACCCAGGCTGGGTGCCAACGGTCTGCCGCCCGGCCGCCCAGAAGTGTGCCCGCTACTGCGCCGACACCATATGCGCTCAGCAGAATGACCATGGGCATGCCATCTGCGCTCGGCACGGCCAGGATAAGGGTGATGTAGGTATAGACCATGAATGTCGCGAGTGTGGCGAGCAGCGTGACAGCCAAGACCAACATGGACTGACCGCCCACGCGAGAAGTGCGGCGCTCCTTCGGAGCCGTCGTACCGAGGCGAGTGGGATGCTCACTGGATGGCACGAATGCCGCAATCACTCCTGCGGAGATCAGGCACAGTGCTGTGATAGACCAGAAGACACCTTGATCGCCGTGCAGGAGGTTCATGCCTGAACTGGTTGCTGGTATCCCGAGAAGCAAGGACGCGCTCAGCCCACTCAGGACTACAGCTATCGCTCGTGCTGACCGATGCGGAGCACTTCTCGTCGCCGCCAGGGATGTCGCAGCCGGTACGTATACAGCTGATCCGAGCGCGGTGAGGATCCGCGCTGCGAACATCGAGGCCGGAGTGGACGCCAGAGCACAGCATGCGTTGCCCAGGCCAGCGATCACCAGCGCCCCGAGGACGAGCCGACGGCGGTCCCAGCCTTTCACGCTGGCAACCATTGCCACCGCTGGACAGCTCACGGCACATGCCAGCGCGAACACGGTCACCAACTGACCACCTGCCGCCGGCGACACCGATAGGCGCTGGCTAACGGCGGGCAGAAGGCTGGCGATGCTGTAGCTACTGGTACCGATGGCACCGGACCCCAATGCCAACGGAGACAAGCCGATCATCGACTTTCTGCCGGTCACCACGGAGTCCTTGCTGTCACGCACGCGATCGACAGTGCGAAACGTCGTCGGCAGGCGCCGATGTCGAGCATTCGCGTTCGCACTGTTCCGGCACAGACGCTGCGGCTGTATAAGGTCTTGGGCATTCGAACACCACTAATAAACATATTCCCCTACCCACAGTTGCGCGCGACGTATCTGCCGGAAGAATGGGCCGGCTCCATCGCGCTAGCAGTTCCTGTCGATGACCGCGATGACCGCGATGACCCTACTGTTCCGGACAAAGCATCGCGAAGTCAACGATGAAAACGCTGAGACAGAAGCGTTCGCCACGTGCATACGCACACCTACAGGCGGTCACAACCTGGGAGGAGCATGGATCAATTGCGGAGAGAACCGGTTTGTCACCCAACGCAAAGAATGGAGATAACGGGAGAGAAGAGGGGAGTCAGGAGAGGCGGGTGAGACATTGGTTGTTGCCCATTCCTCCCTGTTTGTCACGCGGAGCGGTGACGAGTCGGGTCACCGGGCGTGGCTGGGTTCGACAGGCTCGGGAGCCAAGGCGTCTGGCACCCCCGTCCCGTCGGCGTATCCACACGAGGAACCTACTAGTGGGAAGCGATCTTTCAGCCCGGGTAGTTACGGAGGCGCATCGCGACCACTTCGGCTTTGCGCGGTTGGCCGCACTGGGTGGACAGGCTGAAAGCCTTGCGGTTGTGCTCGACGGCACGGTCGCTCCGGCCGATCTGCGCGTAGGCGCGTTCGAGCAGTTCGTGTGTTTCGCCCTCGTGGATGGCTTTTGGCTGCTCGCTGTAGATGTTGAGCGCATTGGTGAGCAGCGGGATAGCTTCGGCGGGCATGTCGATGCCGAGCTGTACCTCCGCCGCGACCATGTAGCAACGGGCAAGTTCTCGTCGGCGCCGCGGGTCACGCCGGGTCAACGCGATCGCGGCGTATGCATCGGCCACGGCGAATTCCCGCCGCTCGAGCGCGAGTTTGATGAGTGCGGAGCGACGAAGCCGCAGGTCGATCACCCACATCGGACTGTGACGCTCAACATCGAGCTGATAGCCCTTCTCGACGTCGTCGTCTGCGCCGAGTTTGTCGCCACCGCGCAAGTGAGCGGTCGAGCGCGTCGACACCACCGCGGCCAATGGCGAACGGGGATCGTCAGCACGCGGTGCGAGCTCGACAGCGCGGTCACAGGCGGCTTCGGCAGCCTCCGCTTGCTCGAGGTCGATGTGCGCGTGCGCCTTGCGAGACCAGGCCAGGCTGGCATATCCGTGGTCGATGCGCTCGGCGGCGCGGGCGGCGTCCGAGCCCGTACCCGACCAAAGGACCACCCGATCCGGTCACCGACCACCAAACCGCCGATTCGGACAGTCAGCACCGCCCAGTCGGTTTATGCCTGCAGCGATGTCCCGTCCGGTCGGGGTGGAACCCAGCCACTATCCGGATGGAAGCGACGCCTGACCCTCGCAGGGCTGCCCGCCAGGACACAGAAATCCGGGTACTCGCCCCGAGCAACCACAGAGTTCGCGGCGACCAGGGTGTTCTATCCGATGCAGACACCGGCGAGCACCGTTACGTTCCGCCCGATTCTGCACCCTGAGCCGATCGACACCGGATGGCTGTCGGGCGGCCACTGGTCGTGGATCGGCTGGCCCACGAGGTCGTAGCGATGGTTCTGATCAGTGATGTTTATCCGCGCAGTCGACGTGTTCGGCTCCCGTGCTGTTGCGATTCGAGATGCGATGGCTTTATGAACACGCTGTCCGCTGTGGGCTGTGGGCGTTGGGACGACCCCACGCTGCCGAAGGACTACCCAGTCGGCCCCTGCGGACGCACCTCCAAAACGGCGTCGCGCACGGTGTGGTGATCGTTGCGAGCACTGAGCAGGTAGGTCAGCCGCGCTCCGGTGTCCCGTGTGAGTGGCCCCTCCTGCTCAAATCCCAGCACTCGGGCGAGGTCCGGGGAGTGTAGGTGCACGGCTGCCTCTATGAGGCGGGCGTAGGTGTCGATGGACTGCCGGGCGCGCACCCACGCGGTGATCCACACTGCGATGACCACGAGAAGCGCGGGCCACCAGACGGCTGCGGCGGCCACGTACAGCACACCCCATCCGGCCAGCGCCGCCGAGGTCGAGTAAGCGAGCCGTGCCGACGTGATCTCGGCGCGGGTGTTGTCGGGCAGGTGCAGCCAGAGTGCCGGCCACACAACGGGAAGATCCATGCGGTATGCCGCATGCACCCGCTTGGTGGGGACCAATGCCCGGTCCCCGATCCACGTCGGGCGGCGCGGCGCCGCGTCCGGGTGACCGGTCCACCGGCCAGCTCGCACTCGGGTCACCGCCGCAGCGATCGCGCGTATGGGGCGGGGCCACCGTTCCCAGCGCTGAGCCAGCCACAGCCGTTCTACGACCGTCCCGATTGCCTGTGCCAGCAGCCCCGCTGCTGCTGCGGTGATGAGCAACACCACCAAGACCAGGGTCAGAACGCCCACACCCCGCGGTCCGGTGTCGATGGTGGTGACCCACTTTGTCGCGCGGGACACCTCCCACCACCGCCGGTGCCCCAGTGCGAGTCCGAACGCGACGGTCGCGATGAACAGGCAGCCAGGCACGACGAGCAACGACACCCATTGCTTGGCGAGATTTTTGCCGAGTTCACTGAGGAAGCCGCCCATCTGCGATCAGCTCGACTTCCACTTGAGGTCGGGGCCGAACACGGCGCACTCGGGGATCTCGTCCGCCGGGCTCGACGGGGACCAGCGCCGGTCACAGCGGCCCTCGGGGCAGAAGAACGAGACCTTGCCATCGTCCGCGTCGGCGCCGAGAAGACGGGAGTGGTCGATCATGCGTGAGGTGACGCCGTGCAGCCCGCCTGCGACCCCAGCGCGGACCAACGCGGCGTCCACGTCCCGCAGTTCCTCCGTGATCGGGCGACTCGCCTTGGCCGCGGTCAGCAACCGCTCCAGCGCGTCTGCCCCGTCGTTGGGTCCGAGGATCACGGTCACGGTGTCCAACTCGCGGCAGACTGCGGCGAGCCTGGCCGCGTCGTGACTGTCGGCCATGGCCGCCTTCCTGGGATCAGGGACCGACATGAAGGTGCGCGGCCCACAGTGATGGTGTCAGAGGTGCGTCGTCGCGGCGCGCCCGGATCGCGTGGTGCAGTGCCTCAGCCGACCGTTCAACCTCGTCGAGGTCGGAGTAGAAGTCCGCCGCGATGGAGCGGGCGACATTGTCGTCAACCGACCACAGTGTGCCGACGACGTGAGGGAATCCGGCCACCAGAAACGAGGCGGTGATGTGCACGGCCTCGTCGGCCAGTGCGTCGCGGGTTCGGGTCGTGTGGCAGGCCGACAGGAAGGCCAGTCGCACGTCCGGCAAGTCCCGTGCGGCGATGTCGAGGGCAGTGAGAGGGTGCCGGAGGTGGTCGTGCAATGCGAGGTATGCGCGTGACGGATCGGTGAGGTCACTGTGGCCGTGGCACGCGAAATGCACCACTTCGTGTCGCTGATCCAGTGCGTCGAGAACGCGGTCACGAGTTGCCTCGGCGTCGACGATGGCCACCGTCTGCCGATACCGACGGCGCACGATGTCTACCTCCTCTGCCGCGACCGGCAGCGTCGTCAGCGCGTCGCCCTCGAACCTGCCCACCGACACCACCAGGGCGCTCGTGCTTGTCGACTGCGGACGTTGACGCGTTCGAGCACGGCGCAGGACTTCGACCGTCGGCGTGTACGACGACACCGCCCGGTCCAGTACTGAGTCCCCCGGTTCGCCGTGCACGCCCGCCGCGTGCAGCGGCAGCGTGGTGAGTAGCCCTGTCGGCGACCACCAGATTCGGGCGGTGTCTGCCGGGAGCGCGGCGAGCACCGGGCCGCACACCGTGGTCCACAGCCATGTCAGGAGCTCGCGCACCCCGCGTTCGGCGTCGAACCTCTCCCGGATGCCGGCGCCCGGCGCTGCGATCTCTTCGATCCGGGTGGTGAACTCACCGACCTTCGCAGCGACCACGTCCGGTGTCAGGTCCTGTAGCGGCACGGGGACGATCCTCCGGTCCCGGGTGAGGATCAGTGCATCGCTGCGGTGTCGGCTGACGTTGAGCATCACGATCGGCCCCTGTGCCGCCTCGGCGAGCAGTTCCTTCACCGACAGCCGCCGGTGGAAGCGCTCCATGCCCGGTACCAGTCGGATCTGGTCGACGAGCTCGTGCCATTGCCGGACCAGCGCTCGGCGGGCAACACCGTGCCGGACGTCTGTTCCCAGGGTGTTGAGCAGATTCCGCAGCCGGGTGTGGTCGTCGGCGAGGTCCGGTGCGCTGCGGGCGAGCACGGTGAGGTCACCGCGCTCGTCGAACTCCTGGGCCAGCAGCACCCCGCGCCCCTGTTCAAGCAGCTGCACCGCCAACGCGCGGTCGCCGGCGTTCAACGCCGCCGCGGCTGCGTTTGCCGCCAAGCCCGCCAGGTCACCAAGACCGTGCTCCCAGTCGTCGCGATCTCGGGTACGGGAAGCCAGCATCGGCAGCAGGTCGATGGCGGCCGCGTACCCGCGCGCGGCATCGGCCCAGTTACCCGCGCGTGCCGAGCAACGGGCCCACCCGATGCCCGCGTGGACGCGTACGGTCGGCGACGCCGAGGCGTTGCCTGCGACCTCGCGGAACGTGTCACGCGCTTCACGAACCGTGCGGTCGTTGTCCTGCGGCCGCCCGATTTCCAGGCACAGGGCGAGGTTGTGTCGTGCGAGCGGTGCATCCCGGTGGTCCTGTCCCAGCAATTTTACGGCCCGCCGGTTGAGGCGCAGGGCCTCATCGGCATCAGCGCGCTCTCTGGTCCGCAGGCCCCGCAGCACCACAGCGCCAGCGAGGTTCCCCAATCGTGCGCCGTAGTGGGGACTTCCGTCAGGGGTGGCATCGACGGCGCGGCGGCCCGCGTCGATCGCGTCGTCGAGGTCCGCGTGATCGCCGGTCGACTGGTATCGCGTGTGCAGTGCGCCGCAGAGATGGGTGAGCGCGGCAGGCCTATTGTCGTCACCATGCGGCGCGGCGTCCACGGCCGCCCGGAGCCAGTTGACGGCCTCGTCGATGTCCTGCAGCTCGGCGCTGCGCACGAACCGCTCCCGTAGTGCTGTGCCAAGTCGGGACATCGTCGGCGCCGGTCCGCGACCACCCTGCGGTGTGATCGCGCACGCTTCGCGCAGCGCGCCGATACCGGCGTCGAGATCGGCGAGACGGCCGTCATGCTCATAGGCGGCGACCAACGCCATGCCCAGGCCATCCAGCGGCACACGCCGCGCCGGGAAGTCCTCGTCGTGGAAGTCCAGGCACTGGTGGTACGACACCAGGGCCTGCTCCAGGTCATGTCGCCGGTTCGCCAGGTTGTACCGGAGCACCATGCAGGCTGCCAAATCGGCTAGGTGTTCCACGGCCTGCCGGGGATCCGCGGCACCCAAACCTCTGACCGCGCTGTCGAGCAGCGCAATCGCCTCGTCCAGACCCGTAGCGCCGCCGACCAGTTCGAACCGTGCCACCAGGGCGTTGGCGAGGTTTCCGGCCCTCCGGGCGTGTCCGGTGGTGCCCTCTGGTGACTGTTCGAGAGCACTTCGGTGGATTGCCACAGCCTCGTCAATGTCGGTCGTGGTCCCGGTCCTGGAGCCTCGCGAGATCAATGACGACCCGAGGTTGTCCAGCGCGGCGAGCGGTGCAGGACCGGTTGTCCCGTCGTCCGCGCACGCACGGCGCAGGGCCGTGATCGCCTCGTCTAGATCCGCTGGAGCACCAGAGTGCGCGAACCGGTCGTGCAACGTGGCGCCGAGGTTGGACCACAGCGGCGCGATCGCGCCTTCTCCCGTGGCGATCAATGCCTGCCGCGCCGCGTCCACGGCGTCGTCCAGATCGCTGGCGTCGCGGCTCAGTTCGAAGCGGTGGCGTAGCGCTTGGCTCAGAGTGCTCCACGCGAAGTCGTACTCGGCTTCTGCCACCGCCTCGCGCAGCACGCTGATAGCCTCCGCCAGGTCGTCGGCCGATCGGATTCGCTCGAATGTCGTCAGCAGTGCCGTACCGAGGTTGTTCAAGATGGATGCGCGCTTCGGGTGGCCGCTGGGCGTGACGTCGGCGACGCACCGGAACGCGGCGACCGCATCCTCGGCCGACGTGAGTTCCCCGGTCCGGTGGTGTTGGGCGAGTGCTGCGATGCCGCGTTCGCTCAGGCGATCGGGGTCGATTCGCACCTTGTCGAGGAGCGCCTCATTCCTGTCCCGGTGGGGGTGCCCTGGGGGTGTCAGCACCAGGGCCTGCTGGAGGCAGCTCCAGCAGCGGTAAAGGTCGGTGAGGCGATAGGTGTTGCGGTGCAACAGGCCGAAGACCATCCCCTGGTTGTACAGCCAGCCTTGCCGCTCCGGGTGGTCCTCCGGGGCCGCGGCAAGCACCCGGTCGAGTAGCCCCGCAACCTGGCGTAGCGTCGGGACGTGCGGATCGTCCGCTTCTTGCTGTAGGACGAGCGCGGCAAGCATCGACCACATGTCCACATCGGATGGATGGCTGCCGCTGTTCTCGATCAGCCAACGAGGAAGTCCCGGCACCTTGTCAGGGCTCACCGCGTGAACGCTGCGGAATAGTGTCAGCGCGGTCGCGTAATGTGGCTCTTCGTCGACCAGTGCCAAGAATCGGCACCAGTGGACCCATCCCAGTTGAAGCGCCACGTGACCAGGAAGATCCATTAATTCTGCGGGCCTCGCGGACATCCTGAGAACTTCTGCCGCTTCGGCCAGCGCGTTGTCGTCGATGGCGCGCATGTCGCCGTGCATGAGAAACGCTTTCATGCGTTCCTGAAGCTTCGCCAGCAGAACGTCGACCCCGCCCGCGGCTGCTGGGCCTTGCTGCATGGACACCTGCGCCAGCGTAGCGGGCCATGCGGTCCCTGGCGTGTCGCAAACGCGGGTACTCGTCATCAGCTGCCGCATTGCGCCAACAGATGAACTCGCTGGCGGTGTTCTGCTCGGTTCGGAGCCTTGGTGTTGCGGTTCCGCAGCGGGCACAGCGATGGAGCCGACCACAAGCCCGGCCGACGGCACGTGTCGTGGTTCCCGTTCGTGGATTAATCGGCCCAGTTCACCCGATTGGTGCAGCGCCCGGCTGTGGCTGTTCTCCGACACGATGCTCGCGGGCGAGCAGTGGGTGAACAACTGCATCGTCGTGGAGGACATCGAGAGCGGCGAGCTGCGAACCGTCCTCGGCGGCACGCCCTCTGAACCGGATGCTCTGGTGAGCCCACTGAACAAGGTTGGGCCGGACGGGCTGTCGCGGTGGCTGTGGGCTGGGCACGGTGTTGCCGTTGACGACGCTGACTTGCCCGCTGACCAGCGCCGGGTCTGGGCGTGGTTCAACGATTACCAGGCGACAGTTCCGGATGAGGAAAAGGGCGAGTGGGACTTCGCCTGGGTCCGGCCGATCCTCGTCGAGTTGTCTTTGCCAGACCTGCGAGTACTCAGCCGGAACCCGATCGACGACGGCACCGGCGTCCAGTGGGGTGCCTCCGTCCACCGCGACGGTGACGAACTACTCGTCTACGGCGTCGCCGACGAAGGTGCGGACAAACATCTGCTGTTGGCTATGACCTCGGCGACTCAGCCAGGCGGGCCGTGGCGCTACCGAACCACAGACGGCTGGTCGACGCGAGCGGGCGACATGGTCCGCCTGCTTACCGGTGTTGGCAACGAGATCAGCGTGCTCCGGATGCCCAGCCCGGATGACGGCTGGCTCGTGATTACCTCGGATACCCGGCAGGAGTTCGGGACCTGGCCGATCGTCGTGTACGGGCCGACCATCCGGCTGGGCCATAGTCGGGACCGCAGATGATCTTCAGCCCGCCGGAGAACGAGCGCTCCCGCTACGCCTGCAACCCGACCATGGTGCGACTCTCCGGTGACAGTTATCTGTTGGCGTACAACGTGAACGCGACGTATGCGGAGGTGATGGCGGACCGCTCGATCTACCGTCCCTGCTGGCGCCCGGTTCGGATCAGCTCTCAGTCGGTGTCACCGCCGAGTTTCTGATCGGACGCCGTCGGCAGTACGACCGGGCGCTGGGCAAGGATCGCGCGCAGGGTGAGGATTTCCTCGTGCTGGACCAGGAGCTGGCTGCGTACCTGGCGTTGGTGCTCGCGCAGCTCGGTGATCGTGGCTTCCCGCTCGCGTAGTCGGGTGGTGAGGGTGTCCACGGTCTGCTTGAGCGTCGCGATCCGAGCCTCGCGTGGGTCGGGAACCTCTCCAGCGGTCCGGCGGAGGAAGAGGGAGCGGTCGAAGTCGTCCTTGAGCGCCCGGTGGGTGCGGTAGAGCGCCGCGCGGGAGATCCCGGCGAGCTCGGCGAGAGTGGTCACGTCGCACCGGCCGCCGACGGGAATGTTCCCGGCGAGCAACTGCTGCGCGGCGGCCCGGATCGGCGTCGAGATACGCGATGACGACCCGACACGCCAACGCGGAGAGCTCCGAGTGGCTCAGTCGAGTTTCGCCAGCAAAATGGTGCCCGATGTGGACCCACCTGGCACAGCGCAGGTCATTCGCCGAATAGCCCGAGTGCCCGCCGCGCGCTGCTACGAGTTCACGACGACGAGGTGTCCGGGATGATGCGAATGCCAATCAGGAGCATGACGTCGTGGCCGATGCCGCACCGAGCCGATCAACAGCGACCGGCGGTACAGCGGCCCCTGAGTGCCACAGCACAGCTAGGCCACCGTCAAACGACTACACGCAATGCAAGCGCGAGTGGCGATTATGGCCAGTTTTCGACATATCGATCAACGTCGCGAGACACTGCGAGTCGTAGCACAAATCTCTCGACAGGACCCGCACGCGATGGGTTTGATGGTCACGGCGTCGGTTCGAATGGCATCAACGAGGCCATCCAACGGTCGCTGAAATCACGCCGCGATGCCAGCAACACCCAGCTCAGGCGGATGTCCACACCGAATCTCGCGACGGAAGACGGCCAGCCTACGCGCACATGAGCCTGGCATCGCTTCTCCACCGGCCGGTTACCAGAACGCTCACGAAGCGACCTAACTATGTCAATACCAAATGGACCGTACGGGTTGACGACGATACGGTGAGGTGGTGACTAAACGTAACCGTCGTTCGGTCGTGAGGACGCAAGGCCACCGAGTAACAGTCCCCAGGCCCAGCGGCGTGTCGCGGGCAACGGGAGGCACACGGAGGGCGCCTTGACCGGCCAGGTTCGCCCGCGATCTACGCGGTCCGAGATCGATTCCGGCGCACGAATAGCGGATATGGAGATTGATCCGAACCAGTACTGTGCATCCGCAGGAGGTAGGACCTCGCAGGTCGTGAGCGAGCGGGACGTCAGTTCCCGGGCAGCTGGGTGATCATGCGTGGGACGTCGGCAGGTGGACGAGGATGCGAAGTCGGCGGGAGCGCCGCAGTACGCACGGCTGCGTAAACAGCCCGTGTAAATCTTCGTAGCCTGCTGCGGCAGCCGACACGCGGCGCCAGGGGTGGGGTGATATGGGGCGGACCGACAAACAAACAGAGGGTAGCCGGGCGACGGCCAAGCCACAGCGAAGCGAGATGAACAGCTTCATCGGCCGCTCCCGGCTCATCCACACGGCCAAGGAGCTGTTGGGCAAGGAGGAAGTACGCATCGTCACGCTGGTCGGCATCGGCGGTGTGGGCAAGACCCGGGCGATGCAGCAGCTGGTCGACCAGGTACGGACCGACTACCCCGACGGCGTTGCCGTGATCTATCTGGCGGATGTGACCTCGAGGGACGAGCAGTTGGCTGCGGCCATCTCGGAAGGGACGGGCCTTCTGGACAACAGTCCCGAGCCGGGCGTCGATAGGTTGGTCACGCACCTTCGCGACCGACACATGCTGCTCGTTTTGGACAACTGCGAGCACTTGCCCCACCTTCGACATCTGGTTCGTCGGCTTCTGGAAGCCGCACCAGGGCTGACGGTGCTGGCGACCAGCCGAGGGCCTCTCGGAGTCCGAGGCGAGCACCACGTACGCGTACCACCGTTGTCGGTAGGCGGTGAAGGTGGAACCCAGGCCAATGTGAATCACAAGCCTGAGGCGCTGCGCCTGCTGGTCGACCGGGCGCGGCCGTATGGGGTCGCGATTGGCGAGC
The DNA here is from genome assembly GCF_001302585.1 of Kibdelosporangium phytohabitans. GTDB lineage: Bacteria > Actinomycetota > Actinomycetes > Mycobacteriales > Pseudonocardiaceae > Kibdelosporangium > Kibdelosporangium phytohabitans. The sequence goes on along the minus strand of NZ_CP012752.1, from coordinate 1,125,520 downwards.
ATGACTACCCGAAAGCACTTCGGGTGTGTCGCAAGCTCGACGGCATTCCGCTAGCCATCGAATTGGCCGCCGGGCAGCTCGGGCCCATGACGTTAAGCGAGCTGCTGGACATCCTGGAGAACGATCTCCTGGGCGTGTTGGTGGATGGCGACTCCGAGCAGGACCACCAGCGCACGCTACGCAAGACCATGGACTGGAGCTGGCGACTGTTGACGCCTTCCGAGCAGACGACGTGGAGCTCTGCGGCCGTGTTCGAGGGTGGCTTCGACCTCGACGCTGCGCGGCAGGTGTGCGTGCTGGAAGGCGTCGACCACAGAGCCGTGCCGGCACTCATCACCAGTCTCGTGCGAAAGTCGATTCTGACGGCCAACCAGCAAGATGGCAGCACCCGGTATCGCATGCCTGAGACGATCCGGGCCTATGGGCTGGAGAAGCTCGACGGTGACCGTGTCGCGGCGCTGCGCCACGCGCATGCGACCTATTACCGCGAGCGGATCGCCCACGTTGCGGCGAACTGGCTGCAGCGAGACGAAGTCCCGATGCTTCGCGGCTTGCGGTGCGATCTGCCAAACCTTCGAACTGCGGAGGGCTACTTCCTGACAGCAGGCGAGTCGGCCATCGCTTTGGACCTTGTCATCGATGCTGTCCGGACGCGGTTCCTGATCTTTGCGGGTTTGATCAACGGCATGGTCCGCATGCTCGACCTCGCAGTGGACGCATACGCTGGCGTTAAGCATCCCCGCTTGATCGTGGGGTTGGCACTTGCGGCCTGGATCGCCACCATCACAGGTGACCAGGAGCGAGCCCGGCCTCTGTTGGAGCGCGCCGAGGAGCTAGCCCAGCAGTCAGGGCAGAGCGCCTCTCTGCATCCTCTGCTGACTGCACGCGGTACCTGGGCGTGGCTGGCGGAGTCAGATCCAAGCAAGGCCCGCGACTCCGTGCGGATACTCCGGCTCGCGCTCCGGCTTGCCCAATCGGGTGGTGCCGCTCCCGGCGACATCCACATGATCAGGCTGTTGTTGGCGATCAGCGCAGGATTCCTCGGCGAGGAAACAGAAGCGCGGATGCTGGCGTCGCAGTTGCTGACCGAGGCCCGCGGCGCTGGCGCTCAATGGGCGATCTCGTGGGCGTTGTGGACGCGCGCGCTAGTCGAGCTGCGGTTCGGGACACCAGCGAGAGCAATGAAGCTGGTGCAGGAAGCTCTTGCGATTCAGCGCAGTATTGGCGACACGTGGGGGTTGGCGTGGAGCGTGTGGCTGATCGCGCTGATCGCAGCCCGGCTGGGTGACTACGAGTTGACGGGGCACTTGCTCGGGTTCGCGAACGCCATGCAGAAGTTGACTCATGCCAGTGTGCTCGGTCTATTTCCCTTTTTGCGGCTGCAGCAGCAGATCGTGGCCGGGGTCAGGACGGCGATCGGTGACGAGGCCCTGTCCGTCTTTGTGGCACGCGGCGAGAAGCTGTTCGTCCAGCCGCGCGACCGGGAGATACTGCTGGACCGAGCGCTGCGCGCTGGCAATGACGGCGAGGCTGGGGACGAGCGGTCGCAGAAGGCACCGGGGATACGCCCTCATGCTCGGCCAGGCGGACTGTCGAACCGTGAATGGGAGGTCGCGAGCCTCATAGCCGACGGACTCAGCAACCGTGAGATCGGGGAACGACTGTCTATTGTAGAACGAACCGCAGAAGTGCATGTGGGCAATGTGTTGCGGAAGCTCGGTTTGCACAACCGAGTGGGAGTAGCGAACTGGTACCAGGGGCAGCGCCCCCTCGGAGCGGGGTGAGTTGATCGACCTTGTTCAAGCGGTCCGCTGATGGCGTGGGCCCAGGAGTACGGGAACCTCGATGTGTCCGTTGACGATGACGCTGCGCTGTCGTCGTAGCTGTTGTTCGGGTATGGCCAACCTCGCTGCGGGAAATCGCTGGGTCAGTTCCGTGAAGCCGACGTGCGCGACGAGTCTCGCCAGGTGGGCACCGAGGCAGTAATGGGGCCCGTGACCAAACGCGACATGTCCTGTGGCGTCCCGCTGGAGATCTAGTTCGCTGGCGCGGTCGAAACGAGCAGGATCCCGATTCGCGGTGTGCAGGAAGCACAGCACGACGCTGCCTGCGGGTATCGAGACTCCGCCGTAGACGACGGGTTCAACGGTCCAGCGATGTGTCGCCGAGCGAACCGGCGAATCCCAGCGAAGCACTTCCTCGACGGCGTTCGGAACACCTGCTGGATTCGTTGCGAGCGACCGCCACCGAGTGGGATCGGACAGCAGCCAGCGGATACCGTTGCCGATAAGGCCAGCAGTGGTCTCATGACCCGCCACGAACAGCAAGAACAGTGTGCCAAGGAGTTCGTCGTGACTCAGAGGCTGACTGTCGCCGGTGTGGATCAGAGCCGACAAGAGGTCGCCGGTGGGTCGCCGTCGCGAGTGCTGTTTGGCCGCGATGAGCCCGTTGAAGTAGTCGGTCATCGCGTCGGACGCCGACTTAGCGTGTGCGGGATCGTCTTGCACCAAGGCTGTAGTGTGCGCATGAACGAAGTCATGGTCGTGCTGCGGAATGCCCAAGAGCTCACAAATGACAGTGAGAGGCAAGGGAAGCGCGAACTTACTCATTAGATCTACCGGGCGGCAGGTGGACATTGAGTCGACCAGACGCGCGGCATGCTGGTGGATCCGCGGACGCAGTTGCTCGGTCTGTTGATGCGTGAAAAGGCTGGACACCAGCCGACGCAACCGAGTGTGAATAGATCCGTCGCTGTTGAGCATGTTGGGTGCGAACATTTGCGACAGTCCGACGGGATGGCCAGCGTCAGTGAGTTGTTGATTGAGTATGGCGTTGAGCCCTGCGGCGTCCTTGCTGATTCGTGGATCGCGCAGCGCGGCTCGCACGTGATCGTACTGGACGATTAGGTAGATGTCGAAGATTCCCGCTATTCGACATCGCCGGACGGGAGCCAGTGGCAGCAACGCGTCGGTCACCTCAATGACGCGATCATAGTGCTCATCACTGAACAGAACCGGAATTGGACCGGCCATCCGACATCCTCCGAAGGTCGTCATCAGGTAACACACCTGCCGCCGATCGACTTGGCACGAACCGCGATTGAAGCGCAGCAATCACCGAAAGCATTGCGGAGCAGACACGGGGACGCTATTGCGGATAGTACGTACCGGAACGCTAGAACGGTACGTAGGTCAGGCGACAGCAGTACGTAGATGACGCAGGCACCCTACGTGCCTCGGGAGCACCGAGCGAACCACGCGACTCGGTGCCAATCCGCGCGCCTGCAAGCCACACAAAGACCAAAACCCCCTGGTCCCTAGGTCGAGTCGCCGCGAAGCAATGGGTCACCGCCTCACGGGTGACGGAGTTGAGACATGGTATAGCACTATGTATTTCCCCTTAAACCGATAGTGTATTTTCTGGCTTTCTGGTGCCATATACCGGAAAATACAGTTGTTGTTGCAAGTCGGTGGCATATTGTTCAGTTGATCAGCAGCGGGCCACCTACCAGGCGGGTACTGCGTCACCACGTACCTCACGCGGACGGCGGTCAGGCAGCACAGACAGAGAGGTTGGCCGATATTCGGATCACGGGATTGACAGGTGGACGGACAATGATCCGGATCGTTGGGTGGTGTAGGCAGGACTGTCCGGCAACGAACAGTGGGGATCCACGGGTCAGGCACTGAGGAGGCGAGTAACCGCGGCGACTGGGGCCCTGCCGCGGCCTACACGGGGGGTGTAGTGGTGGATGAGTTGGTGGCACAGTCGCGGCGACGCGTCGGTGGCTTGCTGCGGCGGTACCGCAAGAGCGCGGGCCTGTCGATAGCGGCCTTGGCGGCGGCGACGCAGTACTCGAAATCCGCGATCGCGAAGGTCGAGCAGGGCAAAGGCGACCTGACGGTCGAAATGGCGCGGGAAGTCGACCGGGCGTTGGTGACAGGTGGACGGTTCGTCGCCGTGCTCACCGAACCGCGATTCTTTCGCCCAGCGCAACTTCCGGCAATCAGTAACTCGATGGTGGGTATGGAGGCCGAAGTACGACAACTCGAGGAGTGGCTGGCGCGAGGCAACGAGGGCGCCGATACTCGGAGGGTGATGCTGGTGACCGGGCCACCATGGATCGGAACAAGCACGATGGCGCTTCGGGTCGCCCATTCAGCCTGCGAGCGGGGAGAGTTTCCAGATGGTCAACTGTATGCCGATCTTGCAGGCTTTCGGGCCGACCGCAGCCCTCGGAACCCTCGCGAGGTACTCGCTAGTTTCCTGCGCGCCTTAGGCGCATGGGTGGCGCCAGATGCCACGCTCAGCGAGCTGACCCAAGAGTATCGAACCGCACTGGCAGGCCGGGAAATGGTGATCGTTCTAGACAACGCGACGTCAGTGGAGCAGGTCGAGCCGTTGTTGCCCGGCCCCTCGGCCACCGATTGCCGCGTGTTAGTGGCGAGCCGCCTGTCTCTGGCACGTTTGACGACAACGGTGGCCGAACGACTGGAGATTCGGACGCTGCCGCAGGCACAGCTCGGTGATCTCCTACGGCGATTGCTCAGCCCGAATCACCCGATCACGCGCCGGGCGGACGCGGTGTCGCACCTGGTGGATGGCGCGGGCGGGTTCCCATCAGTGATCACCATGACGGCGGAGTGGCTCACGGACAACGCGGGCGTCCCGATGTCCGTTGAGCGGTTTGAAGAGGCGCTGTTCAGCCAGGTCGACGGATCACCGTTGCGAGCAGCGCTGGACGCGTCCTACGACCACGTGTCGTCTGATGCGCAGAGACTGTTCCGACTGCTCGGGGGGTTGCCGAACGTGGCGACCAGCATGGCTGCGGCAGCCCAGCTGCTGGACGTGTCACCCGCGCGCGCGGCCGCCTGCCTGGCGGAGTTGACAGCGGCCAATTTCGTGCGGGCTGATAGCGAACGAGGCCGATACCTTCAATATCCGCTTCTGCGCCGATACGGCAGGTTCCTGAACGTCGCGCACGACGCCGTGGTTGACCGCGATGCAGCGAGAGATCGGCTGCTGGCGTGGTACCTGCAAACTGTCAAGGCCGCAGAACAAACGATCATGGCCAACGAAGCGCGGTCAGCTGCCCACGAGCATTCGGGGCGGTTGACCCGTGACATGCGGTTCTCGACCACGGCGTCAGCGCTGGCGTGGATGCGGGCTGAGGGCTGGAATCTCGCGGCCGTCCTCGAGCTTGGCGCGGCAACCAGGAAGTACCGGCTGGTGCGGGAACTCGCGCAGGCGTGTCTGGCAGGCCTCGATGCTTTCGTCGCGACGTCGCCGAGTCGGTGGGGCACGCTGTGGCGGGAGGTGACGATGTGGGGGCGGCAGCCCGCTGCATCAGTCAAGGATCCCGATGGGGCGCTGCCGCCTGGCGCGATGGCCGAAATCCTTGGGCGTCTTTACCAGCAGAGGCACTTCGTCATGGTTGTGGACGAGGTAGGAGACGCGTGGGTTGAACGCACGCGACCCGAGCGCCAGTCGACCGCGTAAACCGCGACGGCCGTGCACTTATCGGTGCACGATGATCCTCTGGACCAGAAGATCACGTGCGTCCATAGTGGAAGTACCACTCGTTGGGGGAACCAGCGCATGACGGAACCCCCACGACGTGTCTTAATCACCGAGGGGTGTTAATGATCTTGCCCATCAGCGGGAGTCCGCGCGCCGGGTAGCGCGGCCATGGCAGCAGCAGACTCGATGCCGGGACGGCATCGAGTCCTCAGTGCACGGCCAGCGATTCTCCGGCGTGCGAGTCGCGGCTGTGCGCCATCTCAGTAATCGCGGTTGTCGCGGCTCAACGCCGACCTCCCCTCGATAAGGACACACGGCCATGACCCAAGACCCTGCGGAGCGTGTCCCGAGACAGACTCCGGTGCCAGATACGCCACCGCCTTCTCCACCAAGGCCAAGCCCGGCCCGGCGCACGTTGTCGAATTCTCCGTCGCAGTCCAGTGTGGCCTGGCCGAGGCCACGAGGCCAGAGCGGGCGATCAATTGGCCGCCGTTGGACACGACATGTGCGGGGTTGGGAACTGTGGCGGCACACCACCACACGCGGCGTGGTGTGGATGCTGACCTGGGAATCGATTGTCGTGGGCAGCGTAATAGGGGTGTTCGCCACCGCGGAGTGGCCGACAGTCCGCCAGTGGGCCCTGGCCAGCCTGTTAGTGATCTGCGCGGGCGTGCACATGCATGCCACCCGCCCTGGTGAGGAGCGACGGCGGGCAGGCCGACTCCGTACCGAGTACGTCGATCACAGCGGGCTGTGGACGTTCGGCGCCGCCTTGGCTTTACCGATTCCGATGGCGGTGGTGTTTATCGTCGGGATCGGCGTGCATCGATGGCAGATCGCACGGAAACCGCCGTGTCGAGTCATCTTCACCAACGCCACCATCCAGGCCTCAGCTGTGGCCACCGCATGGTGGGCCACCGCGGTACCGGGTCTGGCCTGGCTGCGCGGCGACACTCCGATCCCGACTACCTCGATGTCGCAGGTGGCGATCTCGCTGGTGTCGTTGAGTGGCGTCATGGTGATCTACTTCGCCACGCAGACGCTGATCATCGGTGTCGCCCGGCTGTGCCAGCCGCCCGGTTCGTCAGCCCGATCGCTCCATCCCAGCATCGTGGTGCGCTGCATTGGTACCTGGCCGGACAACCGAGAGTTGTTGCTTACACTGTTGGCCGGGTTCGGCTGCGCGGTCGCCGCCAACGTCCTGGCCGGAGTACCGCTCGTGCTGGTCACCATCGGCGCGGTGGCCGTCACCCGCAAGGTGCAACTGGCCGAACTGCGCGATCGACAGCGCCGCCTGGACGCCAAGACTGGCCTGCTCAACGCGGTCGGCTGGGCACGGGCTGCCCGCACCGCGCTATACCGTCATTACCTCGACCATCGGTTGTGCGCGGTGTTGCTGGTGGACATCGACCACTTCAAGTTGATCAACGACGAGCACGGGCACCATAACGGGGACATCGCGATCCGGGCGGTCGGACGCACGCTGCAGGATCAGACCCGGCCTGGCGACCTCGTTGCCCGTTTCGGTGGCGAAGAGTTCGTCGTTTTGCTCACCAGCACCGTCGCGGACGAGGCGCTGGCTACCGCCGAACGCATCCGTCAGGCGGTGGCCGCGTTGGACGTGCGCGGTCAACGGTCGTTGGGCGGCACGCCGGTCACGATGAAGGTGAAAGTCTCGATTGGTCTCGCTCTGCAGCGCGCCGCGAGCGATGAGGACCTGGCGGTCGTGCTGGATCACATCCTGGCGCTGAGCCAACTTGATGACCAGTCCGCCGAGGAGATGCCGGACCTGCTCACCGACTTGGAATCCAGCGCCGACGCTGCCCTGTACCGAGCCAAAGACCAGGGCCGTGATCGTGTCGTGGTCGCGCCGCATCCGGACACGGCGCCAGCCAACACTCCCATGGATACGTCAAGCAGTAGCTGGAATCTGGCATTCGTCGAGCACCATCACCCACGGGATTCGCGATGAGCGGCACGGCACCGGGCTTCGGCACGGACGCCACGTTCGGCGGCTTGTTACGAGAGCTTCGGAAGGCCAAAGGGTGGTCGCTTCGCGAACTGGCCGCAGAGGTGCGATACGACCACGGTTACCTCGGGAAGCTGGAGCGAGGGCAGAAGCCACCAACGCCTGAGGCGGCGCGGGCGTGTGACAGGGCGTTGAACGGGGAGGGCAGGCTCCTCGCGATGCTGGCGGCACGGCCAGCGCAGCTGCCGCCGGTGGTCAGCGGATTCGTCGGCAGGTCAACGGAGTTGGACACGATCCGGAACGTGCTGCGGCGTGACAGCCCGGCGGGTGCGCCGCCGGTACTGCTCGTCAGCGGACCGCCCGGCAGCGGCAAAACGACGCTCGCCTTGAAAGCAGCCCACGACACCGCGGCCTTATACCCGGACGGGCAGCTGTACGTCGACCTCCGCGGGTACGGTCCGGCCACCTCGACGCCGCTGCGTACCGACACCGCGCTGGAGGAGTTCCTGCGGGCCTTGGATGTCTCCCACATGCCCCGCAGTCTCGCCGAGAAGACCGCGCTGTATCGATCAATCCTGAGTCACAAGCGGATGCTGATCGTTCTGGACAACGCCGCCGACCTGGCATCGGTCCAACCACTGCTGCCTGCGTCTTCGTCGTGCGCCACGCTGCTCACCAGCCGGACCGACCTGGCTGGGCTGACCCTGCGGCATGCCGGTGACCGGATCACGCTAGGTCGCATGAGCCTGATGGAGTCGTTGGCGCTGCTCCGCACGGTCTTGGGCCGCCGGGTTGATCGAGAATACAGCGCGGCTCGGGCGCTGGTGGACCTCTGCGGCCGGCTGCCCCTCGCTGTGAGGATCGCGGCGCAGCGCGCCGCGGGCGCGCTGCCACAACCGCTCACCGACCTGGTTAACGAGCTCGGCGAGGAGCACCGGCGGCTCGACGCGTTGAGCCTCGCGGGTGACGAGTCGTTGGCTATGCGGGCGGTGATCTCGTGGTCCTACCAAAAGCTGGAACCTGAGGCGGCCGTTGTTTTCCGTCACCTCGCTGCGCATCGTGGACCAGATCTCAGCGTCGCGGCCGCGGCGGCGTTGGTAGGCGCGTCGGTGCGCCACACCCGGCCCCTTCTGCGGACGCTGGCGTCCCACCATCTGATCGAACCGATCAGCTACGACCGGTTTCGGTTGCACGATCTACTGCGCGCGTTCGCGGCGAGCCATCACGACCAGGACGACGTATCGTCATCTCGGGCCGACGCGGCAGTCCGCCTGGTCCGGTGGTACCTGCGGTCGATGCGGCAGGCCAGTCAGGCGCTCGCGCCTCACACTGCCTCCGGGTGCCCCGCATTTCGCGACGAGGCGTTGGGAGAACACGAGACCTTCACCGACGACACAGCAGCATTGGCCTGGTGCGATGCCGAAACCGGAAACCTGGTGCCGGTGATCGTCCTGGCGCTGGAGGTGGGTCAAGCTGACGTGGCGTGGCAACTGGCGCTGGCCACACGGCCGTGGCTGGACGTGCGTCAGCAACGCATCTCTGATGCTCTTGGCATCCTGAATGCCGGAGTCTCCGCCGCACGGCATGCCCACAACTCTGCCGCATGGGCTCGTCTGGAGATCCTGCGCGGCAATGTCTTGCGCGTGAACGGTGAACTCGACACGGCGGCTCACGCCTACACCACCGCCGTAAGCACATTGCGCAACAGTGACACCACACACGGCTTGCCCGAGGCGCTCCTGGGCGTCGCGTTGATCGCGCTCGAACACGCCACCGTCGCGTCCGACACGGCATCCGTCGGCGCGAATGGCCAGTCTGAGCCCCTGGATCCCGACTCCTCGTCGACGGAGCTCACCTCCGCTCGAGAGGCAGCGCGAGAAGCTCTGCGTCTGTTCCTCTGGCACGACGACCGGCGCGGCGCGGCCGAGGCCATGTCGGTGCTGGCTGACAGCGACCGTGTCGATGACTCAACTGTGGGTGATCCTGATCGAGCCCATAAACAGCTGACTGCCGCGTTGCGGATGATCGAGAACCTCGACCGGGCACATCCCACCCGCGGCAACATCCACGTGCGACTATCCGAATTGCTGTTCAGCCGAGGCGAGTTCGACGCCGCACTGCAGCATGTCCGTTCGGCCGTGGTGGCCTATCGTGCGGCCCAGGATCGGTTCGGCGTTGCGGACGCACGGGTTCGGGAAGCTGAGATCTGTCAACGCCTTGGCAACACGACCGCAATGCGCGCCGCGTTGTCCGAGGCGTGGCAGCTGTACGTAGAGGTGTTAGACGTTCGCGCGACCGCGATCGGTCGACGGCTGCAAGCAACAACTCCACGGTCCGTCCAGTCGACGGACGTATCGTTGGCCGAGCCGCCGTTGAAGCCAGGCGCGGGCGGCAGTACCGGGGTCGAACTTCGGCGACGGGCGACCGATTCACCGTCGCCGTCCGCATCGACCTGCCCATAGGAACCTCATGCCGTGGCCTCGCATGGGCCACATGACGCGGCTTCCTCCTCAGCATGCGACGGGATAGATTCCTTACGTAGCAGCGCACTTGCGATCACGGATGCGCGACGTGTCAAAGCGTCCAGGTGCACGTGACCTAAGTGTGGCGTCGGTCGACGGAACAGCTGTCACCGACGGGAGTGGAACCTGGGCCTGTCAGGTTGAGCGGGCTTGTCAGGCCAGCGCGGGATACGACCCCATCCCGCGCTTCCCCGGGGTGTCCAGTGGCTTTCGGCGGGCGGCTGGGCACCCTTCCACCAACACGTCATGAGTCCACGAAGGACTAAACGTGTCGTTCATACGCACCTGTCTAACGACAGTGGTTACCGCCGTTCTCATTCCAAGCGACACAGGCGCGTGCCCGACGATCTGAAGGAACAGGGAGTCATGAAAGTCCACTCGATCAGGTCACAGAGGTGGACGCGCCGTTTGACAGGAAGATGGCAGAGTACAAAGGAGCACGGTGCAGCACACATCACTGCCCAGCCCAGGCGACAAACCTCTGTACGGCGGCGTTTTCAGGTACGCGGTCTACTCCTGGCCGGAACGTGGACATTCTCGTGCCTTGCCATGTCCTGTACAGCGGCGCGAACGCCAGCTTCCCCGCCGACTGCCTCACCGGCGGCGACATCGCCCACTACCGCAGCCACAGCGCCTTCCACGAATCCGGCCGCGCCCAACGCGACGGTGCCTGCCACGGAACCGCTCTCTACACCCGCGCCGGGGAGCCGTGGTGCATCAGTGCTGCTGGACGCCGAGCTGAAGTGGCATGTCCCACGCCCCGGCTGTGTCCAGATGCGCACCGGTCTGGGAACTCAGCAGATACAGGTATGGGACGCGGTAGGACAGCTGGTGAATGACGACAACCGCGCAGGCGCCCTTCCGACGCGCCATTTGCGAGTGACCGGTTACGTATCGACCCAACGCCCCAGCCCGTGCAGCGATCGCCCAACATTTGTGATCACTGCCATTGTTGGCGCGAACGGCGCGGCGGGCGCCGGTCCACTCTGGCCGGAGTGACGCCGCTTCGGTTACAAAATAACGTTTCCGGACGATGGGGCGTCCCAGCTCCGCGATGATATGGATCGCGCGCTGTGGCCCTCATGAGGCCACTGGCACATACTTCCGCGCTGCACTCACCCGGGATAGCTTGGTCGTCAACGGCAACGGAGTGCGCAAGAGACAGTCCAGTGACGTCGACACCGCCGTGATGGCGCTTGCGTGGTTGAAAAGCACAGCGAAGAACGGTTATCCCTCCTAGTACAACGACAATGACGTAGCCCTCGGCAGGCTGTGCACGGCGCTTCACCACCCGGCCGCCCTGTCCGCAGAACGTGGGTCCATCCAAACCAGGGGGTGTCGATGGACCCATTGTGGGACAACACGTCCCACGGCCTGGGTGTCCAGCGGTGTGAGGGGATCCGCTGGACACCTTCGGCCACACCGCAACGCCGAACAGATCATCTACAACCACGGTTTCGCACCTAAGGGCACCGCACCGTCCGATACCCGTCGCCGAAACCTTCGGACACTGCAGACACTCGGGGGTCACATGGCAGGCAGGGGAAGTCAGCGTCTACTGCGCCTGTTGATCGGCCCAGCAGCCGACGGACGAACGCGAGCACGCAAGAGCCAACACATGCCGCTGCCACAACGGCCCGGCGCCCCGACAGCACCACATCATCATCCGCAGTGGGCGCAGCAGTGGCCTGGCCAGCATCCACCGGGTCCGCCGCAGGTCCCACCTCGGTACTGGGCGGGGCCGCCTGGTGTTCCGCCACCCGGAGGGGCCCCGGCAAACCAGGGACAGGGACCAGCCCGGCAAATGCCGCCTTCCGAACGCCATCCTGAGGCGATCTCCTGGGATGTGCTCACCGCGCCCCCGCGTGAATCCCTCTGGTACCGTACTCGGCGGATCGGGGTTCTCGCGCTAGGCGTGACGATCGCTGTTGCGGGCATCCTGGCCATTGCCGACCGCGTTACTGACTGGATCACCCCTCCGGCACCACCCTCCAACGCCGCGGCGGCCGTCAGCGACTCGGATCTGGGTGGATTCGCATCCACCGCCGCGACGGACTACTTGTCTTGGACCACAGAGGATCGGGACCGGCGCCGCGCGGTACTGGCGCGATACGCGGCTCCCTCGCTGTCGGTCGACGGGTGGGCCGGCGACGGCCGCCAATGGGCGGATTCTCCAGCCGTGGTGGCCATCACCCGCGCCGATCCGACGCGCGCTGTCGTGACGGTACGCGTGCGCGTCACCCCGTATGTGCCGGAACGAGCTGATCAGTCAAGTCCTGTGCCGCCCAACGCGTCGTCGTCGACGCCGAACGGGCCCGCTGATCGCGGTGGTGACACCGCCAGTGCGGGAATCGTCCAGTCGCCCGGATGGCGGCCCGGTTCGGCACGGTGGGTCGCTGTCGCGATGCCGGTTGGTGTGGTCGCCGACCGGCTGGCGATGGTCCAGCGACCGGCGCTCGTGGGTACGCCGAGCGTCGACGTGTCAACGGCGTCGTCCCTGGGCCCGGCACCAGTCGAGGACACCGCGTCGCGTAGCACTCGCGAGGTCGTCACCAAGATGCTGACCGCTTACGCCACAGGAGACCTGGAGTTCATCCGAGCGTCCGGATCCCGACTGGCCGGTCTCGGCGGAGCGGCAGAACTGGGGCAAGTCACGTCCTGGGCGCTCCACCCCGGCGAGGATGGAGACTCACGGCAGGGCATGGCAACCGTGACCTGGCGATTGAGCGGGGGCGCCGGATCCTTGACGTGCGCCTACATCCTGCGGTTGCGTGAGCAGGACGGACGCTGGTACCTGGCCGGGCTGTCAGTGCCCGTGGACGGGGTGCCGGGATGACCGCACTCGCACAGAGCCTGTCCACCGGAGTTTCCCTACGCGACTGGATCCTTGCCGTTGTCGGAACTTTCGTGATCGTGCTCGCGGTGTTCCGTCTCGTGGGCGCCTGGCTGGAGAACGCCTATGGCCGGATGGCGTCGATCATCGTGGCCGCAGTCGTCGTCGGGGGTTTTTGTTTCTTTCCAAACCAAGCGATCACGTTCATCAAGTCGCTGTGGAATCTGTTCATGCAGGGATGAGGGGCCAGGATGCCTTTACAGTTGCCGACTGATACCCAGCACCTGCGCTTGGAGATGCGGCAGTACGAAATTTTCGGCCGCTCGCTGGGGCAAGGTATCCGACGGCAGGTCGTCTGGATCGCCGCCGCCGCGATCGCATTCTGGGCAGCCTTCGCACTGCTGATCCTCGGCGTCGACCCGCTGTCGCGATTCGCTCCGATGGTCTACATCGTCCCCGTGTCCGTCTTCACGATCTCCGCGACCCGACTGGACACCTTGGGTCGGTTGAAGCTGATGCGCTGGTACGACTGGACGCTGGCACGCCTACCTGCTCGACAGCGGCTGATCACTAACCCCGCAATGCCTGCGGCGAATAGGGAAGTGCTCGCGGTGCACATCGTCGCGGTCTGCGAACTGCACCACCGCAACGTAGGCGAGCCAGTCGTGGCCATGGCGTGGCGCCGCCGCCGGGCACAGACCATTCCGGACACAACGGACGACTGGCTGGGAGGCGTTCGATGAGAAGCCGTTCTGCCACACAACTCAAGCGCACATTCCGCCGCGCGGCTGGTCCGCCCGCGGCGGCGCGACTGATCACTGACGGCGCCTTGGTGACCGACGACGACGTCTGGGCATGGGTGCAAATTCCCGACGGGTCCACCGATCTGTACGAAGACGAGCAACTGGCGTCCGAAACCATGGAGTTGGCGCAGACACTCGCCCGGCTGGTGCCCGCCAACGGTGACTACCACCTGAAGGTCTTGTGGTCCCGCCATTCCGGCGTGGCTTATGAAGAAGGGTGGAGCGGCCTCGACGGCGTCCGCGCCACGCATGCCGACGAGTACATCGAACTCGGTGCGCACCGGATCGACATGAACGCGTTCCCGCAACGGGTGGTTTTGTTCGGTGTGCGTTGGCCATCGGCAAGCACGCCGGACAACCGAGGTGGTCTGTGGAGTGATCAGCTGCGGTCCCGGGCTGCTCGGCAGCGATCGGCCCACCAGCGGCTGGCCGACGCGCAGACCACGATCGACCAGTGGCTGGCCGCGATGAGCGGCGAACCGGTACGGGCCATCCCCGCGCCGGCGGGTGTGCTCGCGTGGTCCTACGCCCGCGAGATGCGGCGCGGCACCGTGGTCGAGCTGCCGCCTACGCAGATGCTGAACGCACCACAGATCGCCCTCCTACTCAACGGTTCGGTCGACCCCCGTGAAAATCCCCGCTATGTAGTGACGACCGACGCCCGCACAGGCCTGAGGCGGTATGTGTCCATCCTGGTCTCGGCCTTGGACGGATTCCCGGCGACGGAGCTGTACATCCCGGGTGGGGAGTGGCTGCAGACCCTGACGCAGCTCGAGGGTGTGGAAGCCTCGGTGCGTGGCACCCACCACGGCCAGGCCGGATCACTGGCCGTGCTGGATACCGGGCGCAAAGCCGCACTGAGTCAACTCCGGGAAGCCGAAGAACACGGCGGGCAGGCTCCGCTGGACGTAGCCGAAGCGGAACAGGTCTTGGCCGATCGCCGCCACGAGATCACTCGGCGGCTGGATGTTGAAACCACCAACCACATCCGCCTCGTGGTCGATGCCGACACACCGGAAGACTTGGACGCCCGGATCGCCGAGGTCATCAACCACTACGGCGGGCTGGGCATCGTCGTTGACGCACCAGCCCACGTCCAAGACCTGCTGTGGTGCGAACTGCTTCCCGGCGACCAGGTACGGGTAACCGAGTACGCCCAGGACCAACCTATGAGGACGCTGGCCGGATCATGGTTTCACGGCGGATCCGCTGTCGGTGACACCTCCGGTCCCTACATCGGCGGCAACTTGGGCAGCACCCCGGGACCGATCCAGCTGCGCCTCGCGTCGCGGACCGCGCAGCACAGGACGCAACCCACCACGATGCTGTTCACCGGCCAAACAGGATCCGGCAAAAGCACAGCTGTGATGATGCAACTGCTCGCGGCTCTGGCCGAAGGCGCATGGAGCCTGCTGGTCGATTACAAGGGCGACCTCGGCGGCCTTGCCACCGTCGCTAGCACCGTCCTGCAGGTGCCCGTCCAGGAAATCCACGGCCTGCATGAGAACGCCAGCGGAACCATGGATCCCCTCCGCTATGTACCGGACCCGGACATGGCGCGCACCATGGCGCTCGACGCGATGCTGGGTGTCCTGTCCCCGGACGACCGGCAGCGCGCCGAGTCGGTCCTCGAAACCGCGATCGACCGGGTCATGCGCCGACCGGTGGAGGGCCGGTCCTCACCGGGCGTCATCGCGGAACTGCTGGCCGGCGAACACGGCGACCGGGACCGAGCCCTCGCCGAGGAGATCGGTGGCACGCTCACCATGCGTGCGAAACATCCGCTCGCTCGGCCGCTGCTCGGGCATCTGGCGCCTGCCGCGGTGCCGCTGGCCACCGGCCGCGGACTTGTCTACCTGCGGATGGACGGGCTGCAGCTGCCCAACCCGGGAACAGATCCGTCCCGTTGGGACATGTCCCAACGGCTGAGCATGGCCACCATGACCAGCTCGCTGCGTTACGCGTCCCTGATGTCGCGGCACAGCCGGGAAATGCTCAAGGTCGTCGCGTTCACCGAGCTGCACCTGATCACGCCGTATGCCGAGGGGCGCGCCACGGTGGAATGGCTGGCCCGCGTCGGACGAGCGCTGAAGTGTTTCGTCCTGCTGGACTCGCAGTCGGCGATCGATCTGGCCACGATCACCGGGTTGGTCGAGCAGACGGTGATGGTGTGGTGCGGCCGCGCGGTAGGTCTGCAGGAACAGGACGCCCAAGCGGCGCTGCTGACGGGAACTGCGCACGCGGGTCCTCGGATGCGCGCGCAGATGGCTGCGTTCGGCCCCGGACAAGGACTGCTGCGCGATCGGGCACGGCGCGTGGCGCCGATGGAATGGGATCGACTCAGCAGCTGGATCGCGGACCGTCTAGCTACCGACGCCGGTGAGGACAGCGCAGCTGTCAGCCCCGTTGACGGGCACAGCACACCAACCCCGGCGTCACTACCCCAGTCAGGGTTCTGACCGTGCGACCCCGCCAGCCGTGCCTCCATGTTCACCACCCATCGGCAGACCCGTTGACCGGGTACGTCGATCACTCCCCCGACATGTGAGGAGAGCCAACTTTACGAACCAGCTCTGTGCGATCCATTCACGACGGTGAACGCACCTGTGGGACCGATCCCCCTGGCGTGACATTGAACGCCGACACGCTCCGCCACTTTGGGAGCTGTTGAGGCGCGATCGATCGACCCGGTCCCCCGTGCGGCGACGCCGATGCCGGCATGCCGTCCACATCGTCCACTCTCGCGTCAGACCGGCACGAGCACTTGACTTCAGGGGGATCAAGTGGCTTTCCACACGAAACGGTTACTCAGAACGGAGTCTGGGCAACCGGACCGCGCCCGCGACACTGGGGACTCGGTCACCACCGCGGACCCAACGCCACGCCGCAACTCAGGCTGGGCCGCTGGCTTCGGGTGGGCACGTCATGTCGCATCCTCTGTGCAGCTTGGCATGCAGCACGTGATGGCGTGGCGTGCCCGATTGCCGAGACCGATCAAGTGGCTGCTGGGCAACCCTACCCGCGTCCTCATGCTCGCCTGGCTGGTCGGGATCTTCGTCGTCGGCAGTGTCGACCTGGCGCGAGCGGACGATCTGATCCCCGGCCCCGACCTCACCGGCGGCGGTCCCAAGACTCTGTATGAAACCCACGGTTTCCTGAACTACAAGTTGCCTGTCAAACCAGACGACGATCACTCCGGTTGGTTCGACATCAATGAGACAGTGTTGGAAGTCATCGGTTTCGTCAACAACTTGATCTTGTGGATGGCCCTCGCACCGCTGCGTGGCGGCTTGGTGCTGCTCGAATGGTTTTTGAACCTCACCGTCTACCGCGACTCCGCGGGCCAGATCGACGTTGCCGTCCAACACGTTGCCACGCACGTCTTCTGGCCACTCATCAGCGCTACGGCAGCCGTTGGGGCGTTCATCAGCTACGCGCGTTGGCGCAACGATGGGCGTGGATTCATGGGCGACATGGCGTGGTTGGTGGCCGCGATCGCTTTGGCCATGGCGTTTGCTGCCGGTCCGTCGTCGGTGATGCGCAGTGTGGACTCGGTTCGCCAAGACCTGGCCAGCAACATCATCACGGCCAACACAACCTACATCGGCACCAACGAGAACCCGACTGGCTTCCCGAACCCTCAACTGACTGGCGATCCGCAGCGAGTCGCGAGTCGTCGCCTCGTCGATGGGGTCTGGGGATCATTCGGCGCGGTCCCCTGGTGCATCGCCGCGTTCCGCACCCTCGAGATCTGTAAGAAGGTCGGTCATCACGCGCTGGCCAACGACGACACCTGGCGTCGGATGATGAAGACGCTCGACGACGAGGGCGTGGTCCCGGAATTCGGTGAGCACGCGTCCTTCATCCGGGGACAGGACATGACCCGGACCGGTGTCGTCATCCTGGTCGCACTGATCGCCATACCGATGGCGCTCCTTCTGCTCCGTCTCATCATCGCGGGACTTGTCACCACCAGCGGATTCATGTTGATGCTGGTGATCGGATTGCTGTTCTTAACCTTCTGGCCTATCCCTGGCTGGTTCCGACAAACCGGGCTGCGCTACCTCGCGTACACCGTTGGCTTGCAGTTCCAGTCACTCTTTCTCACCACCGTGATCTCTGGCGTGGCTGTCGTCTCATCCATACTGTCGCTCCTCATTGGACAGTACGGTGTGCTGTTGGTGTCGGTGTTGAACATCGCCCTGCTCATCGCCGCGTCCAAGGTGCGGTCGTGGCTTGAGACCCTGACATCTGTCGGCGGCGCCGGATCAATGGGCTACATGGGCGCGATGCTCGCCAGCGGTGCCGGGCGGTTCGCTGGCCGGTTGGCTGGCCGAGCTGTCGGCACCGGCCTGGGCCTCGCGGCCAAGACAGCCACGGGCGGCGTGGGACGCATCGGTTCCGTCGCTTCGAGCGCCGCCGGTCGTGTACTGAGCAATCTGCGGGCAGAAGGAACGAGCGGCCGACCCCGCTACAAGGAAATCGCGTCGGAGAGCTGGAAAGCAGTGAAGCAGCCCTTCGAGGGAATGGGCCCACCGTCGGCGATCACCCGTCCGTTCGTCACGCTCGGCTCGAAGAGCTGGCGGGCGCTCACGGGGCGAAGCCCGGCTACGCGCGGCGCCTCCGGCGCACCCTCCGGACGCGGTAAGACCTCCGCGGGCCGTCGATCTCGACCAGCGGCAGGTACCGGCAGGCCGGGCGGATCCCGTACGCCCGGTTCCCTCCCCTGGCAACGGAAACTCTCCCCACTGGATTCGTTCCTCCCCCGCAGCGCCACTACTCGTGGCCGAACTCCGCGCGGCACCACACCGACATCCACATCCGTTCCGCCGCGTCGTCAACCACCGCCCCCACCCGGAAAGACCACGCCATGAGCCATGAGCACACCCCGGCATCGGCCGGCGACCACCACGACGAGAGCACCACACCGGACGGACACGCCGAGCCGCAGGACCAGCACGTCGAGCCGGTCAGCGGTCATGCACCGTTCGACGGCGCCCCGGGAACAGCGAACGAACACGTCGTCCCGTCGACGAACGCGGGACCTACCGTGGGCTTGTTCAGCAGGGATCTCGTCGGCCCCGCACCAGGAATGTGGCCATGGGGACGACGGGCTCGCGCTCGACGCGCACGACGCGAAGAGATCCGCCAGCGTGTACGTCAACGACGACAGCGCCTGCGGGAGCGTTTCGACGGACACCTCGTCGAACCAGCCCTACCGCGACACTGGCGTGCACATCCGCGCCCGTCGTCGCGCTGGGTCGCGGCAGGCCTGGTCGTGGTCGTGGTGACCGTCGCGGTCCTAGCTTTCAGGATGGCTAGCAGCTCAGGACGCGATCGTTCCACCGTCAACTCCGATCAGCCAAACTCAGTCGACCTAGCCATATCCTCGGCGTCGTCCGCTCTGGAGGGGCGCGGCACGGCAACACCGCGGCCGACGTCGACACCGACTTCGAACGGAACGACAACCGGCCCTGGACTGCTGCCCTCAAACGGCGTGACGCCGCAGGTCCCGCGCGCGTCCTCCGCACCACCACCCGCTCCCGACGTCCCGCTTGCGGCCGTCCCGACGACCGCGGCCTCCGCGCACGAGCTGTCGACACCGGAGTCGGCCGCCCAAGCGTGGCTGGCGCGGTGGTGCCCGTTCGACTATCGCGCGCCGTTCGGAGAATCCGAACAGCGGGCTCAAACGGCGATGGTTCCTGATGCGTGGACCGCGTGGAACGCGGAGATCAACGACCGGTCACGCCGGTCCTGGGACGCGACCGTCGCTGCACGCGAGAGCGCGCGATGCACCAGCCCCACCGCGGTGATCTCCCCCGAAGCGCCGCGCACGCCGCATGCCGTGATCGTCATCGTCGCCGCCACCCGAGTCGTGAGCTCCACCGGCGCGACGGCCTACGCGGAGACCGTGACAGCTACGCGCGTCGTCCTGCGCGGTGCGGACAACTTGTGGCGCATCGGCGAAGCCACTGAAGGCGGATGAGCCCACACGTCTCACCTGGAGGGATCCCGTGAAGATTGTTGGAGCAGTAGCAGCGGTGTTAGTGATGCTACTAATTCTCGTGGTGAGCATCATGGGCGGCGCGATCGGCTCAGACGAGAACAACACGACACCCGGCTGCGTGGTCAAACCCGATGCAACAACAGCCGATCGTGCGAACGAAATCATCACCGACAACGTGAAACTCAACACAGGACAGGTGTACGCCGCGCGCACGGTTGTCGCTGTCGGCAAGGGAATGAATGTGCGGCACCGCGGAATCGCGATCGCCCTCGCTGTGGCCATGCAGGAATCATCACTCAACCCATTGGCCGTGAACGGACGATCCACCGGCCTATTTCAACAGCAAGGCGAGCTCTATGCCAGTGTGGTCAAAACCGATCCGGTCGAAGCCAGCGCGGCGTTCTATCGCGTCCTGGTCGAACGGGTGTCGAACTACGACGACACCCGACGTGACTTTGCCGATGTCGCACAAATTGTCCAGCGTGCTGGAGCCGGAGCGGAACCCTACCGCCGGTGGGAGAAATGGGCCACGACCCTGGAAGCCGTCCTCTACGACGGCGCGCCACGGCAGGCACCCAACGCCGTCGAGTGCACCCCCGGAGTCGGCGGTCCCGGCGCGGTGAAGGTCCTGCGCCAAGGCCAGACCATCGAGCTGCCCCGCGAGGCCGGACGCCCCGGCGCCAACACGTTGACATTCCCGAATGAGCTCACGGCTAAAGCCGCCGAGGCCGCGTTGAGCCAACTCGGCGTCACCTACGCCTGGGGAGGAGGCAACGCCTCCGGCCCGACCAAGGGAATCCGGGACGGCGGAGAAGGCGACAAACATGGAGACTTCAACAAGGTTGGATTTGACTGCTCCGGGTTGATGATCTACGCGTTCGCGCAAGTAGCAATCACACTTCCGCACTATTCGGGGGCACAGCTGAAAGCGGCACGTACAGTGACGAACTGGGACGACCGAGTGCCCGGTGACCTGCTCTTTTGGGGCGATCCAATCCACCACGTCGCTCTCTATCTTGGCTTCATCAACGGAACGCCGCTCATGGTGGAGGCCCAGAAGTCAGGAACAACGGTGCACGTTACTCCAGTGAGAGTTGACGGAGACTTTCGCCGCAACGCAGTCGGCCGCATGTGGGGATAAAAACTGCCGAAACCGACTGAAAGAATCCATAATATCACCGAACAGCGTGAGCTGTCGAGGTCATTCTAGGGGGAACCGTGTCACGTGGTGTCCATCAGGGTCGAACGCGGTTATTCACGCGCCGGGAACGGCAACGAATCAGCGTCGCTGCCCTTGCCCTGACCTGTGGTCTTGCCGCGGCGGTCGTGGTCGGCGCGGCGGGCGCGTCGTGGTTCGACGGTTCAGGCTGGGTCTGGCCCGCCGTACACGTTCAGATCACCCTTGCCCCTCCAGACGCCACCACCGCTGGGGCGGCCGCCCGGCCGTCGCCGGTAGACGTCACCTGGCCACACGGATCGCCCACCGTGACAGCCATACTGGCCGCACTACTCACTGCCGGTTGGAGCCTCCTCGTCGTCCGGCCGATCCTTCGACCACTGCACCGAGCCGTCAGGTTCGACGGGCTCGCCACCAGGGCCGATATCCGCGGCGCGCTGAGCGCCACCGCGACGCGACGGACCGGCAGATTCACGCGCCCTGGCCTGACCTGGTGGCAGCGCCAGACCAGGCACATGAACGAACTTGGCATCCACATTGGATATCCAGTGGTGCCAGGCGGCAAGCGCCGACTGAACCTCTGGGTTGACTACGAACAACGCATCCGGATCGTGGGCCGACCTGGGTGGGGCAAGACGGCTCGATTGCTCGTGGGGATCACCCGCGCGCTGCCAGGCCCCGCCATCGTGTCCACGATGGAGCCTTCATTGTTCGCGCAAACCGTGCTGGCGCGCCAGTTCCGTCGCCCACGCCTACGATGGGGCTGGTTGTCACTACTACTGCGGCACTGGCTCCCGTCGAAGGAGTTTCCAGTATCCGTCGTCGACTTCTCCCCCGCCGACAACCGATGGGCAGCCGGATTTCCCGCGGTCTGCTGGTCGCCCATCCCCGGATGTGACAACCCTTCGATCGCACGTCGCCGCGCCGAAGCCCTGCTCCATGGTGTGCGCCAAGGCAACACGGGGTCTCAAGACGACAAGTTTTTCCATGACAGTGCAGCCGAGGTGTTGAGTGCGTGGCTTCATGCCGCTGCCCTGGACCACCGCGAAATCGCGGACCTGATCAACTGGCTGGAGAACACCGACGACCCTGTGCCCCGGCGCATCCTGGCCACGCACCCGGCGGCCGACAAGGCCGCGTCCCTGGCCATCGTCACGCACCTGGACAAAGCCGCCGAACGGACAACCAGCGGCGTCAAGCGGTACCTCGTGCTAGCGGTGTCCTCACTGGCCAGTAGAGACGGCCGTGCCCTGATCGGGAATCGGCACAGCGACCGCATCAACCTGGTGGAGCACATCCAGCAATCCGGCACGATCTACGTCCTGGCCGACGAGACCCAGATCGACTCCTGCCGACCGCTTCTGGGATTGTTCATCGACGAGGTGTACGCGGCGGCACAAGCTGTCGCCCTGCGCAGCGGCCGCAAACGCCTGGATGTGCCGTTCGTGGGTATCCACGACGAACTCCGCTACGGGCCGCCGGTGCCACGACTGCCCTATGTGGCCAACACCGGCCGCAAGTTCAATCTGCTGCCGATCTACGCCGTGCAGGGATCCGGCCAGGAAGTGGAAGCCTACGGTGACGAAGCGACGGCACTGCGGGCCGCCGCTGGCGTCACGATCATCGGCGGGCTGGACATCGACAGCGCACCCGAACTGTCCGACCGCGCAGGACTCGTCCCCGTCGTGACCGCCAGCCGAAGCACCGCCGATGCCGGGGAAAGCATCCAGGTACAGAACGTTCTCACCACCGCCGACCAACAACGCCTCAAAGACGGCGAAAGTGTCGTCAGCGTCCGCGGCCTCAGCCCTTTCCTGGCACGCACCGACTCCTATCGCGCCAAGCGACGGCGGCGCCGACGCATCGACGCCGAAGCCGCCCAGGTGCAGCGACGGGTCGACCGTGAAAACCGCCGTACGACCGCATGGCACACCGCCGCCACCGCAGCTGGCGATGCGCTCAGCGGATTCTCTGATCCCACAGGGGGAGATCAATGAACACCATGCCATCACCAGACCTGCAGATCCTACTGAACGAGTACTTCGCCGCAGGCGAGATGTACCCGCGATGGCCCTGGACCTGGTCAGCCATGACACCCGACCAGGCCGCCGCTCTCGACACAGTCGTCGAACGGTGGATCTCGACGTACAACAAGGTGTGGGCCCATACCGAGGCGGAGATTGTCCCGGCGTGTTGGCGGCAGCATCCCGGACTCGCGATTGACACGACCGTGATGACGTGGGGGTACTACTTCGCCCATCACGACCCGCGCGCCACACCACTGGTCGCGGTCCAGTACCACCATCAAGCACTGGTGCACTTCCGCAGCGCGGTTGAGCGGTGGCTCGGCGAGGAACCGCGCAAGTGCCGCACCGGACAACACCCAGACTCTTGGCGCGCCGGACCGGAGTCCCTGATCGACCTGATGAGCGGCAACACCAAGACCGTGCACAACGAACCTCACATGCCACTGCGAGAGTTACATTTCGGATTCGACCACCTTGCGGCAGAACCAGAGCCAGAAGACAAGTAGGCATGCGGACGGATGCACACCGCTCCGAGCCAGAGATGACGCATTACGTCCCTACACACCAATGCAACCAGAACTGTCTGCCCTGTTGCGCACCCTGCCATCGACAAGGAGGTGAGCGACGTGGGACTAGGACACATCATGCGGTAGACGCGTACCCAGGTATGTCTCGCGGACAACGGAAGTTGAGGTGGAGGTTGCGTGAAAGTCAGACACGCCAACGACAACAAGCGTGGAGTTCCACGAGTCAGGGCGCCCATCATGCAATGATGAGTGCCGCGACTCGATCAAGTCAGAACATGCCCTAACCGATCTACCACGTTTCGAACGCTAGATCACAGCTGAGTTTGACCGCACTACGTTGGCACAGAAGAAAAGAGCACTGACATGGCACAGAAAGTAACCGTCCTGCTCGTCGACGACCTGGACGGGACCGAATCCGACGACATCACCACCGTGTCCTTCAGTCTGGACGGTGTGGACTACGCGATTGACCTGGAACCGAACAACGCCGCCAAGCTCCGCAACGAACTGGACCCGTACGTGACGAACGGCCGCCGGACCGGCGGACGCGTCAAACGCGGTGTGTCGGCGAAAGCCGCACCGTCGGCAGTCAACCGAGAGCACACCAAGGCGGTTCGGGACTGGGCCCGCCAGAATGGCTATGAGCTGTCCGACCGGGGCCGCATCCCAGCAAACGTGATCGAGGCGTTCGAGGCAGCTCATGACCGGGGCAATGCACGGAAATAGCGACGGCCGTCCCTGTCCACAGTGGGGCTGCGGTGGCACGTACTGCAGGCGCAACATGCCTCCCTCGCCCTCGGTCCCTCGGCGCACGGCGGCGATACAGGTCCTCTACGGAATTGGCGGCGGAGCGTCAGACGGATCGAGCGAGGGGCGTCGTCGAGTGCGGCGACGATAGCCGTAGGCACTGCGCCCGGGTGTTCGATCCTGCCACGGGGGATCACCCGTTCGAGTTCGTAGCGGGATGCAGTACAACGAACGCTTCGATAGCCACGATGGGAGCATGCGGTGGAACTATGTGCGGTGGTGTCGTTGTCCGTCCGCGAGTCATGCGCGATGGGCGACAGAAAGATGTTGTTCAGTCGCCGAGTGCCGACACCACTGCACATGGCAGTTCTCCTGAGGCTGAGCGGCAACGCAGGATCTACCGCCAAGCTGACCAGCGAACTCGCCGACGAGTTCGCCGAATTGGGCTGGTGCACACCAGAGGAATACGTCAGCACGACTCACGACCTGATCA
The DNA here is from genome assembly GCF_001302585.1 of Kibdelosporangium phytohabitans. GTDB lineage: Bacteria > Actinomycetota > Actinomycetes > Mycobacteriales > Pseudonocardiaceae > Kibdelosporangium > Kibdelosporangium phytohabitans. The sequence continues at coordinate 1,100,895 of NZ_CP012752.1, read as the reverse complement.
GCGGTGGTCTCGCCGACGAGGTCCCTTTGCGAGTGAATCCGTTGCTTCATACCGACAGCGACTGTCAGCGGTGTGCCGCGCATCAGCAACTCTACGAGCAGGCACGCCGCGAGTACGACAGAGCGATGGCGCGGTGGACAGCAGGCGTATCCGCCTATCCCTATGCCCCGTCCACGGCCACGTTGCACCTGCGGGACTGCGTACACACGGCAGGGGCACCGGCGGCGATCGAGCCCACACTGCGTAAGTTCGCGCACAGCCACGACTACCCCGAAGACCGTCTGGTCCTCGGCGGCGATGACGACGCCGAGCCCGAGCGGGAGGAGGACTACCCCGGTAGCCAGTGGTGGGATCGACCCTATGGACCAGCACCGGACTACGGGCTACGAGCTCTCAGCAGCGGCACATGCTTGTCGGTCCGTGAAGCTCGCGCGTGGTCCACGACAGCCAACGGGCGTCCCCGCAACGCGCGGCGCTGCAAGACCTGCCGACCCATCGATCCTTTCCTGCTCGATACCGCCGACACCACGGTGCTGTATCGCGCCAAGACCCACCCCGTTGAGTTGATCACCGTAGAGGCCGATGACGGAGAGGGCGTCATTCTCGTGCAGCAGCTCGCCGCTCCTCCCGGATCGGCATTCGGCTGGGGAAGCGCATCTGCCGATGATCGCTACCGTACGGCCGTGCACGTGCTGACCAATGCTACGTTGGCCAGAGCTACCGAGTCGGCCACGCTGCCCTACGCCGAATTCGCCAGCACTTTCCCCGGCATGACCTCCGACTCCGCACTGAGCATCTCCCGGACAGAGGTTCGCGCATGGCTGCGCGACTGGTATGACGATCACCCCACACACCCTGCACCAGCGGCACTTGCAGTGCTGCTCGATCATGATCTCGCGTTCCGCCCTGATCCTGGCCGATTGTCCACATCGATGGGCTTGAGCTGACGACCCGGGCAAGGCGTATTGCGTGATTGTGCCTTGATCGTGTATCGGCACCTCCCGTCTCCACTTCGATGGACCGGCCCCGGTCTTGCGCCACACCGCCGATCTCGCCTCAGAAACCTGTTGCCGAACAACAACACGAGAACAACCATGTCCATGTCGAAACACGATGATCGATAGATTGAGGGGGCACGAGTGGACGAGACCGGGAAGTACACACCGGACGTGACACCGATCGACGGTGTAAGCGCCGACCTTGTCGATCTGGGCCTGCGATACTGGGCGCTGACGGGCTTCGATGACCATGACACACCGTTATGGGCTGAGGCGGTCAAGAAGATCGACACGCACGGACGCGGTCCAGCGAACATCGTCGCGGCCGCGTCGGCGCGGGCGGTGCTCCCGAACGTCCTCTGCCCGGACTGCGGAGAGCCACTGCGATTGGCCTCCCGAACAAGCTTGGAGACGGTCATCGCCAACGGGGCAACCCGTTGCGCGGATTGCGATCCGCAGCTACGCAAGCGCGTGGCCGCCGTGCTGTCACCGGAGAACGAGGCAGCCCGCCAGGAGCGTCTGGCCCAGAAGCGGCGCCGGGATGCGGCACAGCAAGAACGCGCCGCGTTGCAACAGGCGACTGCGCACTGGCGCACCAGTCAACAGCAGGCTCTGTCCGCGGCGTTCCCAGACCAGCTCACCGCCGAGCCGGATCTTCCCCAAGCCACCGTTGATGTCGAACTCGCGGTCTTGACATTGCTTCGGTTCGCTGACGGCACGACCCCCTTGCCGCCCCTCCATGACTGGCAACATCCGCTCCCATTCCACGCCGGTGACGAGCCTGTGCCCGAGTGGCTCAACAAGGCACGCGGGGTCGGATTGCTGATGCCCGACGCCAGCAGCGATCCCCTCGCGTTCGACTGGGATCCGAGTGACTTCGGCGCAGTGTGGCAGGCAGCCCACGGGGATCCGGCCAATCTGCCGACGCCAACACTGGCGGATCGCTACTTCCCACTAGCGGTTCGCTGGCGTATTCCTTCGCAGCACCCTCAGCCTGCCGCAGTCGAGCATTTGGACGCATACCTGGCAGAGCGGCTGCGACCGGTGTCACTGACCGCACCACGCCAGGAACATCTACTCCTCGTCGCCTTCGACGTGTTGGCGTTGGAAGCCATCCGGTTCTTCAATCGGGAACTGGCACGACATCACTTGCCGGAGGTGATGGACAACCACGCACCGCGACTTCGTGACGCGGTTGACCGGCTCGTGGCCGAGTTCTCGTTGGGATCCGCCTACTACCTGGCATGGCGAGCAACGCAACGCGCCGCCTCCGCAGCCCAAGCGACCCCGCACGCTCCACTACGGAACATGACCACCTACGCGGTCAACTCCTTCGAGCGCGACGTACACCGCGCACTGGCCGACCCGAGCGTCATATCCAAGCCGTTCGATGAAAATCCCCACCACCCATTGGCCGCGACCACCCGAACCCTGTTCTACGAAGTGCTCGGCCTCGACCCGATGCACACCAGTCTCAGTCAAGCACGGCAAGCGATGCCCACTCCGGCAGCAGGTCACACAGACAATGAAGGCCGCGGACATCAGGATGAAACCGGGACCTTGGTCGAGTTCACCGGCCGGAAGCAATCGGAGGTTGTCCTCCTAGCCGGTCTGTACCTCTCGCACCTGGAGGAAGAGCATGGCCTACATTTCGCGGTGCGGTCGACACACTGGGACACGCGCGAGGTCACCGCGCACGGCAGGTACATGTTCTCGCTGGTACTCGACGGCGTCTCCGTCGACCAGTTGCCCAACGAGGGGGCTGCGGGCAGACCGCGTGCAATGAATCCGAGGGCCGTCGAAACCGCTGTCGAGGCAGGCGCCGGCCTGGATCGATCGTCGTGATCGGCCGCAAACGATGCCCTTCTACTGCTCTGTCAAGAAACTCCTCGCGGCGTCTACTCGCAACGTGATCTGTCCGATGTGGTCGAGCACTCAAGGTACGCACCTGTGAGCTGATGCCTCCAGGTAACCGCTCGAACCGAGCAACGACCATGACCAGATACCACGTTGTTGATGCCGCTTCCATCACGCCAGGGGACGACGAGTAATGCCCGCCAGGGGCAACTCGGCCTGCGTGATCCGTGAACCGGACACCTTTTCTGACCCTTGGCTACGGGCTGAGGCCCGATATGGAGAGCGGCGGTGTGCCGCGCCGCTCCTCCTGGTGTCCATCGGGGACAGTCGCTGAATGGCCCGTGTCCAGCGACGTTTGCGTTCGGCCAAGAGCAAGGACGGCTTGATCATTCGATTGAGTGTCCACCGTTCGAGGGGTTTCGATTTCTCAAGATCGTTGACTCGCTCGTACACTCCCGCCTGCTTTGGATGTCGAACATCAACCGTCTGCCGGAACTTAGTTCGGGACGACGGGCTCGATCTCGCGGGAGAAAATGGTATGGCGCACTCGGTTCCCTCGTGGCTGCGGCGGTGGATGGTGAACGGCGAGGTCGCTCAACAAGGCTTCAACGAAGTGGTTCGGCGACTCGACACTGGTGAACTCACTCCGAAGGATCTGCGTGCCCTCTTGCTGGTGCGTCTGACCGGAGAGGCGGGTGGCGCGGTCCGGCAGCGCGTTTTGGATCATGTGCGTGCTCGCCCGTATCTCGCGATCAGCATCTTGTCCGTACATTCTCACTTGATGAAGCTGCCGCTGGCGAAGGTGGATGTTCGCCTTGTCGTTACACGGGGCGGATCGGCGTTCCAGGGACACGCAGTAATTGATCTCGAGGATGGCCCGCTCGCCGGTGAGGGGTGCATCGCAGCGTCCAAGCCTGCGGCCCGTCACGCCGCGTGCCTGAGCCTGCTTGACCGGTTGATCGGTGGCGGGCTGACAGCGGCCGGGTCAGAACCTGTTTCTCCTGAACAGGCTGCACCATCAGTGGATCCTGCCGCGCTGGACGATGGTGGCATCGGGCCTGCGAGCACGTGGGCGTCGATGAGTCCCACAGCGTTCCTGGCCACGCTGACCGAGGCCGCTGAACATCGCGATCCCGATGCACACCTGGTGCGCCATGCCCTGGCGCGGGCCCGCGCGGGCCTGTTGGATCCCAAGCAGCTGGCGGTCGTGTTGTTTCGAGCGCGCTCAGCAGCGTGGGACTACGTGCGGCAGGAGGGCATACGTGCGGCGACCAGGATCACCTCGATGTGCTCAGACCTGCTCAACCAGTACAGCTCACTGACTGGTGTGCCCACCGGCGAGTACGTCGACGGCGACGGACCAGCAGCAACGAAAGTGGCCTCGGTCAGCCTCATCGTGGACGGACAGCTGCGAACATTCGGCCCCTGCCGAGCAGTGGGGAAGGCAGCTGCCCGTCACGCGGTACGCCTGCGCGCGGTCGCCGAACTCGCCGGTCTGCAACCTCCCGACCAGTGGCTGGACGCAGCAGGAACGGGCGACGTGTGGCTGGCAGTGACCGGAGTGGCCACGGCGGTCTCGGTACTGGACACTGCCCAATCACGACAGTGGATCACTTCCCTGCGCTGGCGCGAAGGGAAAAGCGATACAGGATCACCCAAGGCGCACGTGACCTGCAAGCACCGCGGAAGTACGGTCAGTGCCACCGCGGAGGGCGGCAATACCAAACAAGCCCGCCAATCCGCGGCGGCGGCACTCATCCTCGTGCTGAATGACCGTGCGCGGACCACGATCACCGCATCACCGGTCACCGTGCCCGCACCGGCCGATCACGAACAGCCGCTCGTACAACCAGAGATCAGTCGCCCAACCACACCATCACCCGACACAGCGCCCCTGGGCTCATACTCCTCGCCTGCCGCCGATCCACCGACCGCCCTCGTCGCACCAGTCGTGGCCCGCACGACCGGCGGGCCCGACTACCTGACCACCAGGACAGCGCTGCCGGGCCTCGACCGTGACACGGTCCGAGCAGAGATGGACCGCGGGACGTACATCGTCTTCGACACGCTCGCCCCCGCCGCCGAGGCCGGACTGCTCTGCGCGCTGTGGGACAACTCACGGCCCGCCGGTGCCGAGGTGACGGTGCAGCGTACTCTCGTCGGTCAGCAGGGAGAGTCCTTCACGTTCCGATGCGGGCGCATCGGCACTGGCGATGCCATCGCACTGCTGGCCATGCCGCCGCAGGACGAGTGGAGTCCGTCCGCTCGTGTCTGGGCGCGCGTCGTGCGTCTGGCCTTGAGCGCAATCGCTCAGAACGGCATCAGAACTGCACTGGCCGACACAGCCGACCGAGGGACGCGGTACCCGACGTGGCGCGTCGGGCAGCTCGACACCGGCCAGCTGCAGGTGGTCAACGACCTCGCCACGGAACTGGAATCGTCGCCATACGTGGCCGGCCAATGGATCAACGGCGACAACATACGCGAATCGATTGATCTGGTCCGAGCCGTACGAGGGATGATCGACGCCGTCGCTGACTACCTGGTGACGTCCTCCGGCCATCGGTACATGCATGGTCCCGTCCCGTTCACCGGCGCCGCCTATGTGACCGACGCCGATCGCATCGTCACGCTACAGCGCTGGGTCGACGACGCCGATAGCGACGAACCCGCTGAGCAGCAGCCGTCGCTGCAGTTGACCATCAAGCCGCCGCAGCCAGACTCCACCGTGCTGGAGACGACCTTGCAGCTGTGCCGGATCCCGGGCAGCGCCGACACCGCGGTCGATGCCGACGACGTGTGGTGGGAGGGCGTGGTCCTGACCGGTTTCCCCCACGGACCGGACCTCCGAGAGCACGTGCGCAAACGTCTCCGGCTGGCTGGGCGCACGGTGCCGTCGCTCGAGGCTTTGGGCGCGGACCCCTATCCGGCTCGCTGCTGGATCAGCGCCGAGGATGCCGCAGCTCTGCGCGGTAGCGCGGCGGACATCCTCGCCGAGATGGGTATCGAGGTGAGCTGGGACAAGGAGTGGGCCGACGCGCTGGCGGTCGAGGCCGTGGTGGGGCCTGCGCTGCCCACCGGGCCGGTGACTGGCCGGCTGGGGCTGGGCGAGCTGTTCGATCGGCGCTGGCGCATCACCGCGGACGGCCAGATTCTGGATCCAGCCGAACTCGACCGGCTTCGACGGGCAGAGCTTCCGTGGATCATGCGGAAGAACCGCTGGGTCCTGATCGACGACGTGACCCGCGAGTGCTTGGCCCAGCCCACGGTGACCTCGATCCCGCGGGCACAGGGAATGCTCGGCGTGCTCGATGGCTGGGTGACGATCAAGGGACGCGTCTACGCCTGCAAACCCGCCGACGGAATCGCGGCCCTGATCGCTGACCTGCGCACCACCGACTACACCGGGGCTGTCCGGCAGGTGGACGCGGAATGCTCCATCACCCTGCTGCCGCACCAGTCCCGGGCCGTGGCGTGGATGATCCGGATGAGTCTGGCAGGGTTCGGGTGCCTGCTCGCCGACGATATGGGACTGGGCAAAACCATCAGCGCGCTGGCGTTCCACCAGTCACGACGACGAGCCGGAGCGAACCAGCCCACGCTGGTGGTCTGTCTCAGCGGCAAGTTGATCAAACAGTGGGACACTGAGATAGCCCGGCACCTCGGCTCACCGGTCACCGTGTTCTGGGACCAGGAACGCAGCCTAGGCGGGTTGACCGCGGACACGATCGTCCTGACCACCTACGGCACGCTCCAAAGAAGCATTGACCAGCTCAGCGCCGTCCACTGGGGCGTGGTGATCGCGGACGAGGCACAGCGGACCAAGAACGGCGCTACCGGGGCGGCGCAGTGGATCCGCGCGCTGCCCTCGGTCATGCGGGTAGCTCTGACCGGAACTCCCCTGGAGAACCAGCCCGATGAGCTGCGCACGATCCTGGACTGGTGCAATCCCGGATTGTTCGGGACGCCGGCCGAGTTCAAGGCCCAGTTCGTGCGGCCGATCACCGATGCCGACAACGAGCGTCATGCGGAGCAGGCACGTCAGCGGATCCACCGCGTCCTGCGACCGTTCCTGCTGCGCAGGCTGAAAGATGATCCCGCGCTGGGCTTGGACCTGCCAGGCAAACACGAAACCACGCATGTCGCGCACCTCGCTGATCGACAGCGCGGCATGCTGGAGGCGTTGACCGCGGACGATGTGGAACAAATGGAGCGCAATCCGAACAGCCCGGTCATCGGCAGGCTCGCCAAAAGAGTCATCCACCAGCAACGCAAGATCACCAACAGCCCCCTGCAGTACGACGCGGTCGATCTGGAGGAAAAGGGCCTGGAGCCGTGCGACCTGGAGCCCAACGCTCCGAAGCTGACCGTGCTGCGCCGCCTGGTTGAACGCGTGCGTGGCACCGACGAACGTGTGTTGGTGTTCACCTACTACGTGTATGCCGCCAAGATGGTCAACTACTACCTGAACAGACTGGGGTACACCAGCTCCCTGTATATCGGAGATGTCGGCAAAACCGACCGCGAAGACCGCATCGAGGCATTTACCAACGGCAATACGCAGATCCTGGTCGCGACCGTCACCACTGCGGGCGTCGGCCTGGACCTCAGCCGCGCCAACCACGTGATCCACTTCGAGCGACACTGGAACCCCGCCATCGAGGCGCAAGCGAACGACCGCGCCTACCGGATCGGCCAAAACCGAACCGTCCACATCCACTATCTGGTGACCCGCTACAGCATCGAGGACCGGATCGCCGCCCTGCTGGCCAACAAACGCGACCAGAGCGCGCTGTATCTGCCCGGCGGTGAGTTCGATTTCACCAAGCTCACCGGCACCGAACTCGTCAACCTCGTCAAACTGAGGACATCATGACCGTCACCCCGCGCCCGGATGGCGCACGGATCCCCTTCGCCGAACGAGAACTACCCGACACACCGCTCGGAATCCTGCCGTCCAACGTCTTGGTCGCCATCGCCGGCGACGCCGCTCGGCGCGCCGCCGCGCTACTGGACAGCCACGGATCTGAGTTGCACGACGACGTCGTCGACTTGGTCCGGTTGATCCAGGAATCCCGGTGCGACGCCAGCACCGCGGCAGCAGCGGCCGAGCGAGCCGGCCTCAGCAGCGCCGCGTTGAGCCGCCTGCGGGTGGCGTACACCTTCGCAGGACTGGAAGGCGTCCACACCGCCCACTGTGCTCATGATCCAGTTCCGGGCCTGATGGACACGGCGATCGAGATGATCCGCCGACAGCACAACACACCTGAGGACACCCTCACCGTCGCGCGGAACCATCTCACCGTTCCGGGACTGGGGATTCAGATCCGGCTAAGCGTGAACGCGCAATGGTTCCCCTACACCTCCTCGGGGCAAGGATGGGCGCCCGCGCGAGGACAGTTCTCCAGTCCGGTGGACGCTTATGAGGCAGCGTTGGGCGCTCGCCGGGCGCGGCTTCGGTAGGCGATAGCTGTCTTTGACCGCCACTGCGGCGGTCGCGAGATGCGGTGGCGGTGTGGCTGGCTGTGGCTGACAGCCGAGGGGCACTGCCCTGCTGCCAAGTATGTCCACCGCGTAACCAGCACACTCTGCTGGTGCCTAGCGGGGCGCCTGGTGCGCGGCAGCCGTGCCCGGTCAGTATGCATGCCACGGAACTTCGTTCCCGGTTGATGGGGAATGGACTGGTGTCGATCATGGAGAGGAGCCCGCTGAGGCGCGGCGGCACATAGAAGGGTGTGCAGTTCGGGTTGATGATCAGCATCTCGGTCCACCGGGTTGCCCATCACTGCCTCGGCCCGCCACCACAGGCGGATGAGCGGCGTCCTCGGGCTCCGGCCAGCTCGCCATGGGACCACCGCCGCACTGGACGGTAGTCGGAACTCGCACCGACCTCCACCCACGCAGTATGATGCTGTGAGAACGCTCTGCCGCGACGGTCACGAGCTACCCCGGCGTCATCATCAGCTGCACAGCCCGACAGCGGCGAGGAAGGCATCACCGTCCCCTGCCACACCACAACCAAAGCAGTGGAACGTGCCGTAGAAGAGTCTCACGCGGAAAGCACTGGAGCCGCACACCGGACACGTCCCGCGCCACGCTCCCGGCCCGGCAGGCACGAGCGACGTGTATCGGCCCACCAGGTCGACGATGTCGCGCGATTCGGGCGAGCCCGGAGGAGGTGGGGCCATGACTACCACAAAGTCACAGTAGCCTCGGAGAAAGACGCCCGCCGGGGCGGCCGCTGCGCTGTCTGCGTCACGCTGTACTGCGACGGCGAGGATGAGGTCGTTGCGGTCTCTTCGTCTGCCTCGCACTGGTGTAGATACTGAGGTCCTGGTCGCAGTCCGTAGGGTTTGCGGAGACCGGCCAGCCAGCCGCTGGTGTGCAGCTTCAGCAACGCTACCCGGGTAACGGTGTGGGGCCGCCCGTAGTCACGAGACCAGCCGTGTGCGGTGGCCAGCGCTGCCCAGCTGGGTCCATGTCCATGTTCAGTGCGGAAATTCTCGACCCACGCTGCCAGTTGTGCCTCTCGACCGGTGATCAACCCGGCGGCCTCCATGGTTATCGACACGCCGGACGTGGAGGCGCGTGCCGCAGCGGCGCGGGATCGGCGTGATGGCTTGTCTGGGTCCGGAATGGCCGGAGGCGGAGCGGGCACGAGCGGAAGAATCGGTCCAGCGAGACAAGCTTCGAGTCCTGCGGTGCCGAAACGGCACTCGGTCAGCCAGCCGATATCAATCAGAGTCTGCGTGGCGGTCGCGAGGTCGGCTTGCCCGCCGAGTGCGCAGGCGGCAAGCAGGAATGCGGGGTCGATCAGGATCGATCCGTTCGAGTCCGCATGTGCGGTGATGTAGAGGGCCGTAATGCGCACGGAGTTGGGCTTCTTGCGCAACAGTTTGTTCGCCAACAGGCGGGTAGTCCAGCCGGAGGCGCGGCTGCGATTGTGTTTGCTGACAGACCAGGGGTTCACCGGGTCACTGAAGGCGGATACCGTACAGGCCGCTGGCGTCGCTGGGTCGGCGGACAGCACGACCTCGGGGATGGCAACCAACCAGCCACTGGCGGTCAGCGCCGAGATCGTGGCATGTGGATCAGCGACCCGCAGTCCGGTGACGTCCTGCGCGACGAGGTTAGCCGTGCCGGATCGCACTGCCCGAAGAAGACACATCAAGGCCAGCAACCGCGCGTCCGGATCGGTGCCGGGCTGCTCTACCCTGAGGTGGTCGAAGGAGCGACGCACGAGACCGGCCTGGTGCGCAGTCAACACCGGGTCAGGTTTGCGAGTCACTGCCTTCTCAGACGGCCCGGGCGCTGAACACGATGATGGGGTCGCGTCACTGACAGGAGCCTTGGGCCGCCACGTCGGTGGCCTGTTTACGACGCCCGCCGCATGACAGACGGCGCAGGACAACGCTCGCACCAGATCCGCCCTCCTATACCGCTTGCTGACGGTCGGGGCACTTGGCTGTTCGTGTATGGCAGACGGCGTCAGCGGTGCTCCTGTCGCATTCATGTGCGGCATGCCAGCACGGCCCTGACATAGGGCAGCATCCGACACCACGTCAAGACAGCAAGATCACCCGAACGGATGGCCCCCAGCAAGGAACACCACCCCTCATCTAGCTCGTCACGCGGATTCGACAACGGGCCAGCGAGGTCGCGCGTTTGCGGAGCCGTCGCTACCGTCCCGTTCCAGCGGCCGGATAGTCCGGTCACCCCTTCCACGACGCTGGCGCTGTTCACGCGTGATGAGCGTTGAGCCACGTTGTCCAGCGTCCGGGTCATTGTCGGTCGTGAAAGAAATCCCTTGAGGCGTCCGGTTTTTGCAGTTGCGGTGGTCGTATTCAGGGCTGACGCGGGTGGTGATGGCCGGGTCACACAGCCTCCAGAACGCGTGCAGCCGAAGGTAGGCGAGCGACGTCGCTCCCGGTCGCCGCGCCGGACCGGACTTGGATCTCGATATCAGCATCGTCGCGTCCGGCCCGGTGGTGGCGGACCTGATGCGCAACACCGACGATAACTGCGGCACCAGTTGCCAGAGCGCCTGTTCCAACAGCACCTGCGGCTGAGTCACATGCGACGCTGACCGGCGACACAGGTTCGATGATCCTTTCGCAGCGGCGGGAATCTAGCGTACTGCCCCGCCGCGCAACAGCGCCCAGGCGATGACTAGGAGGATTGCGTCCGGACTACGGAGACAGATCGCGTCCAGCCGGACCCATGTTGGCGTCACAACTGGATTTCTGCCGTGCAGGTCGTCGCCTACGACACGAGTGTAAGGCGTAATGATCATGACCTGACTCGCAAGAGATCAGCGTAGGGCTGGTTGTCGAATTCAGCAGAGACAGCGATCTGGCCGCTGGTAGCCAGCAACCATGTGTGATCCATACAGGACTGCTGGACACACACCAGGCAAGCGATCTGCAGGATGTTGGCGGTTTCGACAATCCGGCAGTTACCGGTCGCGAGGACATGGCGGCCGCTCGGACACCGGGCAGGCACGACAACTTGGGTACCATGCGCGGTCGTCCGGTAGCGCGCGGGTCCGTGCGGGGTTGCAGGATTGCCTGTACCTATCGCGAGCGTCGTCACGAGGACCTACCGTAGCCTTTCTCGAACATATGGTCGAGACTGGTTGGCGTGTCGCGAGGCACCCGCTGGCACACGGGCGTGTCGAGCTGTGACTGAGATCGAAAACTGTGTCGGGTAGCGGGGAGCCATTGCTGGATCCCCGCTACCAGACCACGGGCGTGTCTGGCGAGGAGTCCCCGATGATGGCTTGTGACAACGTCCGCCGAGACGGTGTCGGCGGGCTGCGTGACGATCGCGACGCCTGGAGGTCCGCTGCCACCTGCTCACCCAGCGCGGTCCCACTGACCAATCAAGGATCGGATTCTGGTACGCCCTCGGACAGCGGTCTCACCGAGCGTCGCTTTACGCGCCGAGCAACGTGTAAGCGGCCCCCTACTGGCATTGCTGCTGGTAGGGGGCCGTTTCGCCCGGTGAAAGACGAGTGCCCTCGGCAGGATTTGAACCTGCGACACCGGCTTCAGGAGAGCCGTGCTCTATCCGCTGAGCTACGGAGGCGTTCGTGCCTATCTTAGCAGCGGCTGGAACGTCTTCCGTCGACGACGGTGGCATGTGGCCATCACCGTCGTGGTAGCCGACGATCGATCAGAGAGCTGCGTGTCGAGCGCGCAAAACACAGCCTCACAGTGCTCACTACCGGAGTTGAACCAGTCCGACAGGAGCGAGTACCAGGCCCGGTTCATTGCGCAAGTGGCGAGGTTGTTCACCAAGTTGGAAGTCGATCTCCCTCGGTGCTGACGGCGGTGGCAGCGATTCTTCGGGTCGAGGCTGTGGGCTGCGGACACCTCGGGGTGAGGTTGCGTATCGGAAACGGGTGGACCGGCCTGGAGCGCGAATCGTCCGGCGCTCGCGCGCTCGAACGACGTCAGGAGGATCCCCGCGGAGGCGCTGCTCGTATCGGAGGTCGTGTAGGTATTGGGCCAGTCGGTCCTGCTGGTCAGTCGCCACTGCCCAGCCCTCGCACGTTGCCGGTCCGGAATCACGCCAGGAACGAACGGCGTTGCGGCCGCCGTGCCCTAGACGGTCAGCAACGACCCGCACGCAGCCGAAAATCGCCCCGACCGAACACGCGATACCTGACCACCCGCGGTCAATGGCGATTCGTCGTCGCTTCCGGCGACCACTTCCTCCCCCGCCTCGCCGACTACATCGAGCTGCACGTTCTGGCCTGCGAAACCCACGAAGTGTCCGCTCGGCTGGAGTCCGTGGCCGTCGCCGTGCGCCGCCTGCCCAAACCCACCGGCAATACTCCTCCGTTATGGTCGGAGCTCTTATGAGCCGGGATGACGAGATCCAGTTGCTCACGTGCAACGTCCAGCGAGCGACGTCGGTTAGGTCAGCTCACGGGCCTGCGGAGCAGTGGGTCCGCACAGCTGTGCCGACCGGCACCAGCCGGTGTGCGGACCCGGTCTGTGTGCGGGCGGGTCCGCACATGATCCGCACAGCCCAGGCGGTCAGCGGTCCAGGGGTGGTAGTTGGCTCTGCACGAGGATGTTCACGGCAGACGTTTTGGCCGTGCAGTGAACCATCAGACTGGCTTGAGGGCTCGGTTGATGCGGGCGTTGAGCTCTCGAACTGCGGGGATCGTGCGATGGCGGCGGCCAGCGATACGCAACTGTCGCAGCGCCTCGAACACCCGGTCGGAGCGGATCGGGCCCACGTCGTCGAGGGCGCTGTGGCCGAGTGTGGCCGCGTGGTGCGGGTCGTCGCGGGCCATGGTGAGGTGGGCCAGATTGGCGACGGCCAGGGTCTTGCCGCGTGAGTGTTGCTGCGGGAACCGGTCCACGGCCGTGGCGAGGTGTGCCTGGGCGGCGGTGTGGTCGCCGCCGTTGACCGCGAGGTGCAACAGCGCGCGGCCCAGGTCGCGTTCGAGGTGCGCGGGCCCGTAGTAGGCGATCCAGTCCGGCTCGTCCCCGCCGCTGCGGGCGAAAGCGTCTTGCGCGTGGCCGGTGGCGGTGAGGCAGTCAGTCTCGCGGTGAGGTCCGGCGAGGCCGAGCGCGCGGGCGTGGCGGGTGTGCATGACCGCTGTGACGACCGGGGTGAGCCGGTCGGCGCGGACCAGCGCGGTTTCGGCGTAGCTGAGCGCGTCGTCCGGTCGTCCTTGGTGCACGGCCAGGTTGGCCAGCCCCGAGAGGGCTTTGCCGCGCATCGCCCAGTCCCCGGCTTCGGTCGCGGCGCCGACCGCGAAGCGAAAGCAGCGTTCGGCCTGGGCAAGTGCGCCCGCGTCGAAGCACATGCCGCCCGCGATGTCGGCCAGGTCGGCCACGGCGGAAAACAACCCCTGGCGGACCTTCTCAGCGGCGAAGCGCCCGTGGAGCAGCTGCGCGGAGATGTTGAGCTGAGTGACCACGGCGTCTGCGGACAGGCCGCTGCCGAACAGGTGGTCTTGGCTGGCGAACATGCGCGCCAGGTGACGCATCTGGTCAACGTCTGCCTGCCCGACTCGGCGCGGTGTACCCGGGTCGGCGACGGCGGCGACGGCGCCGAGGGGGTCGCTGAACGCCATTCCGGCGACCGAGCCTGCCAGCACCCGCAGAAAAGCTTTGCGTTCCACGTCGTCACCTCCATCGGGAACCGGTCGGGCCGAATCCACGGTAGCGGCTCGGGACCGGGTACTGAAGAAGCCCAAATCGGAGTCGGACCGCCGGTGCAGCACCAGTCGCAGCGCGGTTCGGTACTGCCGGTTGGGCCAGTGGTGGACGCCGCGTTCGAGTTTGCCTATGTAGTCGGCGTCCATCGCGCCGGGAGTGCCAGTCGCCTGCTCGACCTGAGTGTTCGCGAACTCCGCGAGCTGTCCCTGGGTCATGCCCGCGGCTTCGCGGGCAGCCCTCAGCAGGTCGTTCGGTTCGCCGGACACACCCCATCCCTCCGCGACAACTCGATTGCTTAGCGTAGCTCTCTTCCTGGGATTTCGCGGACACGAGCCGTGAATCCTCCGGCCAATCCTCCGGGCTGGCCCCAGCCGTTCCTCCGGGGCCGGCCAGTCTTGATCTCCGTATTCGGCTCGGTTCCCGACGCGACCGTCTGCGGCCAGGCTCGATGGCAGGGCACCTGGTGCCGGTGCGAGACCAACCGAACAACTTCCCCCGGGTTCTGCCCCCAGCGGGGCAGTGCACGTGAATTCGGTCGGCCCCGATCGTCCCCGGCACCGGGCGCCTCCCACTGTCGACGGGCTGGAGGGGCTGCCGTGGACAACTCGAGGAAATCAATCACCGAGGCCGACGCGGTGCAGCAGTATCCCGAACTGGCGCCGTTGGTGGGCGTCCGCGACGCGGGCTGGGTGTGTCGGCCGCTGTATGACCAGCACGACCAGCTCTTGGGGCTTGCTGGTAGCCGGTCAGTGCGTCAGTACACCGACGCGATCTATCTGTTCGACCGCACCCACGCCATTACCGCCCGAGTCCGGGCCGGCGCGTATGGCGGCGGATGTGTCTGGGTACGTGACGGCAACGACATCGCCGAGGTCGTCACCGACCTGTTCACGCTGCCTGCCCCGGACTCGCCAGGCGCTCCGAGCCTGGTGATCAAGCCAAACCCGCTGTGGACACCGTGATATGCGGGATGCACGTCCGTGGGCAGACATGACGGCCACCACGACGAGGCGATCGCCGCGACCGAACTGCTGGCCCGCGCCGCCGAGGAAGGGTGTGCCCTGCACTTGAACTGGTCGACCCGAGACACCGACCCACGCGGCCTGGCCGCCATCGACACGGACTGGCCCACCGGCGTCCTGCCCAGGATCGACAACGCCATGCCGGACCCCCACACCACCGACACCGCTGCGACTGAAGTGCTTCGACGCACACCGCGCAGCATCCCGAAGCCGCTGCGGCCGGTGCGCATCGAGCGCGACCCCGACCTGCTCAAACGGGTCCGCGACGGCCTGCGACGGCTGACGTAGCCCACTCGCCCGAACCGAATTGTCGGAGTGCTCCGGCACACTGCGAGATCGCTACACCGAGAGGACAGGAAGACCAAAGAATGTTTCCGCCCAAGGGAAACACCATGCAGAGCCCAGCGAACGCCCGCCCGCCGCAGACCACCCGGACGTAGCGACAGACCCCTGAAACCCGACCCGAGGAGAACTGGAAGAGTGACCGAGTGAACACACTCCGAGACGACAGCGTCAGCGACACGACCAGCACACCCGAGGAACTCCGCGCGGCGATGGTCGCCGAGATGCGCAATCAGGGCGACTTCACGACCAGCGAAGTCGAGGCCGTGTTCGCCCGCGTGCCCCGGCACCTGTTCGCCCCGAACGAGACGCCTGAGGCCGCCTATCGGCGTGACGACATCGTCGAACGCAAGCGCGACGCCCACGGCATGGTGACCAGTTCGGTGTCGGCGCCCTGGTTGCAGGCCACGATGCTGGAGCAGGCCGAGTTGCGGCCCGGGATGCGGGTGCTGGAGATCGGCTCCGGCGGCTACAACGCCGCGCTGATCGCCGAACTGGTCGGCGAGACCGGGCAGGTCACCACCTTGGACATCGACGCCGAGATCGTCGAGCGCTCCCGCCGCTGCCTGGACGAGGCCGGATACCCGCAGGTCGTGGTGGTTCTGGGCGACGGTGAGCACGGCGCGGCCGAACGCGGCCCGTTCGACCGGATCATCGTCACCGCCGGGGCCTGGGACATTCCCCCGGCCTGGATCGACCAGCTCGCCGCAGACGGCAGGATCGTTGTTCCCCTGCGGGTCCGTGGTCTGGAACGCTCCTTCGTCCTGGCCCGCGACGGCGATCACCTGGTGAGCACCGGGCACCGGCTGTGCGGGTTCGTCGCGATGCAGGGCGAAGGCGCGAACCAGGAGCGGCTGACCCTGTTGCGCGGCGAGGAAGTCGCCCTGCGCATTGACGGCGAGACCCCGACTGATCCCGACGGCCTGGGCGCCAGCCTGGACATGCCGAGGGTCGAGGTGTGGTCCGGTGTCGAGGTCGGCGGGTTCGAGGAGTTCCACGAGATGGACCTGTGGCTGGCCACCAAGGCCGACCACTTTGGACTACTGGTCGCGCAGCAGTCCGCGCGTGACAGCGGTTTGGTGGCCCCAGGAACCCGGATGGGTGCCAAGACCATCATCGATGGCGCCACCTTCGCCTACCGCACCACCCGGCCTACCTCCGAGGAGCGCACCAGCTTCGAGTTCGGCGTTTATGCCCACGGCCCGGACGCGCAACGCCTGGCCGAGGACTACGCCAACCTCGTCCGTGTCTGGGACCGCGACCACCGTTACGGCCCCGGTGCCCACATCGAGGTCTGGCCCGCCAACTCCCCGGCAACCGGCCTTCCGCACGGCCGCGTGATCGGCAAGAGGCACACCCGTGTCTCGATCTCCTGGCCTCAGGGCGCCGTGTCCTGACCGCCAGATCCCAGAAACCCAACCTTGGAAAGGAAGTGGGCATGACCGCGCAGATCGACACCCCCAACGGTTCGGCGTTCGACCTGGACCTGACCATCGTCGAATCCGGGCCGGTGATCCCGGTGCTGATGGGCAACACTGACGACAACTGCGGTGTCTCCTGCCAGAGCGCCTGCTCCAACAGCAACTGCGAGTAGCCCTATCCCGTGGCCGGTGACGGGCACCAGTGTGGGTCCGTCACCGGCCGGTCTTCCGCTCGGAAGGAGCCTGGGGTGTATCGCGCACTCGACGCGGCGATTGTCCGGACCGCCGCACATCCCACCGGCCTGGACATCCCGCCGTGGCCTGACTTGACCAGCGATGAACCCCATCAGGTTCGCGGCTGGCGGGACTGGTTGGCCACGGTGTGGGCGATCCCCACGTTCGCGGCGGCGGTGACCGACGCCAGCCCGGCGCTCGCCAGCCAGGCACACCATGTGCTCGACGGCCGCGAACAACGACCTCGGCAGGTACGGCGCACGGTCGCCTCGACCGCCCGCTACTTGTTGCGCGCCACCGGCCGCGCCACTCCGTTCGGCCTGTTCGCCGGGGTCGCGCCCGCGCGACTCGACACCGCCACCGCTGTTCGTCACGGTGGCGGCCACCGCGCGGTCGCGCGGGTCGACGGCAGTTGGCTGGCCACGGTGATCACACAGCTGGAGACCTGCGCACCGTTACGGCAGCGGCTGCCGGTCGTGGCCAACACGGTGCACTGGCTGCGGGACGGGCGCTTGGTCGCTGGGCTGCGTCAAGCCCCCGGTGCCGTCCCCGACTCGCAGCCGGTGGAAGTCTCCCTGCGCCACACCCCGGCGATCGCCCTCATCCTCGATGCCGCCCGTGCACCGATCCCGGTCGCGGACCTGGCCGACAAGCTCGCCGCCGAGTTCCCCGGCACACCTCAACCGGCGATCGACCGGACGCTGGCGCACCTGATCACCCAACGAGTACTGATCAGCAGCCTGCGCTCGCCCATGACCGCCCCCGACCCGCTGGCCCACCTGCTGGACCAGCTGAACCTGCTGGACGCCGACCAGATCCCGCAGGCCGCGCCCATCGTGCACAGCCTGAAGGAGATCGCCGCCCAGCTCGACCACCACACCACCGACTCCGACCAGCCCAGCACCACGGTCACCGCGATGACCGTGCTCGCGGCCGTCGACCGGCCGCTGATGGTCGACCTGCGCCGTGACGTGCACCTGACCGTGGCCCCGCTGGTCGCCCGCGAGGCCGAACGCGCCGCCACCGCACTGACCCGGCTGACCCCGCACCCGTTCGGTACGCCGACCTGGCGCGACTACCACTCCCGTTTCCTGGAGCGTTATGGCGTCGGCACCGCAGTCCCCGTCTTGGAGGTGGTGAACCCGGACACCGGCCTCGGCTATCCCGCCGGCTACCGCGACAGCCTGCTGAAGCCCCCCGCCACCCTGCTCACCGAGCGGGACACCCGGCTGATGGCACTGGCCCAGCGGGCGGCGCTGGCCCGCACCATCGAGGTTTCACTCGACGAGGCTCTGCTCGCCGAGCTGGAAAGTGCGGGGCGAGCGACGGTGACGGCGCAGCCGCACACCGAGCTGGCGTTCCGGTTGCACGCACCCACCCCGGCCGCCGTCGACCGCGGCGAGTTCACCCTGGTCGTCACCGGGGTGTTCCGCGCGGCGGGGGCCACCACCGGTCGCATCCTCGATCTGCTCGACCCCGTCGATCAGCAACGCATGACCGAGGTCTACGCCGGGCTGCCCACGGTCCGAGACGGGGCGCTGCGCGCACAGCTGTCATGCCCGCCGCTGTACGCGGCGACCGAGAACGTCGCCCGCCATCCCGCCCTGCTGGCACACACGCTGCCGATCAGCGAACACCACACCCCCGCAGACAAACGGCTGAACCTGGATGACCTGGCCGTGATCGGCGACCCGCACCGGCTTGTCCTGTGGTCGCGGTCCCGATGCCGACCGGTTGAGCCCGCGCTGTTCAGCGCGGTGGAGTTCACGAACTTCACCCATCCGCTCGCCCGGTTCCTCGCCGAACTGCCCACCTCCCGGACCGCGATCTGCGCCGCGTTCGCCTGGGGACCGGCCGCGACCCGGATGCCGTTCCTGCCGCGCCTGCGCCACGGCCGCACGATCCTGGCCCCCGCCCGCTGGATCATGACCGCACCGGAACTCCCCGGCCCGGATGCGACCTGGACCCAATGGGTCCAGGCAGTGGCCCGCTGGCGCGAGCACGCGTTGGTCCCGGACGTCGTCTACCTCGGCAGCACCGACCAGCGCCTGCCCCTGGACCTCACCGAACCGGCCCACCTGCGGCTGCTGCGCGACGAACTCGACCGACGTGGCCGAGCCACCCTCCACGAAGCCTCCAGCGCGGACGAGCTCGGCTGGATCGGCGGATACGCCCACGAGATCGTCCTCCCGCTCGCGTCCACCACCACGCCCACGCCCGCCCGCGCCACATCGGTACACCCGATCGACCGGAACCACGGGCACCTGCCCGGGGCCGGGCAATGGCTGTCCGCCAAGCTCTACGCCCAACCCGACCGGCACACCGCCATCCTGGGCCACCTCCCCGCCCTGCTGTCCACATGGGACACGCAGCCGTCCTGGTGGTTCCTGCCCTACCGCGATCCCGACCACCACCTACGACTGCGGATCCGGCTCACCTCGACCACCGAGTTCGGACCAGCCACCCGCCAGGTCGGCGAGTGGGCCGCGTACCTGCGCGGGCTCGGCCTGATCAGCACGCTGCACCTGGACACCTACCAGCCCGAGACCGGCCGATTCGGCCCCGCCGACGCCATGGCCGCCGCCGAGGCAGTGTTCGCCGCCGATTCCACCGCCGCTCTCGCCCAACGCGAGTACCGGATTGCGGTGACCGGCGTCGAGCCGCTCGCGCTGACCGCGGCGAGCCTGGTCAACCTCACCGTGTCTCTCCTCGGGGGACACCGCTGCCGGGATGCGCTGGCTGACCGACCACATCACCACCGAACCCGCCCCGGCACCCGCCCGGCACATCCACACCCAGGCCGTGCGCCTCGGCGACCCCGCCGACGGGTGGGCCGCGATCCGCGCCCGGCCCGACCGTGCTGATCTGATCAGCGCCTGGGAGAACCGCCGCGCTGCGCTCGCGGCCTACCGTGCCGCCCTCACCACGACCGGGATCGCCCCGGACACCGTGCTCGGGTCGCTCCTGCACCTGCATTGCCTGCGCGCCAACGGAATCAACACCGACACCGAACGTGCCTGCCACCGCCTCGCCCGCGCCGCCGCCCTTAGCTGGACCGCCCGAACCCGAGGAACCCCATGACCACCCCACGGCAGACTGTTGCGGACATCGTCGACACGCTGACCCGCGACTTAGCCGACCCGGCCACGATCTTTACCGAGCACAACCACCACCCGCCGGTACCGCAGTCGCTGGCCAACGGCGCCGCAGGCATCGTCCTGCTCCACGCCGAACGCGCCCGCACCGGCCACGGCGATCCCAGCACCGTTCATGCCTGGCTCGCCGCCGCGACCAACGCCAGCGTGGAAGCCGGACCACAGGCCAGCCTGTTCTTCGGCGTCCCCGCCCTCGCCTACGTCATCCACACCACCGCCGAAGGCGCCGCCACCTACCAACACGCCCGCGCCACCCTGCACGCCGCTACCACCGCCCTGACTCGAGACCGCCTGAATCAGGCGCACACCCGCATCGACCGCGGCGAACGCCCCACCCTGGCCGAGTTCGACCTGATCCGCGGCCTCACCGGCCTCGGCGCCTACCACCTACGGGTCGACCCTCACCACAAGATCACCGCCGATGTCCTGGACTACCTCGTCCGGCTCACCGAACCTCTCCCGAACAGCGGCGACCTGCCCGGCTGGTGGACCGACCTGGCTCCCAACGGCCGCCCATCCCCGCACTTCCCCCACGGCCACAGCAACCATGGCCTAGCGCATGGGATTGCCGGTCCACTGACCGTGCTATCGCTCGCACTGCGCCACGGAGTCGTCGTCGACGAGCACCACCAGGCGATCAGCCGGATCTGCACATGGCTGGACGCCTGGCAACGCGACCACCCCGCAGGCCCATGGTGGCCACGCACCATCACCCTGAACGAAGCCCAGGCTGGACGCTGTGACCAGCCCGGACCGTTACAACCGTCCTGGTGCTATGGCACACCCGGCATCGCCCGCGCCCAGCAACTCGCCGCCATCACCACCGGCGACACCGCTCGCCAACACACCGCCGAGACCGCCATACTCGGCTGCGCAACCGATCCCGCCCAACTCGCCCGCATCATCGACCCCAGCCTCTGCCACGGCGCCGCCGGGCTCCTGCACACCACCTGGCGCGCCGCCAGTGACGCCGCGACCAGTGAACTCAACGCCTGCCTGCCGCACCTCACCGCGCTGCTCGTCGAGCGGCTGGAAACCGCGCCACGCAACAGCGAACTGCTCGAAGGCAGCACCGGCGCGGCACTCGCCCTACACACCGCTGCGACCGGCACCACCCGATCCGGCTGGGACAGCTGCCTGCTGCTGGCCTGACCCATCGCGAACGGAGGACCATGGACACCAGCCCGGATCACCCAGCGTGGCAACAGGTCGCCGTCACGTTCTTCGACTACGCCACCGCCGAACAGGTCGCCGCCGCGCACCTGCTGCCGATCATGGAACGCGCCGAAACAGATGGCACCGTCTCATCGTGGTGGTTCATCCGCAAAGCACCCGAGTGGCGACTGCGCTACCAACCGCCCCACCAGAACGACACAGCCGCCGCCCAGGACACCGTCCACAGGGCACTGGACACCCTGCGCGCCAGCGGCCACATCGCCAGATGGGTCGAACAAATCTACGAGCCCGAATTCCACGCCTTCGGTGGCGCCGACGCCATGACCGTCGCACACCACCTGTTCCACCTTGACAGCCGACACATCCTCACCCACGTCGGCAACAACCGCGACCAACGACGGGAACTCACCGTTCTGCTGTGCAGCAACCTCATGCGCGCCGCCGGACAAGACTGGTACGAACAAGGCGACATCTGGGCCCGCATCGCCCACAACCGGCTACTCCCACCCAGCATCCCGATTGAACAAGTCCACTCCGCCATGCCCGCGCTCCATCGTCTGATGACCGTCGACGCTGGCCCCACCAGCCCCCTTGCACAACCCGGAGGCTCCCTCGCCCACATCGCTGGCTGGGTCGCCGCGTTTGACACCACTGGAGAACACCTGAACCGCCTGGCCCGCAATGGAACCCTCCAACGAGGTGTACGCGCCGTCTTAGCTCACCATGTCCTATTTCATTGGAACCGTTTGGGCCTGCCTCACGACACCCAGGCGATGCTCACTCACGCTGCCAAGGCCGCCGTACTAAGCGCCTAAAGACCTACTTGTGCTGACGTTCTAGACAACGGGGTAACACCGCGCCAATGGTGCCGCTCGATGCCAGGTGCAGGTATAACCCGACTGGTCGGTGCTGTCTGTCCGAATCGATCGACGAAGTCACCACACATCTCCCGCCGCCCGAGGACCCGTGGACCCGTGGACCTGCCCACAGTGCTTCGCCCAGCCCTGGCCGTGCTCCCGGTTCGACAACGTCGCCCACCAGGTGATGAACGCCGGCCTGCGGCTGGCCGGGTTCGTCACGGTCGACCTGCATCCACGCCTGCGGCCGGCCCCAGCCGCCGACCCGGGCCCGGACCCGCCAGCGCCACCACCGGATCCCGGCCCGCGCTCGGAAACCTGGTTTGACGAGGAATCCCGATCATGGACGAAATTCTGGCCTCCACACTGAAGGCTGCGGTCATCGACCGCTTGGCTTATCTGGACAGGCAGGCACCACGATCAGCTGGGTATCGGCTCCGAGTATCCAGGTCATGATGCTGGAGCAGGTACAAGTGCGACCCGGGACGCGAGTCCTGGAGATCGGATCCGGGGGTTTCAACGCGACGCCTGATGGCAGAATTGGTCGGCCCCGCCGTGAGGTCACGACCGTGGACATCGACCCGGACGTGGTCATCCGCGCGCGACCGGCCTTCACGAGCTGGTGGCGAAGTGCAACGTAGCGCTTAGCAAGATTTGCAAACAGGTTGCGCTGTGCCCCTGCGCGTCTTCTGGAAGTGTCCAGGCGACAAATACTGGAGACGGCCCTGCACGATGAGTTCAAGCAGTACGAACGTGGGGCGAATGGTTCGACTTCGGCAACGAGGACCCTGTAACCAAGGTCGCCGAGGCGGTGAACCGGATTGACCCAACGCTCGGCGATGCTCGGCGTCGTCAGCGAGTTCGTCAAGAAGCGCGAGGAGAGAAGTCCATGAGGAGGTTGCTCAGCCAGTTGGCCGCCATCGTCGATGCCCCGGGGTCGATACGAGACCTGACGGCTGCAAACTCAGACTGTCCTACCGAGGAGATACGCTCTCGGCATGCTGCGGTCTGACCGGCTCCTGGGGCTGTACGAGCCAATGTCGCTGACTGACACCTACATGTTTGGGTCCACGGACGTGAGGCTGGTCAAGATCGGCCACGCAAGTGACCGGACCGACGCATCATCGCAATCCAGCCCGATTGCCCTTTTCGCCTACAGGTCCTGTGGCGGTACCCGGACGGCGGCGTCGACCTCGAAACAGCCCTTCACCGCGAGTTCAAGCACTACCGCCTCCACCACGAGTGGTTCGACTTCGGCGATGAGGACCCCGTAGCAGCTAGAGGTCGATCTCATCTGGTCGTGGTGATGGTGGTGGTGACATTCGCTCAGCGTCGATGGCGTGGTCTGTGGGAGGGTCGGGAGATAGCGGTGTACCAGGCGTAGCGTTGTCCATGGTGGCGGCGTGCCGCTCGCTGCGCTCGTGTTCCCTCACGTCCTCGGGCATATCTTCGCGGACACGCTGCTCGTTCTGCAGGTCGTGTAGATACTGGGCGAGTCGATCGCGTTGGCCAGTCAACCGTGTTGCTCTGCGTTCCGCGGCGGTTGTGGCCTGTTGGTCGGCGCGCTGGGCTGCCCATTGTGCTCGGTCGATGTCGGCTTCGGCTTGCGCCGCTTGGTCCAGCGTGTGCATGCGACGTTCGGCCGGCCCGGTGAGGCGGTGCAATTCGCGGGCACGCGCGGCGATGTCGCGTGCTCGCTGTTGGGCTTCATCGTGTTCGGCGACGAGTTCTGCGCGGCGGTTTTCGAGGTCGACGTGGCGGGAGCGGGTCAGTCGCCTGGTGGCCAGCTGGTCGTCGATATCAGCTTGTTCCGCCGCAGCGAGTTGCGCTTGCCGCACCGCCTTGTGCCACGCGGCTTCAGCCTCATTGGCTTCCAAGGCGCGCTGCGCGTCGTCGCGAAGTTGTGCGAGATTTGCGTGCGCTGCGGTGACGGCTGGTCCGCGCCGGGCCTCGACATCGTCTCTCAGCCGGGAGGCATGCTCCGCTGCGGACGTCTGGGCTCGTGTCGCCCTGTCCAGGTGTGTTTGTTGCTGTCGGATCTGGTCGTTCAAGACGTGATCGTCCAGCTCGCCATACGGACGGCGAGACCAATGCGCGACACCATCAGCGCCGCTCGATGGCGGCGTGGGTACCGACCTGTTGTCGTCGCCAGCATCGGCTTCAGCGTCAGGAACTCGATCGTTCGGCGTGTGCTGCTTCTCGTCGATGGGGTTAAGCCGGTCGACCGGGTCCGGGTCTTGCGGGCTGGGGGTGCCGTGTGGGGTTGGCTCTAGATCATCGATGGTTGGTTCGTGGCTCGATGGACTGTGACGTGTCGTGGCGGGCTGTGCGGATACGGTGGCGTAGCGCAGGTTCTTGAGGGAGCGGTAGTGCCGTTTCCGGACGCCGACCAGGTCGTCGGAACCAAGCAATCTCCTGTCGGTGTCGGGTACTTGCCAGCGTTCCCGGTACGCGGCGATCTGGCCCGCTCGGTCTTCCCAGTCCGCTCGAGCGAGGGGGTCGTCGGGGGCCGGGCCCAGCTCATGGGCCCACTCCGGTTGTGCTGCGGTGACCCGTTCGGTGAGGGTGGACACGCGTTGGGTGATGTCGAAGGCTTTGTGGCGCAGCCACGTTCCCAGTTCCTGATAGTGCGGGTCGGTCTCGATCGGGGAATCGGGCGCTGGTGGTGTGGGGACCCAGTCGGGAAGCCCTACGGGGCGGCCGGACGCGTCCGGGTCCGGCGCTGGCATGCGTTCAATGACCCGCCAATGCATGACCTGCGCGACGGAGACCGCTGTGTCGAGTTCGCGATAGGCGGCTCGTTTGGCCAGAACGGCGGCCGGATCGTGCCCCAGACTCTTGAGTTCGTGCAGTGCGTTGGCCAGTGCCGGCCAGGCTGAGTCCGCGAGGATGTCGCCCGCGTAGTCCGGCATACCGTCCTGGACCCACTGCGCCGCTTGAGCGTTCGCGTCAGGCCCGCGGTGAATGTGCAGCGCGTACTCGTACTCCGGAACGCTGACCGACAGCCTGCTGGGGTAATCCAGCGCGTCGCGAAGTTGTTCGGTCGCGGAGTATTCAGATCCTTCCTTGGCGATAATGGCTTCGAATGCGAGCTGGGTGGCTGTGGTGTTGCGGTGATGCCAGTACAGATCTCCGGGGAGGACATTGGGTTCGTCGGGGTAGATGACTTGGTCGGTTTCCAGGTAGGCAACATTCGAGTCGCGGCCCCGGGTCAGCGCGACAGTCGCGAGTTCTCGGGTGGCGCTGGGCGAGAGGTGTGCCCGGCAGATATCGACGGTGAGGCCTTGTGCGCGGTGGATGGTGAGGGCGTAACCGAGTTCCACCGACTCGGCCACGTAGTCGGCGGGCAGGGTCACAGTGCCGCCGTGCTCGACGTGCTGGACGGTCAGTTGGCCGTGCTTGTCGCGCGCGGCGATGACCCATACGTCGCCGTTCTTGACAAAGTCCTTGCCGCCGAACAGTTGCCAGGTGCGGTTGTTGAGCCGCGTGACCACGAGGTCTCCGACCCCGGCCTGGGTACCGTCGTGCAGGGGGACGCCACTGGCTTCGGCAGCGCCCCATGCACGCCGATCGAGCTGGGCACGAACCGATAGTTCTCGGACGATGTCGGCGCGGTCGGAGATCATGATGCTGGTCGCGCCGGTGCTTTGGTCGAGTTTCCAGGCGCTGTAGAGCTGGTCCAGCACCGCCGGGCGGACACCGCCGACGAGACGGTGGTGGGTCTCGTACCAGTGGGAGACGCTGGGATCGCCGTCGCGTAGTCGGAGCGTGGCGACCGCTTCGTCCGGGTTGTTGAAGCGATGGACTTGGGTGAGTTCGGCGGCGTCGGTTTCGGTTGCCAGTAGGCGCAGGGCTCCGCCGGCCTCGACCGCGCCGAGCTGTTTGTAGTCGCCGATCAGTCGGATGATGGCCTGGTGCTCGGCCGCGATGTCGCTGAGCTCCGCGAGTAGCAGCGTCCCTGCCAGTCCGGCTTCGTCGACCAGCAGCATGTCATTAGGGCGCAGGTCCAGCGGCAAATTGTGGCGGTGTGCTGTGATCAAACCGTCGAGTGTCGTGGCGGGTACGTCGAGTTGCTGGCTGAGTACGGCTGCGCCGACCGCGGTGGGTGCGAGGCCAACGACGCGATGTCCGGCGGTTTCCCAGACGTCGCGCACCGAGCGCATGGCCGTGGATTTCCCGGCGCCGGGAGGGCCGACCGCTACGGCCAAGGCACGGCCGCAGGAGACGAAGTGTTTGACGACCTGGCGCTGGCCCGGGTCCAGTTGTACACCGGTGTCGCGTAGGGCCAGATCGACCATTGGTGCCGGAACGCGGGCACCGCGGACAATGTCAGCGTCCTGGAGAAGCTTGTCCTCAGCGTCCAGGATGGCGGTGCTGGTGTAGCGTTCGCTGCCGTGGCGGCGGAAGACAATCTCGCCGTCCTTCCGTTGCAGCAGCATCGGAGTGGACTCCGGCTGAACGTCTAACTGGATCGAAGCAGTGCCCAGCGCGTGTTCCACCACCGATTCGACGAAGCGCAGACGGTCGTCTGTTGTAGGGAATGGAGTCCCTCGTACAGTGCGTAAAACTTCGGCACGGACGTGGTAAACGGTCCACGTTGACCTGGTGGCGGAGATCGTGTCGATGGCCTTGTCCGCCAGTTCCGCCACGCGTTGTTCGATCTCGGAGAGATCGTCGACGAGGGCGACGCCC
The DNA here is from genome assembly GCF_001302585.1 of Kibdelosporangium phytohabitans. GTDB lineage: Bacteria > Actinomycetota > Actinomycetes > Mycobacteriales > Pseudonocardiaceae > Kibdelosporangium > Kibdelosporangium phytohabitans. The sequence goes on along the minus strand of NZ_CP012752.1, from coordinate 1,073,961 downwards.
GCTCCGCGATGCAGTGTCGCGGCCATGAGCCCGTGAATGTCATGGTCTGGCAGCATGTATTCCGCGCGCGCCAGCCACTCCTCGATCTGGTCGGCGAGCGGGCGGATGTTTTCCTTGTCGGGCCGGTCTTCCAGGCATGCCTGCTGTGCCAGCTTGATCTGGACAGTGCGAGGTGGCGCCGAACCGTGTTGGCTGATGTACTCGGCGACCAGACGGTCATAGGTTGCTTCGATGCCGGTGCGGCGCTGGGAAAAGCCTTCGATGAGCTCCGTGTGGATACCCTCGATCTCACGGACGGGACGTTTGTCCGGGCCTCGGCTGTGTTCCACGAACCGCACGCCGAGTTGATCGATCAGCTCTTCCTCGATCCGCGCGTTGTAGTACTCGCTCGCGCTGACAGCGATCCGATAGAGCTGTTGCCCGTCCAGCGTTCGCCAGATACCGTCTTCGGCCAGCACTCTGTTGGCGACAGCCACATGCGTGTGGAGGTTGGGATCTCCAGCACGGGAGTCAAAGTGGGTGAATGCCGTGGCGACCAGGCCGTGGGTGTCGACCTGCGCGATACCGCCCGCGCCGACACGAGTGAAGGCGGCCTCGCGTTCGATGTAGGCCAGTGCGTCCCGCCACGCGGTGTCATGTGCGGCGGTGACAATGTCACGAATGTCGCTGGTGCTCAGTCCCCACAGAACGGATATAGACTTGCTCGGCGTGAATACCAGGTCGAAGCCCGCGACGGCTTGCTTGGCGCGGCCGAGCTCGTCCGTGATGTACCGTCGAACGTCCTCCGGCGTATAGGTCTTCGCTGGGTCGGCCACGACGAGAAGCGCGTGGGCGGTGTCGAACTTGATCTGCCGACGTTCGGCCACCGTTGGTCGTTGCTTGTTCGCTTCTTCGAATCGCTTGTACGCGGCGGAAAGCTCGGCAACAAGTGGGATATCGGTGCTGTGCAGCGCATACCGGCGTCCCAATCGGGCGGCCTTGATGGCGTCGTCGATGCCAACACCGGATTTGATTTTCTCAGCGATGAGCACGGCGGCGTCAGGATGCAGTGCCTCGCCGAACAGGGCTTGCATCTGGTCTTCAGTGACGATTCCGTCGACGCCGAGGGCCTCGCAGCCGCTGCCGACCCAGATGCCTGGAGGGTTGCCGGTGGCTTGGTAGTAGGCGGCGAGGTCGGAGGAGGCACGGGCCTGCGGGGCGACGTCACCTGCCGCGACCTGCCGTGTGAGGTAGGTGTATCCGTCGCCTGCCGTGAGTTTGTGGCAGGTCATCACCGCGCGAAACGCCCCCTCGACGAGGGGGCGTCACGAGCAACTTTACGTGACCCGCCGCGCCGGTCCGGCGCCGCGCACTGCTAGTGCAAGAGGTGTGTACTGTTAATGATCTTGAAACTGGTTGGTGTGATGCTGGTGAGTCATGCGTCTGGCTGGAACGTGAATGTTGTGACAGTCAGTGGTGTCTCAGTAGTTCTGAGACGTTTGGTGCAAGAGGTTCAGCCGCCGAGCGTCGGCGCCCGGCGGCTGATGTCGAGTAGGTAACGGCTAACGGGCTGGGAGCGTCCGACGGTTCAGGGCTCCCAGCCGGATGGTTCAGGCGGCGGGACGCTCGGACTGGTTCGGGTCTCCGGCCGTGTCGGCGGACTCGGCGGGCTTGGCTTTGTCGGAGCTGGTGAGGTTGCGGCAGTCAACACACTGGCCCTTGCGGACCTGTCGGATACCGCCACAGTCGTTGCACGTTGGTGCCTTCCGCTTGGTGGCGGTCTTGGCGGGCGGGGCCTCTGCGGCGGGGGTCACCATGGGTGCCGCTGTAGCGGTGTCCGTGTCCGGCTCGGCGGTGTCGTTGGTGGGCTCGGGGTCCGCTTCGGCGTCGGCCGGTGCTTCGATTGGGGCGTTGTCGGTGTTGACCGGCGCGGGGGCGACCTTGGGCATGAACGCGTCAACCCAGTATTCGATGGTGGCCTTGGCGTAGGGGTCGGCGTAGCGCCTGTGCTCGCTGCGCAAGACTTCCCGGGCGGCCTTGCCGGTGTGCTGAGCGATATACGCGCAACGTGCCTCTACGGCGGTGGCGCGGGTGTGCGGGGCGGGGAGCTCGGGGATGCCGGGCTGGTTGGTTTCCCGACAATTGAGGCACAGTCCGTCGTCACCGCGTCCGGCGTTCACGCGTTCGGTAGCGGTGTCGTTGTTGGCGCGTTCGATCCAACAGGAGACGCAAGGGAGCGTGCGAACGTCGGTTACGGCGGCGCCGTCGTAGTCGAGTCCCGTTCCGTAGGTGGTGCCTTCGCGTCGGTTGGGCTGCGCGGTGACGTCTACGGCGTGGCGGGACGCGGTGTCTTTGTCGGTGAAGTACTTGGCGGCCTTGGTGTCCTTGCGGGCCTGCCGGGAATCGCGGGGGGCTCCCTGCCGCTGGTCGCGGTACTGCCGGGCGCGGCTGGTCGGTTCGACGTCGCGCGGGGCGCGGTAGTTGCCGTGCCCGTAGCGCGATTCAGTCGGAGCGTTGTCGGGGTGCAGGTAGAACCCGGGGTCGGTGGGAGGCGTGAACGCCTCGATGATGGCTCGTACATCCGGGTCGGTGGCGTTCTGTGCGGCGTCGGCCAGGCGGGCTTTCGCGGTCTTGTAGGGGTACTGCTCCAGGGTGGCGACACATCGCCCGAACGTGGTTTGCACGATGGGGGCGGCGCCGTCCATCACCGAATTGATTTTGCGCCGTGCGGCGGACAGGTCTCGGTCCAGGATCAAGTCAGTCAGCATCGGCAGCGCGTCGATCAGAACCTTAGAAGTCGACATGAAATAAACCCTCACTACTGATTTTCGCGAATAACCGGACTTGGCGGGTTCCGGTCTTTGTTACTCAGTGATTCTATCGCAACCTAGACCTAAAAGACAACCATCCAAGGTGCCTATTGATCCGGCATTTTTCAGCGACTCAAAACGGCAAAAACAGCACGCCTACCAGGCGGTTTACCCCCACAGATAAACCGCAGGCCATCAACAAAAATGGAGCGGAGACTAAAGTGGTATGCAACCTTTCCCCCGCCGGCCCCCTCATGCGTGCCTTGCCTTGTGTCGTGCTGGGTGGGTCAAGGGTGGGTCCTGAAAGAATCTTCGGAGCTCGCGGAGAAGATTATTTCGGGTGCCCTTGACCCACCCAGCACGACATAAGACCCTTCGGCACGAGGTGGCCCTGGTGACGCGCGGCTGCCCAGATGAGGGGCCGGGAGTCGCGGTGCGACAGACAGCCGGCGGTTCAACTGCGTGACGGCTGGCACGCGTCCGAGCAGCGAGCACGTGGGACGTGCGCCGCCGCGGAAGCAGCTATGGCCGCGGGCTGCCGCGTGTTGTGGGGCCAACGATGTGAGCTGGGTGGTGAGACGGCGGGAGCGGCGCAAGGTGACCATGCTGGAAGCACGCCCATGAATGTCTTGTGGTTCTTGGACCGTCCATCTGCGGGACTTGAGATCACCTCGCCAGGCTCTGGGCTGATACCAGGCGACGCGGAGCCTCGCTAGACTGTGTGCTCGCGCCTGGTTATAGGTTCACTGAGCCTCGCGAAGGCCGGGCGCGTTGTGCCGCGCGCTGTCTTGGCGGATCCGCCGTTCAGGCGGGGCGCTCTGCGGAGCGTCTGCGCGCGGCACGCCCTAACTGTCCCCGCGGCCGATTAGTAAGGAACCGCCAGGGAGAGGCCTCCTGGGACCCGAGGCTGCGACGACAGGGCTGGTTCGCGCTGGGATGTAGCGCGGTAGAAGGTGGTCCAGATCCCTTTGGCGCGCGCGAGTTCAGCGGCGTGTGTGGCACCAGGCGAGCCGTCGACGATGAACGCCAGACATCGTTCGGCACCGAGGTTCACGGCTGACTGCACCATCTCCTCGTTGCGGCGGAAGCCTGCGCTTGGTCGGTACTCTCCGTCGACGTACCACTGTGCTGGATAGCAATCGACGCGACCGCCCCATTGCTTCCAGCATCCCTCGCACATGGCGTCAGCGCCTCGTCGGTTCTTGCCGGACATCAAGATGGTCTTCGGGTGCCACACCGATGCCAGTGCGTCGCGGATCACGGTCGTGTCGGTCCACTCTCGTGAGCCGGTGATGAGCACTCGCTGAAACATTCACCCAACCCCTACACATCCCTGGTGCCCGCCGAGTGCGGGACGGTGGGGTGTTCACATGGGTGGGTGGTGGTGTCCAGCGTCGGTGTGCTGGACGCCACCACCCACCCATGTGACACTCGTCGACCTTCCGCGCGCGGCTGGATGTTGTTGCCGCGACGTTCGACCCGTCGAGGAGATAGGGCACATGGCCGTCTGCATTGTCACTTGGCGTTCCGGGCAGGAGCACGCCGTCGTTACTGGACTGTCGGGCCGGTGTCCGATGCGGACGATGCGCCGCAGAGCGAGTAGGCAGCCGTATCTGGCAGGTGGTCGTCGAAGTTCTCGTACGCCCTCAGCCACTGGCTCACCGCCGCCCGCTAGCGTGCCTGCTCGTCGCGGCACATCTCCACGAAACGAATGCAGGTCATCGCGAAGTACCGGGCGCGCTTCGCTGGCCAATGCCGGGCATCGTCGGTGCATGGGCCGCCTGCAGCGACCTCACCAGTCGCCGGCCGCCAGCCACGAGCTTGTCTGGTGGACAGGCGGTATCCCGAACGTGCTGTATTCCTGCTTGGACGGTGTGCATCTGATCGAGGCCGTCGGTGTCTGTCTGGCTCGCCGGATCCATGCGCAACTCTCGGACACCGCCACCGGACGACGGCGGCGGCGGTGGGCGGATCTGCGGCCGGACAGGATCGTTTCAGCAACCGGCGTGATTGTGCCTTGATAGTCGGGTGGTCGTGCTCACTCGGATGGGTGGCTGATCTTCTGATCGTTCGTCCGGCAGCGGAGGCTTGCGGTGGCATATCCGTGTCCTGAGAGGCGGCGAACGATGAGCAAGCGGAGGCGGCCGCAGTGGAGGCGTGCCGGGTGGTGGGAGGACCCGCCTTGCGATCTGGACGAAACCGTTCTGGCCGTTGCCGGATAGCGGGACACCGGAACCGGCGGGGTTGACTGCCGAGCAGCGGGCGCGGCGCGAGCACGGGGTCACTGTCCAGGCTCGGCGTTCACCGCCATCGCCGGGAGGTCGTCGGGATCCGGTGAACGAGGCGCTCAATGCTCGGGCAACCCGGCGAACGTGACCGCGGTGGCTGGTCGACCGCCGCTGTGGGTTCGAGGACGTTGCTCGATGGCGTTGACGTGGCCCGAGGCTGTCAGCGTCCGCGCAGAACCCCGGAAAGGGAGGCCCTGCGCGGACGCCCATCACTGCGGATCAGTCGGCGTCATCGTTGCGATCGGCTGCTTCTTGCGCGCGGTCGTCGAACCCGCTCTGCGCGGTCGGCGAGTCCGGATCGCGGTCGGCCGCGGCGGAGATCCGGTCTGCGGCTTCGTGACTCATCGGGGTTTCCCGGCCCATGGTGTGCACCTCCTTTCCACGGCGCGGCCGTGTGCGGTGGCCATGTACAGCGCGCACGGAATCCCAAGGCATGGCGAGGACAGACGGAACACAAGGGTGCGGGAGCGTCCGTCAGATGCGGGTCCGTCCTCCCTGAGCCGGCTCGCCCGGTGCGAGCAGGCTCGCGCCACCCGACTCCCGTGGAGCGGGTGCGCTCACGTGCCGCGTTCACCGCGGCCGTGCCTCGTTCCTTAAGCGGGCCCTCGATCGAGGACTCCCGGCCGTCATCCGGGCTCGTCCTTGCCGCGCGGACCGCATTCCTAGCGGGCGGACCATCGTCCCCACTGGAACCGCGCACGGCCACCCACAGCGACCGCGTCCTCCATGCTGCGCCCGGCGCCTGGGCTTTGTCGAGAACCGGAACGGGTGACGCGCAGCGGCCGTCAGCACAGCCTGATCCGGTCGCCGTACGGGGGCCGCGTCAGCCATTGGCCAGCGGATTGCGGTAGCGAGTCTGCAGGGATGCAACGCGTCCGATTACAGTCCAGCATCGGCTGGACCCGGCGTGGCACCTCGCGTTCGCCTGCAGGCTCCGCCGGGTTGCCGTCTCGCGACCTCGTCCATCGCCATCTGCGACGTGCGCCGGCCGGGTAGGCCGGAGTGTCGTTCTCCCCGGCGACCGCTTCCACGCCCGGTGTTGATGACAGCTCGCCACATGCCACGACGCTGCCCCCTGCGGGCTGCTTGGTTACGTCGGCTCGCCCGTCAGATAGTGGAAGTCGACTATCAGTCCTCGTCGGACATGGGCCTGTAGTACGCAGGGAGGAAACTCTCGCGGTAGTACACCTCATCATCGCGCCGCGCCTGCTCCAGCGCTGCGTCCAGATCTAGACTGGGCTCCTCGCACAGCAGCACCGTGGCGTACAGCCGTAGTTCAGCTTCGCTGGCCCGGCCATGCTCCCGGTCCGTTACTTGCTGGGCCTCGGTGCCCTCACGCACGCTCAGGACGTTGAGCCAGGCCAGGCCGACGTCTCCGCCTGCGTCCTGCCATTGCCGCTGCCGACGTCGCCGAGACCACCATCCTGCTCGCAAGGCCCTTGCGTGGGCTTCCAACTCGCGTAGCTGGCAGGTCAAGTGCTTCAACTGAGCGGCCTGAATTCGGGTCGCGAGGATCTGGTCCAGTGGCCGACTGACGTCACTCATGCGGTCCTCTCTGTCGGTGGTGCTGCGGTTGCGTTCGTGTTGCTGGCAGTGAGATTCGCGGCGGTGGCCACGACTGGGCATCCGCCGGAGTCGTCAACGAGCGGGTTGAGATGGTTGTCCACGTCCCAGCCCGTTGACGACAGCGGCAGGCCGATTGCCAGATGTGCATCAACCTCTGCTGTTCTGCGACTCGCCGGAGTGCGGATACAGGCAGACGCGCATGATCACCAAGGGCGACTGTATCGGCGCGTCACGATCTCGTTCGCCTCCAACAGGTGCCCGTTCGTGTCTCGCAACGCCTGAATCGCGTCCTGCAACCTGTACACCATGTCGATCAACTCATCGCGTGACCACTCCTCCAGTTTCACCGTCGCTAGGTCAACCCGGAAGCGCCGGCCGAGGCACTCGACGCGCCCGTATGTCGGGGAAGTCCAACGGTGTGGGTCATGCTCGTTCTTGTGGTCACCGCACGGGACCGTCTCGTAATCCATCAGTTCGGACGTGTCCGTCAGCTTGTCCGTCATGGTTCAGCCGCCCTTTCAGGGTTCCGGTGGCATTGCGTGCACGAGTGCGGCCAGCGGACCCGGCCGGGGTGCGGAAAGGGTGGGCCGCAGGCCCATCGCGTGCGACGCCGTAGGCGCCCTTGGAGTACGGCGGTCGGGTCTGCCTACGTGGACTCGTCATCGCGGCACCACCGGACGCCGCCCCAGTCGAGTGCAGTAGCCATGACTTGGTCAGCTGGCCGGAGTGCAACGAATGGTCAACGGGCGCCGATTCAACTTCAGCTGACCGCCAGCAACGAGACGGTATTGCCTTTGGAGAGGTACAGACCGTTGTATGTGGCAGGTCAGACTGCGACAGGTCCACCGTCGTCGGCTTGCTCGGCCAGTACTGTCGAACGTCGGCCACGCCAACGGCGGGAGTGCTTCCAGGTGTCCCAGTCGATGATCGATGTCCTCTGTCGTAGCTTCGCTGGCTGGACGCATTCGCAGTACTCGCCCCACTCGTAACACCCAGGACACGTACCACAGGTCACACAGACCTGGTTGATGTTGTCCGGGTCCACCTGTTCGCCACACACGTAACACGCCTCGTCGTCCCAGCGGTCGAGGCGGGTGGATGTGAGCAGGTGGTCGTGATTGGAGTACCAGATCTCGTTGTTCCAGTTTCCGGCACGTTCGTTCAACACGTAGGCGTGGCGCTCGAACCGGGGGTCGACCGTCAGGATGACCACCTTGTTGCATGTGGTGAGCCATGCTTCCAATCGTGTACGCGCGCGTGCCGTGTTCAGTGGCCCGAACGGTTCCATGGGTAGAAAGTCTTCCGCGACAATGCGCGTGTCACTGCGTTGGTCACGCTTCGTGGGTTGGGCACTGGCGGGCATGATCCCGTTGTGGGCCAGCACTGTCCGAGCACTCCCACCCACCTCGAAAGGATGGCAGTTGGCGACGTCGATCACGCCCGCGGTGGCCCATCGACTGTGGAACAGTGCTGGGCCGCTGGGGTGTGTGTGACGCGCGGCCACGAAGCGCTCGATGAGTTCGCGGCTGTCCATCGAGCGCTCGATCACGATGCTGTCGCCGGTCACGATCGCGAAACCGTGCCCGTTGTTGTTGATCGCGGCACCGTTGGCTAGTGCGTGCTCGTCCGGCATTACGTTCTCCGGCAAGTAGGTCAGCATGCACACAGGAGGGTCTCCATCTCTGCGACCAGTGGTGCGTAGTGGGGACGTTGGCTGACCCAGTCGGCGAAGGCGGGCCACTGCCACCCGTCTCGCTGAGTGATGTCCTGGGTGGTGAGGGTTCGGGTGTACTCCACTGTGGCGACGGTCAACCCGATCGCGGCTTGTGCTCGCTGACGGTTCAGGGTTCCAGCGAACACCCGGACTTCCACGGTCGTGTCGTTCTGGGTGTTGATCGCGTGATATCGAATCCCTTTGCCGCCTTTGGCGTAGTGCTTGATGCGTGCTCGTCCATCGGCCCGGAACGCGGCATGGCTGGACATCCTGCGGGCGAGTGCGACCACCTGAGGTTGATTGCGGTAGAAGAACTTCATCCATCGGTAGAGGTGGCACGGTCCGTCAAACGCCTCGCGGCTGACGTGCACGTGCAGACCATTGCCGTCAGCGTCGCTACCGAGTTTTTCCAGTGCGTCCAACAGGTTCCATGGGAACCTCTGCATAGCCCACTCGTAGGACATGGGGTGCGTGACGATCTCGAAGCCGTCGTCAACGATGGAACTGTCTTCCTTGAGATAGCCCAGACGTCCCAGATGCCGCAGTGCGGTTTCGGTCGCTTCACCGAAGGACTGACTGGGAACGCTGACTTCGAGTTCAACACCGACGAACAGCGGGCCGTCTCCGTGAAACAGCGGAGTTGGCTTGTAGTCATAGCCGTGGATCACGGATGTCCGATAAGTCCTGCTGGAAAGACACTCCGCGCAGTAGTCACCGTCCTCGATCAGGATGCAACAGTCCAGGCATACGCAGTGTGTCGCAGCACAGTCGTAGCAGAAGTTATCGCCGTCTTCGTTGCGGCAACCGCCCCGCGAGTACCGGCCGCACTCGTTGCACCACAGGATGTCGAGGACGTGCGCGCAGATGTGACAGTAACCCCTGTCGCCTCGGGGAAGGTGCACCGTCGCCACTCGTTGCCTGCATTGCGAACAGGTCTCGGCCGCACGCTGATACACGTCCTGCTCGTGGTTCGCGGGAAATGCCGCCGCTTCGCGCCGCGAGGTGTGTTGGCTTGGACCTGGCAACGATCCAGGAGGAATGACGAACGCCGGCCACTCGCCCTGCTCCAGCCATGGTGGACACGGCTGAGACGCAGGTGCGGAGTGCTGTTCCCAGTTACCTCCGGCTATCCTGGGCTCGGGCATTGCAGGAACCTCATTCCCGGAATGTCAAGAGCCTGGTGTGGGAGTCGTGATCCCTCACCAGGCTCGTTTCTGTTGTGGTCGTGGAATCGCAGGTGACCGGCCCGTCGCCGAGGCGCCGGACGTGGAGGGTCGCCGTCGAGCGGATCGGTGTCACCGATGTGCGAAGAGCGTGTTGCGTGCTCATCGATGCTGGTTGACGGTCGCGCTTGCCAGGCCATGCAGTGCCGGCCTGGCGGTCGTGGGCGAGGCCGACCGGGTACGGCGAAGGGCGTTGTGCCGCCGATCAGTCGACGCGGTTCTTGTGCTGGGCCCTCGGCCGGGCACCTGGGGGCGAGGTGGTGCCCGGCCGAGAGGTGAGCGGTCGCGGTGCCCGTGCGCGGGTCGCGCCCTGCTCATTCAGGTGGCTTGAGTACCGAACGTGTGCTGACGGAGAACCGGCCTCGATTCGCAGTCCGTGGAGAGGCACGAGGACCGAGTCCTGCCGAAGGAGTGTGACCACATCAGACTGGCGGCTAACCACCACTGAGAATGGTCAGCGCGGAGTTGCCGTGCGGTGCTTGTCCGGTGAAAGGAGCCCTTCTAGGTGATCTGGTTGAAGGATCACGACGCTCTTGGTTTGCCCGCGCGTGAGCGTCAGCCAGCCTCGGCGGGTGAACCGCGCCAGGGCTTTGTTGACGTTCTCACGTGTGGCGCCGATCAGGTGAGCGATCTCCTCCTGAGTAAGGCCTTCAACGACCATCGGCCGTCTGGTCGGCGCCGGGCCGGGACGCTTTGCCAGTTCCAGCAACACGTTCGCCAGTCGCTGGTCGAGCTGTGCATTGACCAGCTCAACCACTCTGCCTTCGATGTCTCGAATCCTCTGCGCGAGCACACCCAGGAGGCACAGGGCAGCTGTCGTGTTCTCGGCCATCCACTGCCGAAGAGCGTCTCGCTCGACGCCCACCAGAGTCACGGGAGTGGCCGCCACGGCGGTGCACTCACGTGGTCCGGGATCGAGGACCGCCTCCACGCCGAACATGTCTGCGGAGCTAAGGACGTGGAGTAGGTTGTTCGTCGTTCGGTCGGCGGCCGTGAAAACGATATGGACCTGCCCTTCTTGGATGAAGAATATTCTCTCGTTTCGCAACTCGTACTTGCGGAAGATCACGGCGCCACGATCGAACTTGACCGGCTTACCCGCGATTGCCAGGAGTTCATTGATGAGGGAGGCACCCTCATGTGACGAGCCAGGCATTGTGTCCCGTTCTCCTTGACCGTGCCGAAGGCAAGGTCCCGCCGCAGTGGCCTATTGTCCGGTCACTGCGGCGGGGACCGACCCTGGTCAGTGCCTTTCTGGTTAGGCCGCCTCCTGGCCTGCCGCAGCTGCTTCGGCCAGCCTCACGTGCCGTGTGCCAGCGCCTTTGGCGTGCGAGTGGCCCATCGGCTTGCTCAGCCAGGTACCGCATGTGCATCGCGCACGGAACTTGCCAGCTTCGACCGGCTCAACCGTAATCCTGTGTGGAGCTTCTCCCGGCCAGCCCGCGCGTTCCATCCGAACGCGGACGCTCAAGGGCAAGAAGCGTCGGTACTGCGGGGCCACAGTGGCGTCACCCCGGCGGGCTCGCTCCCGCGTAGTGCGAAGCAGGTTCCGGCGGTGCAGGTCGATCGTTGCCGCCCATCGCTGGTAGCGCGCCCGTGCATCGTGCTTGACGCGTTCGGCTGCACGGCGCTTCACCAGGCTTACAACGTTCTTATGGCGCTTGTTCATTGCAACTCCCACGAATTCGCGTGACGGTTGAGCCGCGAGATGAGGGCCCTGAGGCCGGAGGCCGGAGGGCGAGGTGCGGCGTGAGTTGACAAACTTCTCATCGCGGCTATCTACCGGTGAGGTGCGGGGATCAAGGTCCCCGGGGCTCGAAGGGCTGCGGTCCTGCCTACCCTTCGAGCCGGACCAGCACAGGGCGGTGCCGCCGCGGCGCGACGACGAGCAGGTGTGCCGACCGGGGGTTTCCCGGTCGGCACGGTCACATCAGAACGGCGGCTGGCCAGCGCTGACTCCGACCAGCGCGGAGCGTGGGGTGCTGGCCTGCCAGGGTGAGTCGTCGTTGGCACCGCTTGAGCGCTCGACTTTGTTCACTGTGGTGGCAGACCACCGCGTGCTCGGCCCGATCTCGTCGACCTCCGCTTCGATGACCGTGCGGTTGACGCCGTCCTTGTCGGTGTAGGAGCGTTGCTTGAGCCGACCCTTACCCACGACGCGGGTGCCGCGGCGAAGGCTTTCCGCGACGTTCTCGGCTGCGTCGCGCCAAATGCTGCAGCGCAAGAACAGTGTGTCACCGCTGTCCCGCCATTCTCCGAGGCGGGCATCGAAGATCCGCGGGGTGTTCGCGACCGTGAAGTTGGCTACGGCCACGCCCGTGTCGGTGAACCTCAATTCCGGATCTGCGGTCAGGTTTCCCACGATGTCGACGGTCATATCTCCAGCCACGACGTTCTCCTTAAAGTCGAATGTCCCCACCGTTCCCTGCATGGGTTCGGGAGCGGGGTGGTGTCGATCTGCGGTGGGCGGACCAGGTCGTAGCCCCTGGGCAGGGGTGGGGCCCCAAGATGCTTCGAAGCGTGCGGAGGAGGATCTTGGGGTGCCTTTGCCCAGGGGCTACGACCTGGTTGCCTCGCAGGAGATCGACACCACCCCGGTCTCGGGCCCTCCTGCCTGCTTCTCTCAGTCAAACGCGGTGACCACGGCCCGGCGACGCCATCCGGAGTGGACGCATCTACTCACCGTCATAGACAGCTAGTGATCGTTCTGCCTAAGCACGAAACAGTGGCGCGTCTTCTTCAGTATCAGCAGAGCAATCTGCGTGTGTCAGACTGCGACAGGTCCCGCGTAGTCGTCTGGATCTTCTGACGTATCCCTCACGGCGCCAGCTGACCAGGCACGCCGATGCCCCCACAGGTCCCAGTCGAGGCCGAGTTCGTGCCGCACTCTGGCGGGTGGATCACACACGCAGTTGTCTTCCCACTCGTAGCACACGAGGCACACGCCGCAGGCCCGGCATACCCGATCGACCTCGTCCGGGCCTGGGGGCACTTCACACATCGGGCATACATCGTCGTACCACTGGCCGTATGTGGACAGGTTCCGCTGGTAGTCCTTATTGGAATACCAGATCCCGTTGTCCCAGACACCCGCATCCTCATGCAGTACATAGGCTTGGTGGTCGTACCGCGGGTCGACAGTGAGAATGACGACCTTGTTGCGTCGGCTGAGCCATTTCTCCATGCGTTTGCGGGCGCGACGCGTACCGAGGGGCCCGAAGGGTTCCGTCGCGAGGAAATCTTCGGCGAGGATACGGGTGTCGCTGCGTGGGTCATCCTTCGCGGGCTGCACCCGCGCGGGCATGGTCCCGTTGTGGGCCAGCACAGTACTGACATCACCGCCCACGCGGAACGGGTGACAGTTGGCCACCGTGATCTCGCCCGCAGTCGCGATCCGGCTGTGAAACAGCGCCGGACCATCCGGATACGTCTCACGCACAGCCACAAACTGCTCGATCAACCTCTGAGCACCCATGTCCCGCTCTACCAAGATCCGTCCATCGGCCACGATCGCGAACCCATGACCATCAGAGTTGATCACCGCACCATTGATCAGCGCCTGCGCATCCGGCATCACGTTCTCCGGGAAGAAAGTCAGCATGCACACTGAAGTTCCTCCATCTCCGCCCACAACGGAGCAAACTCAGACCGCTCACTAACCCACGCCGCGAACGCGGGCCACTCCCACCCACCACACCGCACAATGTCCCGAGTAGACAACAACCGCGTGTACTCCACCGACGCCACAGCCAAACCAATCGCCGCCTGCGCCTGCTGCCGCTTCAACGTCCCCGCGAACACCCGCAACTCCAACGTCGCATCATTCTGAGTATTGATCGCCTGATACCTGTTGCTTTTCTCCCCTTTCGCGTAATGCTTGATGTTCCGTCGACCACCAGACCCAAAGTCGGCATGAGGGTTCGACCCTCGACGGGCAAGAGTGACCACTTGACGTTGGTTGCGGTAGAAGAACTTCATCCACCGATACAGGTGACACGGCCCATCGAACGCCTCACGGCTCACGTGCACGTGCAGCCCGTTGGCGTCAGCGTCGCAACCGAGCCAGGTCAACGAGTCCAGAAAAGTCCAGGGGAACTGCTCCATTGCCCAGGCATAGGACATCGGATGCGAGACGATCTCGAAGCCCTGCCCACGGATCGAGCTGTCCTCCTTCAAGTATCCGACGGTGCCGAGGTGTTTCAGCACGGTGTGTGCAGCGTCTCGCACACGTCCATCGGGTGTACTGACCTCCAGTTCGATACCGACGAACAGTGGTCCGTCCCCTTGGAACTTTGGCTTAGGCTTGTAGCTGTAGCTGTGAATGACAGTCGACCTTCGACCGGCGTGGCAATCGGCGCAATAACCCCCCTCAGAGACAAGAACGCCGCATTCAGCGCAGGACCAATAGTGCGCATCCGCGCACAGGGAGCAGATCGGCACGCTGTTCTCGTTGAGTCGCGCGTGGCGGTCATATCGTTGACAGTGGTCACATCGGAGGTAGTGGTGTTCGCGGATACAACCGCCGCAGAGTGTCCTGTCGTCGAGTGTCTCGTGGTCTTCCGCCGCCTGGGCACCGCAGTGCTCGCAGCCTGACGGCGCAGGGTGGTCCGTCGTTGGGGACAGCTGGGTTTCAGGCTGTTCGGCGGCGGTGTCAGGTGCGGACGGTGGGTGACCTGGCCGCTGACCGACCAGTTCGGACATTCGACTGAAGGCACTGCCCCGGGACGGTGGCCGATGTGTCCGCTGGGCGGCTTCCTCGGGCTGGCCCCAGTCATCCACAGCCAAACTGGGCTCGGGCATTGCAGGAACCTCATTTCCTGAAATGTCAAAGAACCCGGTGCGAGAGTCGCGATCCCGCACCGGGTTCATCATGTGGTTCATCAAGCGAGATCTGAAAACGGGATTCCGGTCGGCGATATCCGGCATCAGGCACTGGTCGTGCTCTGTGGTTCGAGGAGTCGTTGATCGGTGTTTTGACCGTCAGAGGCGGTCAATTCGTCTCAGAAAGGGGGAAATGATCGGCTAGAATGCTCCGTTAGAGCCAGCGCACGTGCTTCACGGAGACTTGTGTTGTTACAGACCGGATCGGAGTCACGCGGGCGGCGGCATCACCGGTCGTGCTCAGCGAGGGTGGGCAGCATCGGGGCGTCCGGGTTGAACTGCGTGGGGATGCTGGGACCTCCGATAGGTCGAATCGAGTCAGCTGCGGCGTCACGCCTGAAACCGGAACCTTGCGGGGCCTGCCCCAGGACGATATGGCCCGGCTTGTAGGTCGCGTCGTCACCGACAACAACACACGTGCAGTTGTCGACCAGCTCGTAGCAGTCCAGACAGGAGCAGCACGTCCCACATACTCGACCGGCGCTATACGGGTCTGAGGGAGCACCGCAGGCGCCGCACCCGGTGCCAGTCCAGCGGAGGTGGCCGTATGGGAGGCCGCGGTAGTCGTCGTTGGAGTACCAGATCCCGCGATGCCAGATGCCCTCGTCTTCGTGCAGCACATAAGCCTGGCGCCGATACCGTGGGTTGACAGTCAAGATCACGACCTTGTTGCTGCCGGTGATCCACTTCTGCATTCGTCTGCGTGCGCGCTCGGTACTGAGAGGCCCAAACGGCTCACCGGCCAGGAAGTCCTCGGCGAGGATGCGGGTATCGCTGCGTGGGTCGTACTTCGTGGGCTGTACCCGCGCGGGCATGATCCCGTTGTGGGCCAGCACAGTGTTGGCGTCACCGCCGACGCGGAACGGGTGACAGTTGGCCACCGTGATCTCGCCCGCGGTCGCCAACCGGCTGTGAAACAGCGCCGGGCCGCTTGGATACTCCTCACGCGCGGTGATGAACCGCTCGATCAACTCGCGACCATTCATGTCCCGCTCGACTATGATTCGCCCGTCAGCCACGATGGCGAACCCATGTCCATGAGGATTGAACGCTACGCCATTTCCCAACGCCGTTTCGTCCGGCGTCACGTGCTCCGGGAAGAAGGTCAGCATGCACACTGAAGTTCCTCCATCTCCGCCCACAACGGAGCGAACTCAGACCGCTCACTAACCCACGCCGCGAACGCGGGCCACTCCCACCCACCACACCGCGCAATATCCCGAGTGGACAAAAACCGCGTGTACTCCACCGACGCCACAGCCAAACCAATCGCCGCCTGCGCCTGCTGCCGCTTCAACGTCCCCGCGAATACCCGCAACTCCAACGTCGCGTCATTCTGAGTATTGATCGCTTGATAGCGGGAACCTTTCTCCCCCTTCGCGTAGGACTTGACGCTGCGGCGTGCGTATTCGTCAAACGCCGCCCAATCGTTGGATTCGCGGCGCGCGAGGGTGACGACTTCCGGACGGTTGCGGTAGAAGAACTTCAGCCATCGATACAGGTGACACGGTCCGTCGAAGGCGTCGCGGCTCACGTGAACATGCATGCCGTTGAAGTCGGCGCGGCCACCCAGGTCGTTGAGGGTGTCCAGAAGGTTCCATGGGAAGTGTTCGATCGCCCAGCCGTAGGACATGGGGTGAGAGACGATCTCGAAGCCTTGGCCGTTGATAGAACTGTCTTCTTTCAAGTATCCGAGCGAGCCCAGCTCGTCGTCCGCGAGCTCAGCCGCGTCTTCGAGTTTGCCGTATGGGATGCTGACCTCGAGTTCGACGCCGACAAACAGGGGTCCGTTGCCGTGAAACCATGGCTCGGGTTTGTAGTACGAGCCGTAGATGCGAGTGGACGCCTCGTCGTCGTCCTCGTCGTCGTCGCAGTCGATGCAGTAGTACGCGCCAAGCTCAACGAGGGTGTTGCATGCGGTGCATGATCCGTATGAGCTGGCACAGTTGCTGCAGTAAGCGCTCCCGTGTGCATCCAGGTCTGGGTATCGGTCGTACCTACCGCAGTCCTGACACCTGCGGTAGCCCAAGCTCCGGGCGCAGGGTCCGCACAACACGTTCTCTGACGTTGTGCGCAGGAACGCCGGTGGCTCATAGCACTCGTCACACACAGGTTGCGGCAACGACTCTCCGGCGATGCGCTCATCGCGCAGGCGCAACTCGTCGTGGTCCGCGGCGTCCTGGTCCTGAACTAGTGCGAGGCTGGCACGCTGTGCACTGGATTCGGGGTGCGCGTAACGCGGCACGTTGCTGGCGAAATAGAACTGGTCGTAGTCGTCCACGGCCACACTGGGTTCAGGCATTGCAGGAACCTCATTTCCTGGAACGTCAAAGAACCCGGCGCGGGAGTCGCGATCCCGCACCGGGTTCACCGTGTGCTGTCGTCTAGTGAAGACAGGCGTATCTGGCGTCTACTGAGGAGTCAGGCCTCTATGATCATGAGATCACTGCGTCCTATTGGGACCATCTCGACAAGATGGATGGGACGTTTGATTGAGTCGGCTGAATGGCCGCTCGAGCCCTCCTGCTCGTTCCCTTCCCTCTTTCATCCCATCGAGTGCGGGATCGGGGTGGTGTCGATCTGCGCTGGGCGGACCTGGTGGTGGCCGCAGTGCAAGGGTGGGGCCTCAAGATGCTTCGGAGCTTGCGGAGAAGGATCTTGGGGTGCCTTTGCACTGCGGCCACCACCAGGTTGCCTCGGAGCAGATCGACACCACCCCGATCCCGCACTCATTTCTCCCTTGCATCTGTTCAGTGATGGCATGTCTTCCCTGGCGTGCACTGCCCGGCCGATGTAGACCCGGCCATACCAATGTCGGTCAGAGGGAGGTCCTTCCGGCACCAACGTGCACGCTGTTTTGTCGCTGCTCGGGTGGACGCTGACGTGTCCGATGCCGTCCAGACGAACTACGATCGGTGGGCCGAGATGCCGCTGATCGGAGAGCAGTCGTCTGTCGGCTTCCTTGCGGAAGTGAGTCGGCGGTTGTCGAACCACGGCCTGCGCGCGGCTCGTGGTTCGTGGCAGCGGTGTTGCGGCGATCGCCACACCCACGGTCAGGTCGCGCCACGTTGTCGCGTTACGCGATCGGGGTCTCGTCCTTGTCGAGACTCACCGACTGCGCGACGTCCGCCGCGGATGCCACCAGGACGGCTATACGATCCCTGATCATTCGGTGGCACGCGAACGACATCGCCGAGGTGACAGGACCGGGAACCGCCATGAGCGTGCGTCCGAGCGCGGTGACAGAGGTCGCGCTGTCGAGCCACGCGCTCCACTGTCCGGCCTCGACCACGACGGTGCCGGATGTCAGGACGGCGATCAACCTATTGCGTGCCGCAAAACGCCGCCGAGCAGGCGGTGCGCCGGGCGGATACTCACTGATGACCAAGCCGCCTTCAGCGACTCTCTCCAGCAACTGACGGTGCCTCCGGGACAAGGACCGGTCGATGCCATGCCCCAGAGCCGCGATCGTCGCACCGCTCTTGACCAACGCGCCGAGGTGCGCTGCACGGTCAACCCCCTCAGCGGAAGCGGACATCACCGTGATGTTGCGTTCGGCGAGGCCGTCGGCGATCTCGGCGGCTATGTGCGTGCCGTAGGACGTCGCCGATCGAGCCCCGACAACGGCCACCGCTCGACGAAGCAACGGCCTCAACCGGCCCGTGCCCTGAACCCACAGTCCCAGCGGGGGCACGGCCCATGACAGGCCTCTGGCGTGCGCCTGGGTCAACGCGACCAAAGCATCGGCCGGCCAGTCCGCGTCCTCTGGGATAAGCAGCCGAGCACCCGTCTGGTGTCCTCGGGCGAGATCGATCTCGACGTCACGATGAGTGAGATGTCGTTGCGCGTCCGTCTCGGCGCGCACACGGTCTGCCAGCGCTCCGGTCCGAACCCGCTCTGCGGCGGCCACTGCCCCGGCCTCGGCGACGAGCTGTGTGAGGTACGGGGCTGGCGGCTCGGCCACACGCATCAAATAGGCGCGAGCAAACCGGATGTCTTCTAATGTGGACATAGTTCTCCCCTGCGAATGTTTGGCGGACATGACGGCGTCGACGTTCCGAACGCACTCAGGCTGTGGATGACGATGGCTGCACAGGTGGTGGCGCTGTCGTTGGCCTTGTCGAGGTGCGCCGCGATGGTGTCTGTTCGTTGGTACGGTGGTGCTGCTCGTGGCGTCGTCGAAGCTCTGCCAGCGGCAGGGGCCGGACCACGCCGCCGCGTTGTTCCTTGAGGATGGCAACGTCGCCGTGCTTGGCGCGAAACTCTTGTTCTCGTTGCTCGTAGTCGTGGTAACGGTCTGGGTGGATCATGAGCAGCCGCAACCAATGGCCGTGGCCGCCACGCACGCACCATCCGGAGCAGTTCGCGTGACTGAAGCCTTCCGCATAGGCCTCAGGCGGTGTCAGGCCGAGCACGCGAGCCTCGTCGAGCATGGCGGCCTTAGTCAGCTTCGATTCTGACATCAACGGGAATTCGACCCGCCATGGGTGCCAGCCCGAGCGGATAGCGGGGACGCGGCGGGCCTCGGTCGCGTCGATCCCGACATACAGCGTGGCGATGTCCGGGGCAGCATGCTCGGTAAGCCACTGCCGAGCGGGCTTCTGCTTGAGCAGCTTGGAACACGGCGCGATCCGCGAATTGCCCAGGAAATGCGAATCCCAATACACGTCGAATGGAGTGCGACCGTCGGCCACTCTCACCAGCGGCACACCCATCTGCTGCGCCGACGTGTGCAGGAAGCGGTACAGCGATGGCTCCTCGATGAGTGTGTCGCTGAAGAGGAGCACAACGTCGTGACGGCCGTAGCGTTCGATCACGCGTTGAGCGGTGGCCCAGCTACCGATGCCGCCTGAATACTGAATTACGTGCACACCGTCTAGTCCTCCCGTTTGTTGTTGTAAGGCTTCTTGTTCATCTCAGTCCAGTTCGCGGCGAGGGCCGGTATACGCGGTGGGCCGACTACCGCATCGTCTTCGTGCGGGCGACGGCAGACGTGATGGCGCTGTTGACGGTGAAGGCGAGTGGTTAGTGGCTTGCGGGGCCCGAAACAGTCTCAATCGAGGGCCGTGGTTAGAAGATGTTCGGCAGGCGCCACGTGACGGGCCGGACACGCAGGGGGCGCGTGCCAGCGTAGGAAGCGGCGAGGTTGCCGTGGTCGATGATGACTCGGTAACCAGCGAGCCACACGGCGAACCAGGGTTCGGCAGCAGCGCCTTGGCGGGCCGCCGCATCGGGCGCCGAAAGCATGTTCGTGTCCAGGCGCGGCGGGAACGAGCGGTAGTGATCCAGTCGTCCGCCGATCATCGGGCAGGAATCGCTGGTGTACGCGGCGCACCAGGGGTGCAGGGCCGGTTCGCTCGTGCATTGGCGCGGCAGGTCGGACAAACGCATCAACAGCACATCTGGTGGACAGGCGGTATCCCGAACGTGCTGTATTCCCGCTTGGACGGTGTGCATCTGATCGAGGCCGTCGGTGTCTGTCCGGCTTGCCGGATCCATGCGCGGCTCTTGCGGACCGCCGCCGGACGACGATGGCGGCGGCGGGCGGGCGGAACTGCGGCCAGACAGGATCGTTTCAGCAACCGGCGTGATTGTGCCTTGATAGTCGGGTGGTCGTGCTCACTCGGATGGGTGGCTGATCTTCTGATCGTTCGTCCGGCAGCGGAGGCTTGCGGTGGCATATCCGTGTCCTGAGAGGCGGCGAACGATGAGCAAGCGGAGGCGGCCGCAGTGGAGGCGTGCCGGGTGATGGGAGGACCCGCCTTGCGATCTGGACGAAACCGTTCTGGCCGTTGCCGGATAGCGGGACACCGGAACCGGCGGGGTTGACCGCCGAGCAGCGAGCGCAGCGCGAGCACGGGGTCACTGTCCAGGCTCGGCGTTCACCGCCATCGCCGGGAGTTCGTCGGGATCCGGTGAACGAGGCGCTCAATGCTCGGGCAAACCGACGAACGTGACCGCGGTGCCCGGTCGGCCGCCTCTGTGGGGTCGGGGCCGTTGCTCGAGGGTGTTGGCGTGGCCTGAGGCTGTCAGCGTCCGCGCAGAACCCCGGTAGGGAGGTCCTGCGCGGACGCCCTTCACTGCGGATCAGTCGGCGTCATCGTTGCGATCGGCTGCTTCTTGCGCGCGGTCGTCGAACCCGCTCTGCGCGGTCGTTATCTGGAGCTAATACAAGTTTCCGCTGCTCAGAGCGTTGCCTGAATGTGAGGGACGTAAGGCATTGCAGGCGCAAGACAGTCAAGGGTGCCCTCGACCCATGGGCTATCGCGGATCCAGGCCGGTTTTCGGTTCCACCATGCGGCTGCGGAGCCGGTGGTCAGGGGCTGCCTTTGCTTCGTTCGAGGGCATGGGCTAGTCCGGTATTGGCTCGTGTTTCTTCGTGGGTCAGGCCGATTTCGTGGCAGTGGGTCAGTGCTTGGCGGTATCGGGCCGCTGCTTGGGCCGGTCGAGAGGCGGCCATGTAGGTGTCGGCGAGGTTGTTGAGGATGGTGGCGCGAAGATCATGAACGCTGTGAGTCGCCACGATTGCCAACGCCTCCTCGTGAAGGGGCGCAGCGGTGTCGTGATCACCAAGCGCCACGTGGACGGCAGCTGTGGCGGTCAACGCCTCCGCTTCGATCATCTCGAAGTCGGTATGGGACATGTCGAGTACGCGGTGCAACAGTTCCAGCGCGGCTTGGTGTTTGCCCTGGTTGTACTCGACGAGGCCGAGCCCGAGCAGCGCACGGAGTTCACCTTCGCGGTCATGCAAGGACTGGGCGTGTCGTAGTGCGAGCTGAAACTGCTCGTGTGCCTCCTGGTGGCGGCCGAGACGTCGATACAGCAGGCCACGGCCATGATAGCTGCGCCCGACACGGACCGAGGGACCGATTCGTTCGATGACCGGCAGTGCCTCGTCGAAGGCACGCAGCGATTCGGTGTACCTGCCGCCGCGTTCGTACACCATGGCGAGCCCGATCAGAGTGACCGCCGCGCGGCGGTCGTCACCGATTGATCTGAATAGGACCAACGCCGCGCGCATGTGTTGCTCTGCCTGCTGGTAGGCACCTTCAGACCGGCACAGCGCGCCCAGCCTGGACACGGCTCGGCCTTCGACAAGCACGCTGCCCGCGGCGCGGGCGAGGGTGATTGCCTCTTCGTAGTGGGTGCGAGCCTCGGTCCGCCGACCGAGGTAGTGACACGCGGACGCCAGGTCCACCAGCACGTGCGCCTCAGCGGCCTGGTCACCCAGGCGGCGGGCAGATCGCAGCGCGGCGCATTGGACGTCATGCCGGTCCTGGGCGTGACCGGTATGCGAGTGAAACGGCACCAGGGCCTTCGCCAGTTCGACGGCCTGTGCGTCGAGCTGCGCCTGGGTGGCGGCACGTACCGTGGCCAGCAGATTGTTTCGTTCCCTCTCCCACCATCGCATCGCCTGGTCTCGATCAGTGATCGGCGGCAGGTTGTGTTCGGCAGCGCCCATGCCGGGGAGTGGGTCGATGACGCTATGGGCGTGTTGCACGGCGGCGATGAAATAGTCGAGTACCCGGGCAAGCGCGGCTTTGCGCTCGCTCGCGTGTTCTTCGCGGTCGGCGGTGTCTCGTGCTTGTGCGCGTAGCAGGTCGTGGAAGGTGTACCGGTCAGGGGCGTGTTCGCGCAGCAAGTGTGCGTTGGCGAGGTGCTCCAGTGCGTCGCGTGTGTCGTGCACGGAGAAACCGCACAGGGCTGCCGCGGTATACGAGTCGAAGTGGTGACCTGGGTACAGGCCAACACGACGGAAGACTTCCCGGTGCCGCGTGGTGAGATCACGGTAGGACAACTCGAACGCTCCGGCGACGCTCCGGTTGCCCGCCGATAGTTCGACCAGTCTGTGCTGCTGGTCGCGAAGCCGATCGGCCAGGTCACGCGGAGTCCAGGAGCTTCTGTGTCGCAGGCGAGTCGCGGCCAGTCGGATCGCCAGCGGCAGGTAGCCGCACAACCCCGCTAGCTTGACCAGCCCCTGCTGGTCCTCGATCGGGCGTTGCACGACCCGCGTGAACAGTTCGACCGCGTCGGGCTCGGACATCGGTTCCAGCGACAGGTGCAGTGCGCCGTCCAGGTCTGCCAACTTGTGTCTGCTGGTGATCAGGACCAAGTGCCCTGACGACCCGGGCAACAAGGGCAGTACTTGTTGGGCGTCCACGGCGTTGTCGAGCAGGATCAGCATTCTCCGGGCCGCGAGCCGGGAACGCCACAATGCCGCTGAATGCTCGAGTTCATGGGGCAACTGGCCGTCGGGAACACCGATGCGGCGCAGCAGGATCTCCAGTGCCGCGGCAGCCGACACGGGTTCTTGATCAGGCGTGTAGCCGTGCAGATCGAGAAAGAGTTGCCTGTCCGGGAACAGCTCCGCGCACTGGTGCGCGAGGTGCAGCGCGAGGGTCGATTTGCCGCTTCCGGCCATGCCGTCGATCGCGATGATCCTGATCGTCTGGCTGGAGCCGGAGGGCACTGCCGCGAGACACGTCGCGATCTCCTGGGTGCGGCCGGTGAAGTCAGGCAGGTCGTAGGGCAGCGAAGCGTGGACAACAGGTTCGTCTGCTGATGGCTCGCCTGGCCGCGCGGCCGGGACACGGCGACGGGCGGCCGCGGCCGCGAGTTCAGTGCGCTGCTCTTCGGTGAGCTGCAGTGCGTCGGCCAGCGACTCGATCGTGCTGCGGTGGGGGTGGCGCCGTTCACCCCGTTCCAGTGCGCCGATGGCCTGTCCGCTGAGTCGCGCTCGTTCGGCCAACGTCTCCTGCGTCAGCCCGGCCGCGACGCGGTGCTGCCGCAACAGCTTGCCCAACGAGCCCGGCGTACTTACTTCCACAGTTAAGTGTAGGGGCCGGTTGTAGAGGTTGTCGCTGGTTTCGCTCACCCGATGTCGACACGCTGCTACTGCACGTCACCGAATCGAAGGGGCGACATGAGATCGAAGTTGCGCGCGCTGACCGGCGCGGCGATCGTCGTATTGGCAACGTCTGTGTCGATGTCGAGCGGGGCAAGCGCTGCGCCAGCCCCCTCGAACGGCAGCCGATCATCGGCTGTGCTCGTGGGCGGCCGGTGCAACGGCTCGTGGGTTAACGTCAATGCCACGGTGGAGGCACAGTCCAGGCCGCAAGCCGATAGCGGCTACGTCTTCACTCTGTATGCGGGAGAAACGGTTCCCTGCCGCAAGATCGTGGTCGGTGTGGATTACAAGGCCTGCGGCGTCAACGACGCCAACGGCTGGATTCTCGTGCAGGACGACCTCCGGCGTCACGACGGAACACCGGGCTGGTCGGGCTACATCCCGAGCGTCTGCACCAGCGACAGGTAACCGGCTCCCTCGAGGTCCCGGTGCCTGACAATCCTGCGGGCATTACACCGTGTGCTGTGCCTCGCTTCGAGGGGGAGCGACGCACAGCCGGACCGGACACCGCTGCAACCACACCGCCCACGCCAACACCGCGAGGCTCGTCGCCGCCGGCGCGTCCACGCCCACCCGAGACCGTGTGATGTTCCGGACCGCTCAGCTGAGCCACAGAGCGCCGTTCTTCCGTCGGATCCGATCGCGCCGGCGCGAACACGCGACAAAGAAAGGGGGTGGACATCCGTCCCGACTGGAAATGCCTGAAGGACGCCATGTAGGTGCGGTGTAGGCCAGCTCGGTAATTTCTTTCAGATCGACGAATCAGTGATGGGGTTGACCATGGAATTCAGTGGAGCGCTGCGCCGGCTCGCCGGAGCAGGCACGGCGGTCGCGACGGCGCTGCTGATCACCACCGCTCCCGGAGCGGTCGCGGCGGCCACCACAGAACACAAGGCAGAGCCGTGCGGCTATTACACGGCTGGCCTCAACGCCTACTACAACAACTGCGGAACGACATCCGTCAGGATCAAGATCGACAGGAAGCCGCCGAAACCGGACGAAGACCGGTGCCTAAGCCCTGGAAACCATAATCTCGGGCCAGCCCAGGACATCATCCGTCTGGTGTTCGTCGGTACTGGCTGCTAGTTCCGGCGCTGGACCGCGAAGACAATGCGGGCGTCCGGCAGATACCACACTCACACACCGGCAACATTCCGCTAATCGGGCACTAATGACATCTATTTGACCAGATCATTGGAGGGATTGTGCGCAGGATGAACATCACCAAGGCCGCATTGACCGCTGTAGCGAGTACAGGTATCGCGCTAGCAGTGATGAGCGCCCCATCGGCGTCGGCGGGCACGCTGGCGTGCGGCTGGGACCCTGACGCGGCCAAGAACGTGGCCTACTACAACCACTGCGCGTCGTCGGGCAACGTCGTGATCCGCGTCGAACAGCACCATGGCAACCCGGGCTTCGACCGGTGCGTTGGCCCGCGCCGCACTCCCCTGGGCAGCCTGTCTGACATCAGGTACGCCTGGTACAAGGGAAAGACCTGCTGATCACACACGCGGGTGGACGGTACGCCCGTCCACCCGCAGGCAGCCCCCTAACACGGTGGAATGCTGGCCAGCGGGTAGACCGGCACAGGTTCCGTAATCATGGAGTTGCGACGCTCTGTGATCAGCGGGGAGACCTGTGCCTGCACCGCCATCCTGGCCAGACGCCGTCGACGACGCCGCACCTTCACCGACAACCCAGCTGTCTTTCAGGCTCTGCCGCCTCGTCACCTACCGTGATGACAGCAGCGCATGGTGCTGTGGTGGGGATGTTATCGCTGCTTTGCGAGCCACTCGTCGAAGGTGGTCGGCGCGATGCGGGCACCCACACGGGGCAGCAGTACATCACCAGCCATCGCTGGGCGCTAGTCGTTCTCTTGCCGGGCGGCGAGGTAGTCGGTCCAGTTGGTGCGGGCGTAGCCGAGCCATTGGTTGGCGGTTCTGATGTTGATGCCGATCATGTCGCTGACTATGACAGCTGGGAGATCGGTGACCAGCATGGCCATGGCTGTGTTGTGTGCGGCGGGGGTGCCGAGGTCATGTCGGAGGAGCTGAACTCCGAGCGATTCGGGTCGAAGCGGTCGGTTGGGGACGGTGCCGGGGAACAGGTAGTGAATCTTGCCGGGGATGACGCCGCGTTGGTGGTTGACCAGCTGCTGGTCGATCAGCACGGCGAGGCTGGGCGGTAAGAGCACAGGATTCGCGCGGAGGGTGAGGAAGGTGTCGTTGTTGTCGTGGTGAACGCGGTCGGCGGTCAGCTCCGCGACGCGTGTGAGGGGCATGGCATAGAGCCGGACCAGCGCCCCTGCGATGCGGGCCTCGGCGGGCAGGGCAGGGTCTGTGAGGCACCGTCGGAGTTGGTCGATGTGGTCTTCCTCGTCGAGGAACCGCGTTGGCAGTGCGCGCCGCTGGTGCGCGATGGCCAGTGGTGTAGTGATCTTGCGTGCCGTGGTCCAGCGCAGGAAGGCGCGTGCGCGTTGTCTGGTGGTTGGCCCGGTGGTGATCCAGAGGTCGACGTGAGCTTGGGTGATCGAGGTCAAATCGGTGTGCTGCTGATCTATCCACGCGAGGAACTGGATCGCCGAGCGGACTTTGCTGCGGTCGCGGGTGGCCGAACTGATGGTGTAACCCTTGCGCGCCGCCGTGCGTCGCGCACTGCGCAGGACGTCCCACTCGATGAACGGGCGCAGGTAGCGCAGGTGGTGGGCGGGGAGGTCGGCCAAAGCGGCGTTGATCCAGGGGCCAAGCCTGGACAGCTGTTCCTCACGGGGCGGCAGGATGTCGATCGCGACGAGGGTGGCGCGCAGGTAGTCGACGTTCTTGTTTGGCGGCAAGGCGTCGAGGTGGTCGTGACTGATGGTCGAGTGTTTCTCGACCAGGTCGGCAATGAGTCGGACGACGGGGCTGGTACGCAGCCACGCGATGACCGACCGCGGGTTGGTTGCCCTGATGAGTGCTTCCTTCAGCGGCAGTAGCTGTGCCGTGACTGGTCGGTCGCCGCGGCTGAGCAGGTCGGAGGCTCGATCGCTGACCACGCAGCGGGCACAGCGGCCCTCGGCGTAGAGGTCGCCGGGATGCGCGCAGGTGAGGCAGGTGAAGGTGACGTCGACGCCAGCGCAGGGCCCGCAGATTCGTCCGCCGTCATCGGCGCGGCCCACGAGCACGCGGGTGGTGTCGCAGCGCGTGCAGGGTGCGGGGTTGCGGGTGGCTGACGAATAGCAGCTGGAGCAGATCGGGCCCAGCGGCCAGTTCGCTTGAACGTGGCGCCGTCGTCGGCAGAGTCGGCAGGATCGCGGTGCGCGGGGGCGGCAGTTGGTGCAGATGAGAGCGCCGCCGCGGAAGCGGGTGACGTTGTCCAGAGTGCGCGCGCAGATGCTGCACGTATCTCGGCGTCCGCGGTAGCAGCGGACGCAGACGTCGGGCTGTCCGTTGACGGCCTGTTTGGCGATCGGTCGGTCCAGGCCACACGTTCCGCAGATGCGTGGCGGGGAGCTATAGCACTCGCGACAGACCGGCCCCTGGTCCTGGTCGTTGGCGTGGGCTGGGGCGAGGGTGCCGCAGCGGGAGCACTCGTGCCGCGGGCGTGGGGCGCAGGACATACACAGCCACGACTGTGGACCGGTGCGCCGCCCCGGTTCGCGCATCGTCCCGCATTCGTCACAGAGCCGCAGGCGTGCCGGGTCAGCCCGATAGCAGCGTCGGCAGGTACCGATGCCCTCGGCCGAGCGCGTGACGATGTCTCCGATCTCGCCACAGTGATCGCACGGCCGTTGACTGGCGCGGTCTGCGCAGCGCGCGCAGACACGGCCGGACTCAGCGCTTCGGGGCAACATGATCCCAGCGCGCCCGCAACTCGTGCAGGCCCGCTGCGTGACCGCATCACCATGCCCGGCACCGTCGAGGGCCAGCAGCAGACGGACCAGAGATCCGGGACAGTGCGCGGGCGGCGCGGTCAACGCCTCCGGTTCGGACCGGATGTACAAGACGAGCGGACGCAACGTCCGCGGACCGCTCACCGCAGCCGAACGCAATATCGCCTCGACCGCCTCCTCGCTCAGCCCCTGCCCCACAACCACTCGGACATAGGCGACCAGTTCAATCAGCGCGTCCTGCAGAGAGCCCGCGTAGCGCGACCGACGTCGACGCTTGTCCGTTCGCGCAGGTGTCATTCGCCGGGTCGCCGGATCACGGTGCGCCGCGCGACCGGCGGCGGTACGTCGGCAGACGGGGCCACCCCGTCGGCGGTCTTGCGGAGTTGCTGGTTGACCACCGCCGGCTCGATCAGATCGTTCGGAGTGCACGCGAGAATGTCGCAGAGCGCCACCAGCACATCCATGTTCAACCGCTGCGGCGGCTGGGTGACCAGCCGGAAGACTTGCTCGCGGGACAGCACTACCCCGCGTTCGGCCAGCAGTGGGACCAACTCGGTGGTCTGGAACAGCTTCCGCTCGGCCATCCGCTGCCGCAGATGCCACTCGTAACCCATCTTCCTGATCACGATCCACCATCCCAGTCCCGACCGAGCCGCGCCCGCAGCGACGACGTCAACAGCTTGTTGCGGTACTCGTTGCTCACCCCGCTGTAGATCGCCGTGGTTGCTGCGTGCGAATGACCCACTTGCTCCTGCACAAACCTCTCCGGGTAATCGAACTCGATCAGATGTGTGACAAACGAATGCCGCAGACAGTGAAGATCCAGCGCCGGATCCAATCCAGCGTCGTCGCGGGCGACCGTGAACGCGGTGTTGATCGACTTCGGTGACAGACGCCCGACTCGCTCCGTGACCCACAGCGCCGGATGACGTCCCGGCGCGAACTGCGGACGAACCTCAATGAGCCAATGCTCCAGCGTGTCGACCACCCAGCTCATCTCCGGCACCGTCAACACCGTGCGCCGCTTGGGCGGTCCACCACGACTGGCCTTGCCGTAGCGCACCATGACGCTCCCCGCCTCGCGGAACATCGGCGCTTTATGGTTACGACGGACATCCACAAGGTCCAACTTGGACGTTTCGGTCCGACGCAAGCCGAACGCGTACACCATCTTGAGTACCGCCGAATCTCGCAGCGCGCAAAGCGCCCCTTTCCGGCCCTGGCCTCTGATCCGTGCGACTCGCGCGTCAGCCGCGTCGAACAACGCCTGGATCTCGTTGTAGGACAACGGCCTTCGTCGGGGATCGCCTTCATACTCGGCGACGTGCGCCACCGAGTTCCCGTCGTGGAAGACGACCTGCGGCACCTCGCCAAAGCGGTCCGCGCACTCCCGTAACCACCCGTAACGGCCGTCGAGAAGATACTCGACGAACAGGCCGATCTCGACCTCGTAGCCACGCCCAGTGGACACCTTGATCCCATGCGGACCGCCACGCAGGTGGGAGATGAACGCCTCGCCCTCTGCCGGCGTCCACTGCCACGGATACAGACCGGTGAACTCCGCCATGCGACGCACCAGCCGCAAACGCGGCTCCACGGTTGACGCACGGAGGAACCTCGCAGCCTGTTGACGCGCCCACCCATCCAACATCGCGTCGAACACAGCCCGCTCCGGATCGAGGTGGACGACGTTGCCCGCCAACACAAGACCCACTGAACCAGGCGCTTCGATCTTCACACGTCCGTTGTATCAGATGCATCATTGATGCGTGCGTGCGGTTCCCGCAGATCGCATCCGTCAGCCGCCATGCGACCGCCTACGAACCGTGGCGCGTCGACCAGCAGAAACGACACCTGTCTCGATGGACGAATGTTGTATCAAATGCAATTCCTCCTGTTTGGCGCGGTGCTCCAGCGGGCGGCCACACACTCCGCACCACCGGTCGACCAAGGCGCGGCCCATCCGATCGTGATCGACTGAGCCGAACAGGTATCGGCCATCGGCCGTGCGTGGCGTGATCCAAGGCACGACCAATCCACCCACAGTCGGGAGGTGCTGAAGCGACAACGGTATCGGCGGCACGGTGACGTCGGTCATGACCCTTTCTCCTGTCTCCATGTGATTGTCGCGTCGAGCTTTCTCAGAAAGGCCGCGTGCAACGCCGAAGGTAGGGAATGACGACGATGCGATCGGGAACTCCCGTAGCCGCCCACTACCTGCGCCACTGCGCGTGCCGCAGGCGATGGGTGCGAAGCAGCAACGGCCGGTCACTCGCGGAGAGATAGCCGGCATGTTGGCTGTTGCTCAGTCGGCAGACCCGGCGATAAGAAGGTCGCGCGGGACTCGGCTACCGTCAGGGTGCGAGTGTTCGCTACTCACCGGCCAACCGGTCCGGCAACTCGCTGATGGTCTGACCGCGCGGTTCCCACCGTTCGCTGCTGTGTCGAGGGGACCGCGCTGGAGATCTCGTGAGCCAGCGCTAACGCGGCCCTGGCTGAGCAGCAGACCACGCTGCTGATGTTGGTCGCTGGACCCCGCCGCAGCAAGGCGGCCTGCGTATCTCGTAGCGACTTTAGACGGAGGTGCAGGCCGCCGCAGTGGTCCAGGGGAGGTTGTCAGCCGCTACGCGGCGGGTAGATCTGACCGGCTGGCTGCTGGGTGGCGGGAACGGCCGGCCGCGTGTCGCGCTGGGTCGCGGGCAGTATGTCGCGCAGCGCCTGCAGGAACCTGGTCGTTGGCATGCCGCTGTCGATGGTGAGGCGTAGCAATCCGCCGAGGGTATGTTCGGGCTGTTCGTCGTCGGCGATATCGAGAGCAGTGTTGGCGAGCACGCCGTCTCCCCTAGCGAACGCGTGGACGGCCAGGAGCACGGCCGGGTCCGCTCGCCACCCCGGCGGTGATTCGCGTGTGAGTACCAACCACAAATTCTCGGCGGCGCTGGCACTGTCGGCGAATACGTGATTGATACACCAGTCGCGGACGCCATAGCTGGTCAGGGCGACGGCCAGCTGCACGATGTCATCGTCGTGAGCTGGCAGTTGGCCGTCGACGGCGGCGATGATCGCGTCGTTCACCACGGCGCGCGCCGCTTCGACTGTCTCGGCGTCCGGCTCCGTCCTCTGGGAATGGGCTCCTTGGCTGAAGGTGCGCTGGCACCGTTGCGCCATGTCAGTCCGTCGCCGGACAGTCGTGGCATCTGTTGCTGGGCTGAGTCCGGCAGCAAGCTCGTCGCGACTCCTGAATATCCGGTGTCCGGTGGCGATACGACCCAGGCTCACGACATTGAGGGCGGGATCAGGCAGCGTTCCCGCTTCAGGTCCCAAGTAACTTGCCCATGGCGCCGCTGTACGAATTGAGCCGGTCCACAGCGCGGCCGTGATCGGTACGTTGATGGCGCGCATCTGTTCGCCCAGGAGGCGGAGAAGCTCACGGTGTGGTAGGTCAAAGCCTGGTGATTCATCGACGACAATCAACGCCACCGACCCGTTCGGGATGCCGTTGGTCTGGACTGCACGGCGCAGTTGGAGGGCGAGGGGCAAGTAGAGGTCTGCGGTCGGAATATCGACTCGCAGTGCTGTCGCGATCTGGCGCATCCCTTGCTGTCCGGATTCGATCACCACGATGAGGGATCGGGTCGGTTCGATGCCCAACAACGCTGGGATGGCAGCGATCAGGTCCGCTGGTGTCTTGAGCCGTACGCGGGATAGATCGTGGGGAGGCAACGTGGATCCTTTCCAGAGATGGGTAACGGCTGGTGATGTACGTCGCGCACCTGGCGATGGCACCATGCGCGAAGTTGCGCCAGGCGGCCCGCGCGTCGATGTCGCTGAGATGGCCCGGCATCTATGCGATGCGGTTGACCCGTGTGGCATCTGAGGCGCGTCGAACGCGGCCGGTTGTGTTGGTCAGTCGCCGCGGCAGTCGGCTGCCGTAGAGCAGGCCGTCTTTGATCGTCCGGTCGGCTTCGCGGAACGGGATGCGTCGTCGCTCGGCGGCGGAAAATAGGGCCGCGCGGACATCGCCGTCGTTGAACTGGCCGCCGGCGACGAGTCGTCCCAGTGTGATCGCCGCCCGGAGCAGCGATGTGTGGGCGGTCCGGGGCCGTGCGAACTCGACGCTGTGGGTAACTGTGTCCAGGTAGGCCTGTGTGCGTTCGTCCGATAGGCGGACGTGGTCGCCGTGGTACGCCTCGTAGACGATGTCGAGTTCGGGTGGGGTGAACAGTGCGCGCATCCAGTCGGGCAGTGGGATGATCGGTAGTCGTCGGGTGACTGTGTAGGTGCCGTTGGGTAGGTCAGTTCCTGCGGCGACGACGAATCCGCCCGGACCGCGGCTGTCGACTCGCCATCCGGCCGATGCGTTTGTGTTGCGTAGTTGTGTGTGTGGACTGTCGCGGTAGTAGAGGTGGGTCCCGCCGGATGGTGTGCGCACGGTGAACGTGTCGGGAAATGGTTGGCCAGCTTGAGTGGCTAGACGTTCCAGAACGTCTCGCCCGTGCCGTGCGCCGGCCCATTGCTCAGGTGCTGTCTCCCCGGCGGCGGTGTCCAGGTCGACGACGTAGAGTCCGGAGGGGCCTGTTGCGATACCGACGCCCAGTGAAGGAGCGGCTCGCCACCAGGCGCGGATCTGGTCTGCATCGCGTGTGGCGCGTTGTTCCCACCCTTGATGTTCTCGAGGACAGGATTCGCGGTTGTGGCAGTCGTCCTGTCCGTGCATGGCAGGCTTCTTGCTGCCTGGCCACAAGGGAAACACGTAGTGCCCGTCCCGTGCTGCGGTGAGCGCGGCTGCTAGTTGATGTGGCACGCGAGCTCTGCGCGGGGCGGCGCGAGCCAGGCGTAGTGATCGGGAAGTTCTTCGCGGTCGTTGGGTGGTCGCTCGTGGATTCACGTGGCTGTCCTTCAGCCGATGGGGCCCATGGATTCCCGCAAGGTCGACGTTGCCGGCCGGTGATGATGACGGTCAGGTCGTCGTGCTTCGTCGATGTGTCGAGCGTTGGCGCGGCGTCGCGTAGCTGCATTGGACGCGCAGGGTGTCGTGCATGCCGTCGCAGTTGATGGCGGCAAGAACCCGATCTGGGTCAGCCAGCTTCGCTCTGGCCTTCGCCTCAAGATCGTCCAGCTCAGATCCGAACAACGCCTCGCGGTGGTCGATGTCGCTGACCAGGTCCTGGTGTTCCGGCATCGTCGATGGCCAGAGCCGAATGAACAGGCTGTATGGCTCAATGGTCAGGGGGACCGTCACGCTGATCTGATGAAGAAGGGTGAGGATCTCAGCGTTCGTGCCGGGACGTGTGTCGTCGTCCTGAGCGACGCGGTCCAGAATCTCGCGGCAGTGCGCGCGAAACAGCCTTTCCGGCCGTACGGTCACATGCGGTGAGTCCGTCAGTAGGCCGAAGCTGTGCCATATTCTGTCTTTGCTGGCAGGATGGCGGGCCATCGCCTTGGCGATTTCCTCCTCTGCCACCTTCCTTCCGCCAGTGGCGGAGTCGTATACGCGCTCCAGTTCGCGGAAGACATCGATCGAGGGATTGCGGGATGAACGGTCAGGTTTGGTGGTCATGTTGGTTCTCCGAGTTGGAACCGCGCCATCGAGGACGCGTAGGCACCACGCGGACGAATGCGCTACTGGTCACCGTCGATGGTTTCTAAGGCGCCCGACGTTGGATGCCGGGCCGGGAATCGTGCTGGGCCGAATGCGGCAGCAGCGGCGGCGGTGGAGTCGCATAGGTGCATTCATCCCAGCGAACCGGCCGCTGATCCGATAGGACGCACTCTGGCGCGATTAGGATGGACGGACGCTGTCCATTGAGGTCGTTCGTGACGCCGCCTTCGGCTGGCGGGTAAGCACTGTGCATCCGGCAGGCGCAGGTCGAGTTCTCCGTTGCCGATGCCGCCGCATCACCGTTGCGACCGGGAGCCTCGTGGCCTGGACAGGCGCTCGTCGTGCGGTTGGCCGGTAACAAGGTTGATGCCTCCGCCCCGCCCCTTCGCCTGGACCATGAGTTGGTTGGCCACGATCATCGTGCCCGCCAAGTCAGGTCGGGGAACGTCGGTGAGGTCAACGGCCCCGAGGCTGGCTCCGAGGAAGAACGTTCGGACCTCCATGGCGTCAATCGGCCCGCCGTGCTGCGTGCGATCGGACGGCAACTCCAGCGGAGCGGCGATGGCCTGCACGAGGCGGTATAGCACCTGGTGGATCGTTTCGTGGGGCTGTGGTGTGATCACTGCGGCGAACTCGTCACCGCCGTACCTGCCTGCGAACCCTCGGCCGCGTAGGACGGCCCGGATTCGTCGAGCGGTGACGGCCAAGGTCGCGTCGCCGATGTCGTACCCCCAGCGGTCGTTGATGGCTTTGAAGCGGTCCAGGTCGATGAAGACGAGAACCTGGCCGCCGCGTCGGAGTGCTCGACGGGCTCGACGGTGAAACTCGCGGCGCACGGGGAGGTTCGTGAGTTCGTCCATGCGCCATGTCCGTAACTGGCGCCGTTGCACAAGAGCAACAACGAGGAGCACGGCAGCAAGAACGTAGCCACCCATGGGCGTCAATGGGCCGATCGTTGCCATGGGGGGAATTCCTTTCGTCAAGGTCCGACGGTGCGCTCGGCGAGGCGTGGTCCAGCCGGGCATCAGTCAGTCATCGCTGCTGGCTCACGAACGTGTTCGCTTGCCGATGACGTCGCGCAGCGGCTGCTGAGCACGCGTTCCCGCGTTCCGCTTGGGCAGGCTGAAGGGGGCGAGGTGCGGGTGGGCGCGGTCTTCACCCACGAGCCAGGTCACGCGCGATCAACGCCAGCGACCAGGTGTACGGTCCCACCTACCTGGCACACCAGGTTGAGGTACACGTCGATGCTCACGAAGCTGAGCATTCCGATCCGATCCCAGACTTGCCCTTGATAAGGCGTAAGGCGGCGGCTCTCGGACCACACCGTTCCCCGGGGCAAAAACGCGGCGACCATCGGTCCGGATAGCATGAATTGGCTCTCGACATGCCGGTCGAGGGCATCGAGCCGCGCCACGGGCGTGGTGGACCGAACGTCGTGTTCGGACAGAAAGCCGTCGAGGGGCTGGTAGGACGTGATGTCGGTCTGATGTCTGGTTCACCCGTCGATGTAGTCGGGGCTCTTCACCGCGTACAGGTGATTGGCGGACCTGACGACCACAAGCTGAACATGTGCTGGGGATGTAGTGAGACTGGGCATTGAACCTCCAGAGGATCCGTGCTTGAGCTGCCCACACACAGCGGTCTGCGGCACCCCGGCACGCATCTGTGCTCTGTATTCACCTGCGGTGTCGTGTCCGGTCGGTGGGCCGCACTCCTGCGTAGTGCCGACGGGTACGTGGTCAAGCCGCGATCCCTTCCGCGGCTTGACCACGTACCGGCGGAACTACAGAGTGCGGCGGCTCCACCGACCCGGACCGGTCCACCTATCCGGCCTATGACGCGTGCTCGGCTCTCGGCGCGCTTCTACGCGACGTCTGCCAGCTCCCGTGTCAGATCGGTGGAACTGTCATCGTCGGTTGCATCGGCGTACTCGCCCTGGTCGGTGTGAGCCTCGTCCTGTCCCCGGGTGCCGGGCGGAGTGTCGCCGGTGTCGTCCGGCAGTTGGATGGCGTCACCGGCATCAGTTCCGCTGACTGTGTCGGCATCGGAGTCGGGCTCGGCGAGGTCGGACGAACGCGTGTCCTGGTCATCATCAGTCGCCGTGCGAGCTCCCGCGGGAGCCAGATGTGGCCATTTCACGGCATCAGCGGTCGGATCCAGGACCAACTGCTCCACGTGCAGGGCTTTGTATTTCAACGTGTTCAAGGCGGTGAAGAAGAACTGGTCCTCGGCGTAGGGCGAGCGCCAGGTCGTCTTGGAGTGCTCGGCGTCGTAGTACTCCTCAAACGCGGCGAGGACGATCGCCAGCATGATTTTGCCCTTGACCACGATCGACGCGCGCTTGCGCTTGACGTCGATCGGGTGCTTTGCACCGGGCTTGGGCGCCTTGAGCCCGAGCAGTTCACAGGCGAACACGTTGCCCTTCATCTTCGCCTTCTGCAAGCGGTCGCCGGGCAGGTTCATCGCCGCGAGAACAATGTCCTCAGCCGCCGCTGACAGGGGTTTGTCGCTGGCGAGCAGCTCAGGGAAGAACTTGTCACGCAGCCACGCCCGGCGTCGAGGCAGGGCATCCTCCAGCCACTTCTTGTTGTTGGCTCGGGCCCGGCTGCTTTCCGCGTTCTTGAATGCGGCGGCCGCCGCGGCCGCCGCCACGCCCGATTCATCTCGTACGTGGCCGTGGTCGGTGTAGTTGACGCAGACGTAGGTCACCGTCGGTTCGCTCCATCGAGCCGGGGTGACATAGGCGGCGTGTCCTGGGCAGTGCGTGTGGTTGTCCACGGTGAGCACTGCGGGGTCGTCCGCACTGACTACGAGATTGCTGAGCTTTTCGGTCGTGTCCGGGAGGTCGGCATCGACAACCGTGGTTCCCGCGTCGTCGAGCTGGCCGACGGTGTCCTGTACGGCAACGACGACCGTGTCGACGTGCCCGTGGAGGGCGAAGTCCGCACAGACGTAGGTGATCGTCGGCCTGCTACCGAAACTTGGCCGCACGACTGCCCCATGCCCTGGGCAGTCGGTGTGCGTGTCCACGGTGAGCACTGTCCGGTCGGTGCTGCTGACGTACAGTCGGTTCAGCGGCAGTGTCGTCGCGCCGGGAAGTTCGTCGCGGCCTGCGGTGCCGTCGGCCTCGAGTACGGTGACTCCGGTCTCCCGCAGTTCGTCGCGGACAGCGTCAACGGCCTCACGTCGCTCCCGCTCGGCGCGCAACGCCCGTACCGTGTAGTCGAACTCGTACGGATCGTCGCGCAGACTGGTCACCAGTTTCTCGTGTGCGGGCTCGTCGTCCTCGAACTCTGACAGAGCCAACAGAATCAGCAGGTCCCACTCCGGGTGCTGCTGGCTGGCTGCGATGGTGCGTGGGCTCCGGGTCACCGCGAGGTTCGCGTTGACTACGTCCAGGTCCTGGCTGAGTTCGGCCGCGATCTCCTCGGGTGTTACGAACAGCGCAAGCTCGGCCATGAGCTGGGCCGTGTCGCTGACCGAGAAGCCCTCCCGGTGGTGGTTGTAGATGTACAGATCGCGCAGGCGATGCCACTCTTTCTCGTCCACCGACTCAGTAACGGCGACATCGATGGTCGGCCGGACGTCGACGTACTTGCGCGCGATCAGCGTGCGACAGTGTCCATCACGGACCTGGAACCGTCCATCGCCGACTTCGTTGGCGATGACGGGAATGAGAACGCCGTGCCGCCGGATGCTGGCGCACAGTACGGGCTTCTCAGCCTCGATGTCCTCGATGGTGCGCGCGTTTTGATCGGTCAGTAGTTCCTCAGGGTTGACTTCGACAAATCGCCATTTAGACATGGCTGGTGGGTGTCCTTTCGGGTCGTGGGATTGGAGTAGCTGGACGCGCGACACTGCTCGGAGAGCGTTCGGATCGCAGGTGCCGTCACCTGTTGTGTCGCGGCCGCGCTGGGTCGGCGCGCTGGCTCTTCGGGGCGTCTGTGTCCATCTGTACGGTGTGCGTGTGTTGGGCCCGGGTTGACGGCAGTGGGCCTTCAGGTGCCGCCGTGCTGAGGTTCAGGCGTCGAACGTGATGATGTTGTCGACGAGGGCTGGAGGCACGCCGGTGGCGGCGGCGAGGGCGCGCCGGATCACTGGATTGCGTTCGGTACTGACGCGGTTGAGGAATTTTTCGAACCAGTGTCGAAAGTTCTCGCTCAGCGGGGCCGTGTCGCCGTGGTGGTTCACGCCGATGACGAGGCATGGGCCGTGGATGACGGGCACGAAGTCTTTGTGGGCGAGCAGCTCGCGTATGTGATTGCGGTCGTCGTCGCTCGCGGCGTAGTCGCCGGTGGTGATGTCCTTGAGCAACATGGTGTAGAATAGCGTGGCAAGCTGGTTTCGTGGGTGGCTGAAGACACTGTCGTCACCAACCCAGATGTCGGTTCCGGTGATCTCGCGCAGGCAGTCGATGCGTGGGTCGCCGACCAAACGCGTGATGTCGCGTCCGGTGCTTCGTCGACCTATGTGGACGGTCCGGATAGTGCCAGTTCCCACCACTACCGCGATCATGGCGGCAGGTGAAGCGCTGTCCCAGTACGAGCGCAGTCCACCTTGTGGGGTCCAGTTCGCCGCGTCGGGGCCGGGCTCCGTCGCCGCGTCAGCTCCTGAGGGAAAGTCGGAGTCGGGCATGGTTGTCCTCCTGAGGGGCTCCCCTTGTGATCAGGTATCGCCTTGCCACCGACCAGAGCGGCTTTCTCGTTCCGGTCGGGGTCCGTCCGCTATGAGCGGCGGCGGCACCCGTGTCCACCCGCGAAGGCAGTTGCCACATCCATGGAGCATCGACGCGGTGTCATCGGGGCGCGGGTGGACACGGGCGCCGCAGTCGCTCAGCGTGTGCGGCCCCGGTCCGGGACGAGACAGCCGCCCCCTTACTCACCTTCAGTGCGGTTGCGCGCTCTGCCGACTATGCCGATCGACGGATGCATGGCCTTGCGCACGTTCACAATCTCCAGGTTGATAGCGTCCAGCTGTCGGACAACTGCAAGTACGTCTTCTAGCTCCCACGGGTGTGTGTGCTGATCACCCTGCACGTACATCGCGATTGTGATTTCCACTCGCATATGCGTTCCTCTCTGGCGCCTCGTATGCCGCGTGTTGTCGACCGACCGTCGGCAACTGGGGACTGGCTCACCTGCCGTCTCTCGGGTCACGGGATCGGGCGACATCCGTCAGCGGTGGCCCCGTCTTCTGCTCGTGGGTGATCATCAGAAATGCCTGGCGAGACAGGGATCGGTTCCGCGTTCCGTTAACGATTGGGTGGCGCAGTCATCAAATCGTGTTCCGCTAGTCGACTACATACGCCCGGAGGTTGACGAACAGGACGCGGCTCGCCCGATCGACGCGCTCACCCGTGACTGGGTCGTGGAAGTATGGGAGCTCGAATGGGTTGTATCGCACTCGGCGTCCATGTACGCCGGGGTTAGTGTTGGTCGATTCGTGGCGGCCCAACGCGTATGCGCAGACTGCCCGCACATTGCGGGCCCGTACGCGCTCGACGCAGGCGGGCTGATAGCGAAACTCGACCTCCGTGAGAATGATGTCGTCGACGTACGCGATCACTCGCTGGGTGGATGGGTTGACGACAGACAGGCGCTGGAGATGCAGATTGACGTGGACACGGACGCGCCGCCCGTAGATCAGTTTGGTGCTCATGTCATCGTCATCTCCCCTGCTGTCAAACGATGTGTGCCTGCGGGACGCAGCTGGCCGAACTCTCCGCTGATGTCCTCGGTCGTGTGTGATGTGCGCGGTGAATCTGTCAGTGGTGAAGCCCTCGCAACGGCCGGGACCATCCACAGTGGTCACGTTCATCGTCAGTCGATGTGGACGTGGTTCGGTGCGCGGTGTTTCTCATGTTGACGAGACGGATCGATGCGGCCATGAAGCGCCGTCGTTGCCGGTCAACTGGCGATGGCACGGGCGACCGCGGCAGGCATTCTTCTGTATAGTCCACGCGAGCCTGGTCCAGGGATCGGAGACTCGAACCGGCGGGGATTGGTGAATTCCCAGTGGAACTGAGAGGCCTCTCCCCAGGGCCTGCAACAATCACGGTCACGATGGCAGCCGACCAGGTCCATGACCCCGAGGTAGCCGGTTGGTTGGTCTGTGGGGATCGTGACGCTCAACTCGGCTGCGAGGTCGCGGCCTCGAAGGTCCCACTTGTGTCCGGCATGAATGACCACGAGGCCAGTCCACGTGGTCCGCCAGGATCGGTTCTCAACAGTTTTCCCCAGCTCCAGCAACGCTGTCGCCCAAGGCTGCCTGGTGGACAGCACGCGTACACCAGGCAGTGTCACCGGCGGGGCGATCGCGTATGAGGCTGGGCAGCCGCGTCGCGCGAGGAGATGACCAGGGCTACTCAGTGGGCGGGGCAATGGTGAACTTCTGGTGGTGTGCACCGGCCCACTCGTGCCAGTCGGTCCGGCCGTTGTCTATCGCGGCCCTCGCGGCACGTTGCCAGGCGGCGTAGCGGTACAACTCCGCGGACCCGAATCGATCGTCGTCACGAGGGACGCGGTCGAGATAGGCGGCAGCCTCGTGCACGCTGGCGTCGCTTTGCCAGTCGGTTGACTGCTGGGCGAGGGTGTACCGGGCCTCAGTCTCGGCCTCGGCCCAGCCGTTGGCGCCGAACACGGAAAGGGTTACCCGCCCGTCAGGGGTGACGATGTGGCGTTTCCAGTACAGCGTGCCGTCACCGACGGCGAGTTCGACGACGGCGGTGTGGCCTCGAAACGTCAGCAGTCGTGGGGCCTCGTAGTGCATGAGGAACTGCTGCAGCCTCTCCGCGAGAGCATCCGCGGCGGCCTTCTCGGTCGACGCCGTGGCGTGCCAATGACCAGCCTGGGCGGTCCAGGTCTGGCGCCTGCCGGGTGGCCGTGTCGCGGTAGTGGTGAGGCGAACCAGCACCGTACGGTCTCGTACTGTGACGTCGTCGTAGAGCATGGGCGTACTCCTAGTCGTGTTAGTGGATGTCCCCGGCTCGGATCAACGGGGCCGATGTGTGCCCCGGGTCGGGTGCGCGGACCGCGTCGACGAGGTCGCGCTCACCGTGGGGTCACCCGGCCGGAGTAAATTCCGCTGCGGAGATGGAGTTGAACGTGCCGCCGGGCGCGGCGTGGGTCGTGAGGCACCGGCCGTCGACGGCGGTAATGCCAGCGGCGACGAGGTCGGTTACGGCGAGCATCACCTGGGGCCTGTCGATGTCGGCAGAGCAGGGTTGTCATCTGGCGGCAGGGACCGGATGGTCACATCCGCTTGGCTCCTGCCCTCACGGTCGGTCGAGCGCGGCACATGGCGACGGAGCCGGAGTCCCGTGGCCAGTCGATCCGTAGTGGGTGCCGTGGTGTGGTCGTCTCTGACGAGTCGGTGGACCTAGGAAGCGGTGTCCTGGGCGGCGATGGCCCGCAAGCGACGAATCATGAGGCACACCCCGCAGGTCTGGCCAATAATCGGTGGCTGGCCTGGTCCCCTACACTGCGCGGACGCGCACAGATCCGGTGTGAGGTTGGGCAACAGCTCCGACGCTAGTTCGGCGCGTGCTGCTCCCCGTGCTGAGGTGTCGCGGTAGGCGTAGTTGTACTGTCCGTCGTGGTACGGCAGATCGATCATCGCGAACGTTTCAGCCTCGCGGGCGAACCAGTCCACGGGGGCCTCCGTCAATGCGACAGAAACGTCGGGGTGCGCGGTCAACCAATCCCAGAGGGGCGCGGCGACTCGGAACAGACGGCCATTGGCGGCCGCCCGGTAGAACTGTGAGTCGCCGGCCGCTCCGAAATCGTCGCCGTACTGCCACACGCACACGACGCGTACACCAGTTCCGGCTTCGATCTGGGCGAATACGACGTTGACCTCATCTTCGTTGTGTCCATCCAGGAGACTGGCACGCACGCGGTCGAGTGACCTGTTGTCGTGCTCGAGGACGCGGATCTTGTCTCGACCGTCGAGGACCATGCCGAGCAGGGATCCGCTGTCCCAGTGGATGTGGACCGTAGAGGTGTCGTCGATGAAGAGCACGGTGCCACAGTCACCGGGTGTCAGTTTCGTGTCCGGGTCGCTGGTGAATACCAGCTGAACCCGGAGGTCACCGTCGTGTGACCGTAGCCGCTCCGCGATCTGGTCGACGATCGGATCACGCATAGATACCTCCGGGTGTCACGGTTGCGGATGTGTGTCGTTCAAGGTCGTCTTGGACGTTCGGTACTCCGAGGCTGCGCGGGATTCAGTCGGGCGCAGCGATGTCCTGTGCGCGACAGTCGGTAGCCGCCGGAAGTTGCGATAACCACGACTTCGCCTGGTTGTTGTCGAGACGCAGCAGCTGCCCGGGGGCGGTGTTTCAACTGGCTGAGTGACTTGCTCGGAAACTCTGTCAAGGAACGCACGAGTGCGTGTATACGGTCAGGGCGTGCTCGTGGAAGTCTTCTCCCATGACCGCAGAAGCGTGCCTAAAGGTCCACTGTGGATTTACCCGAAGGGTGGAGCCCAGCGTCCTGTTCGGTGGGCGGTGGTGCAGCTAGATGAGGTCGTGTGCCGCCAGCGGCCACTGGTCGGTGGCGGTGTCGGTGGGACAGCCCGACTCGTGGGTTTGGACGGCGTCGCCGTTCTCGTCAGGACGTGCGGGAAGGTGGCAGATCCAGCACTGCTGTTCCTCCCACGTCCAGCCGTCGCCGATGGCATAGCGGCCGTGCTCGTCGGGGGTGATCCGCACAGGGCGGCCTTTGTCGCTCTGTGGCTCGGACAACACGACATCCTCGCCATCCCAGCGGGCGTAGGCAGCGGCTTTGGGGTCGTCGGCGTGCAACCGGTTGGTCCACTCGACGACCTGGATAGCGGTGGCACGACTGAAGGTCGGGATGGCGAAGCCGTTCCACCGACCGGGAGACACCCATGCGGGAAACGTCTGATCCCGATCGTCGCCGTGGACGTTGATGGACACGAACCCATTGTCATGGTGGGACTCGTGCGGACCAGGCACGAGTTCCTCACCGACCAGGCCCTCAAAGGGTGAGCAAAGATCCGTACGATGACGTTGTCATCGCGGCGTTCGACGACAGCGCCAGGTGGCAGCTCGGCGGCGAGCTGCTCCAGATCGGCAGCGGTCTGCTCGGCGAGTCGATGGAGCTCCTGGGGACTGTAGCGACGCCCATAGCCGGAGGTCTGATACCCCGTGAGCAGCAGAGAGCAGTACTGCTCGGGGGTCATGTCCCGCTCGATCACGATGGCGGTGGTGACAGGTCGTCGGGAGCGAATGCCGACGAACGCTCGGCGGCAGCCGCAGGACCCGTCCGGGTCGTCGCCGTCGCGGTGGCACACTGCGGCGAGTTGGACGGGTTCGGGGCCGAAAACGTGGTCGAAGTCGCTGCTGCGGGCTCCCTGGGTGGTGTTCGTGGCGACCAGCAGTCGCATAGCGTCTGTCCTTCCGGGTGCAGGCAGCCAAGGTGGGTTGCAGCCGTTAGAGAGTTCCGTCACTGGTCGTCGCGAGGGACGTGAGTTAGCGCGCCACCGGTCAGTTTGCGGATACATCCGGCTTCAGTTCGGGGCCGTGCGACAGGCTTGGATAGTCCCGATCGAAACGCCGCGTAGCCGCTCCATTTGTCCTTCCAATAGTGTCCGATGCGCTCGCCGTTTCTGTACACGGCGCCACCGGTTTCGTAGCGCTTGACTGTGTATTCGTCGGCAGAACCTGTGGAGCCGTGGTTGCTCATGCTTGTTGGGGCCCTTCGGTATGCGGCCAGTCGATAGATGGGTGCGGTCTGACGTAGGCAGTGCGTGCCTGCCAGGGCGGTGAGTCGGTGAACTGAGCGGCATTCGGCGTGTCACACGGCGAGTTTGTATTGCGACGCACTTGCCCAGGCAGTGTGGAATCCTGGGCCGGTCTTGTTCACCGCGGTGGCGGGTGCGATGGTGATGAAGTGCTCTGCGTCGGCTTGCGTGGGCAGGTTGCGCGGGTCCGGATGTCGGCGTCGCAGCCACAGGCGCGGGTGTTGATCATCAGGAAACCGCGGATCCCCCACAGAAACGGGAGTCTTGAGTGCGACTGCGCTCGTCTTCAGTCTCTTGTGCATGTCGGTTCGGGCACCTGCGTGGAGGATCTGTATCGACCGCGCGTAGTTGAACCGCCCGTCTACACGTGGGCTCAAGGTCCGCCGTACCTCGTAGACAGCCCATGGGACTGCGGCTAGGTACTCGGCGAACATGGTCAGAACCTCCCCGGCCTCTCCAGAACTGCGGAGAAGAGTCAGGAGCCTCTGACCTTTGATCAATCCTTGTGTGGGATTGAGGCACGTCGCCGTGTACTCCATCGCCAGCGCGAGCAGGCCCGCGTTGGGGTCCGCGGC
Organism: Kibdelosporangium phytohabitans; assembly: GCF_001302585.1. GTDB lineage: Bacteria > Actinomycetota > Actinomycetes > Mycobacteriales > Pseudonocardiaceae > Kibdelosporangium > Kibdelosporangium phytohabitans. Next base: position 1,030,779 of record NZ_CP012752.1, on the reverse strand, counting down.
GAACTGTTCCAAAGTGGCCGTCTTGCCAGCCTCGGTGCTCAAGGCGAATGGGCAGTAGACGCATGCGCTCTTGATCCATTGTGTGTCGAAGGTGTTCTCTAGCAGTCGATGCGCGTCCTGCCGACTCCACTCCCAACTGATGAGTGGATACTCGCCCTGACGAACTCCGGTGTTGTACAGGGAATCTCGAGTAGCGCGTTTCTGCTCGTGGACGGAGTAGCCCATCAAGTGCCGATACGGCTGGCCTTGCGTGATGGCGGCAATCACCGTGTCCAACGCGAATGCCTTGAAATGCTGCGAACAGATCCGGTCCCCGCAAGTCTGCGGAACCGTCGCACCATCCAGCATCTCGTTGGCAAGCGTCCAGTTTCCAACGAGTTGAAGCGCATCAGGCCTCTTTGAGTCGGACGTGACATCGACTCCGTCGGCTTCCTGTGGACCACGGCGGGCCACTTGGATGTAGCGGACGCCCTTGGATGCCATCAACGGCAACATGTTCTGAGAGGCCAATTCGAGTGTCTTGGGCCACTCGTGTCCTGTGCCCGCGGTGATCACGACAAGCTCGTCGAGGTTGAAATCCCGCACATCGGGTTGGGTCAACAGCCGAGTCAACACGCCCGAACTGTCCACTCCGAGGCCATAGGAGAGAACCACGCGTGGAGGCGGACCAGCGCGAACCACCTTGTCCAAGGGAACCGACGGCGGCGGGCGGCGCTCGACACCGAGCAGTCTGCGCGATCGATCGAGGGCCCATTGAGACTGGAGCTCGTGATCGACTGAGGTCAATGGAGGCATAGTGCTATTCGATCCTGAGAAGACGCGGACTGCCCGCGGAGCGGTACCTACGCTCTGCGGGCCTGGGACGGCTGGCAGCGCGCGGCATCGCTGAACAGCCTCATGAGAAGCAACTACTAATGCGACGAGCCGAAGACGTTCGCCTCTGCGCCTCACGCAACGTCGACGTGGCTGTCTGAGGGATGACCGCACAAACCAGCCCGACCGTAAGTCGTTGATGAAGGGTCACTGCAGTGACGGAGAGCCTGCCGTACACAGGTGAAACCGTGGCCCAATGCGGGCCACTCGTTGCTCCTCGTGTGACATGCGCGGTGAGTACCGTGGACGTATGGCACGCACGTCAGCGAAGATCAGAGCGAGGGAAGTCAAACGTCGAACGGCGCTCGAGCGCAAGTTCACCGAGGACGCGGCGCAGCGTCAACGCGATGAGCAGGAGACGGAACTCGTCACCGACTTCCTGCTCGACATCGACGAGCAGGAACAAGCACAAGTTGCGCTGCGTCAGGTGGAGATCCGATTGGGAAGGACGGTCGAACAGCTCGTCGGCGGGTTGCGCATCACGTACACGCGCGCTTCCAACCTTCTGTGCGCGCCGGAGCAAGAGCTGAAAAGGTTGCGCCAATTGGCTATCGACGCCGACCAGCCGAACAACGCCAAGGCCCGGGAGGCGCCGGTGACGGAACTGCCTCCCCGCGAGGCCGCAGATCCGTCACCGGCACAGTCCAATACCGTCAGCTAGGCGATGCGGTCGTTGGCGCGGCGGCGCGGACGCCAAACCAGAAACGGCAGCACATGCCGCCTAGACAGCGCTGACGCAGCGTGCGGCGGGAGTCGGTGACGGGTCCTACTCTGCGACGCCGCGGGCGGGTGTGGACCATCCGAGCAGGGTGATCAGTCGCTCGTAGTGCTCTGGACACACCCTTTCTTCCCACGTAACTGTGTGCCTGGCGCCGTGATACTCGTGACGATCGACGACCGTAGTGGCACGGCCATTACACCCGGACATCGGGCATTCGGGCACCCCGTTTACGCACCGACATAGGTCCCGGGGACCGATACAGCACGATTGCGGCGTGTGGCGCGAAACCGCTGCCCAATGCACGAATTGCGTCGTGCCTCGTCCACTGGTGGCGGGTGAGATGATTGTTGCCCCGACGCTGCTCACCTTGACCACCGTGTATGCGGTGCCCCAGGCCTCGACGGTGTCGTTCGGAAGGACAGTGTCCGCCGATGGCCGCACGGTCGGAATCTGAGCCTTGGATGCGTAGGTCAGGATCACGCTTCCACGTTGGCGTCCGGGGGATACGTGGGACACCCACGTGCGGCCGCCGGTGTCTGTGATCCACAATGTCTCCGATGGCCTGACGAACTCCCGGCTGGCGGTGCGCAGCACGACCTCGGCAAGCCGACCGCCGTACGGGCTGGTGATAGCTGTCCCGTTGAGCCTTGCACGGTAGGAACGCACGTGAGGATTGGCCATCGTGAGGCGATGGAGGTCGTCTGCGCATGGATAGCATAGTGTCCCGGCCTTGCCGGGAAACGTGGTGAAACCGGACCGAAGGCCGCGGGCGAGGACTTCGTGGCCACAGTCCACCGAGATGGGAAGAGGCGTCATGAGCGTGTCTCCCTGGTGCGTAGAGCTTTTCGCCGAGCACGAACCAGACCAAGCCGCACAAGTTGGTGTGTACCCTGATTTCTCGCGAAAGAACGCGGACGTAGCACCATCCACTATGTAACGTCTCCTCATCACCGACACACCTTCATGTCGGCGCTGGTCGCGGGTTCGCTCGGCGGGGTGTACTCGTCGCACTGTCGTCGACACGAGATCAAGCTCGGCTCTTTTCCGTGGCTTGATCTCGTGTCGACGACAGTGCAGAGTGCCACCCGCGCCGAGCGAACCCACGAGCACGCCTATGTCCGACACGCACCAGTCCTATGAACTCCCGTAGGTCATCAACATGATCGACTGATGTGCTCCCTCGTCGGCTATCCTTGATGTACTAGTCGGTCTCACCCCTCGACACACTGCTGTCTGCGGCCGTTGGCGCATCATGTCTGGGGGAACCCTGTGACTCACGAAGAGATCCTCTGCCCTGACGAGCGATCCGCACGGCGGCCGAAAAGGCTACTGACTCAAAACCGGAGATTGCGTCCGCTAGGGATCTTCACCTGGACGCTGCCCGCGCTCGCGGGTCGGTTTCCTGACGGCACCACATATGTGACATGCAGGAACGCCGGAGTGTGTTCCCAGGCCTGTTACGCCTTGAACGGCACATACCGCATCCCCGGTGTTCTCGCGCGCCACCAGCGGAATTTGCAGTTCGTCCTGGGCGATCTCGATGGGTGGAAGGCCGCTATGCTCGCCGAGCTGAACCACTCGAGGTACCGGCACGCGTGGATCAGGATCCATGACAGCGGTGATTTCCTTTCCCTCGAGTATCTTCGAGCATGGCTGGAGATCATGAGGTCGCGTCCCTCGACGCGTTTTTACTGCTATACCAAGGAAGTGAGCCTCTTTCGCACGGAGGTCGAGCCAGATCCGCCGGACAACTTCTGGTGGGTGTATAGCCTGGGCGGGAAACAAGACCATCTGCTGGGTGACGGTGATCGGGTTGCTGACGTGTTCCCAGATGAGGAGTCGATCGCTGCCGCGGGCTGGAACAGCCAGGCCGCATCTGACTTGCTCGCCGTGCTGGGACCTGCACCGGTCGGTATCCGCGCGAACAACATCGCTCGGTTCCGAGCCGTGCAGGCTGGCCGCCGATGGAGTGAATGGCAAGCCCAGACGGACGCGGCCCGCCGAGCGAAGCTGGCCCGACATCGCAACAATTCTGTCGAGCGGGGAGAGGCTGTCACTGAGCCCCGGGCAGACACCGTCGCAACGCCAGATGATCCGGCGCCTGAGCTGACCGGGCGGGCCACAGGCGAGAGGGCGATTCAGTGTCCCGATTCTCTCTGACCGCCGGGGAAGGTGCGGTGTGGCCCGCCAAGAGGCCACGCTCAGATGGGCCGCAACTCTTGTAGGCGCGAAAGCTCGGTGCATACCGTGTTGAGAGGAACCACTGTAGGAGGATTGATGATGGCATGTGCCGGTGACACGACTACGTCGACTAAGGATCAGGACTAGATAGCCTGCGTGCGGTGCCGGGCCGTCCGAATCCACTAACGGCCCGGCACCGCAGCGTGTCGGCACCGACATACGTGCCGTCACAGAGACTTCTGTGAGGACGAGTGACGGGCGCGGGCGCGAAGCAGCCGACTTGCTCCTTTATGGATGAATGGTTGTAGGCGGCACGTCTTGGCGCGTGCTGTGTCGATGTGTTGTTTCGCGGGGAACACGACATCTATCGAATCTCACAAGGGAATACATGCGAACTTCGGCAGTCGTGGCAGGTCTTGGCTCGGCGCTGCCACCGAACCGTGTGACGAACGACGACCTGACGAAGGAGCTCGACACCTCGGACGAGTGGATTACCTCCCGCACAGGGGTCCGACAACGCTTCACCGTCCCAGTAGGAATGGCTACCTCGGACCTGGCCGTGGTCGCAGCTCAGCGGGCCCTGTCGTCGAGTGGAATGACGACGGTTGAGGCCGTAGTGCTGGCCACCAGTACCCCGGATCACCCCTGTCCCGCCACCGCGCCTGATGTCGCGACGAGGCTGGGTCTGGCCCAGGTCGCCGCGTTCGATGTCGCGGCGGTGTGCGCGGGTTTCGTCTATGCACTGGCGACAGCGGCTGGGCTGATCGAGAGTCGCGTCGTCAACAGTGCGCTTGTGATCGGGGCCGATACCTTCTCGACGATCCTGCACCCGCAAGACCGGACCACCCGCGTGATCTTTGGCGATGGCGCCGGGGCTGTGGTGTTGCGTGCAGGCAACGCCGCTATCGACGGTGCCCTGCTCGCGTTCGACTTGGGCAGTGACGGCACGGGGCGGGATTTGATTACCGTGTGGGGCGGCGGCGCACGGCAGCGGTCATCCAGGATCGTGCCGGCCGCGGCCGACCTGCACTTCGCGATGCAGGGGAAGGCGGTGTTCAACCGAGCGGTCCAGTGCATGGGTACATCGGTCGCCGCCACGGTACGCAGCGTCGGCTGGGACGTCACAGATCTGGACCTGTTGGTGGCACACCAAGCCAACGCTCGCATTCTGCGAGCAATCGGTCAGCAGCTCGACCTCGATGAAGACCAGGTAGCCGTCAACCTCGACCGTGTCGGCAACACGGTCGCCGCGTCGATCCCCCTCGCACTGGCGGATGCCGTCGCTACCGGTCGGTTACGGCCGGGCCATCACGTCGCGCTGGCGGCGTTCGGCGGGGGTCTGACGTGGGGATCAGCGGTCCTGCGCTGGCCCGACATTCCCGTTGCCATGGAATAGATGTACACGTCAGGCGCTCGACACAGAGGGGGAAGATATGGACCTACACGAGAATGTCGTCCAGGTGCTGACGAGATTCGGCTTGCCGGAGGACGAGATCCGGCGCGAATCGAGCTTCGACGCCATGGATGCGGACTCCCTGGTGTTGCTGGAAGTCGCGTTGGTGCTCCGCAAAGAGCTCGGCGTGACTCTCGACGAAGACGAGCTGGTGCCCGAACTGACGGCCACCGAACTCGTAGCCCTCATCAGACAGCGGATGCCAACCGTCGACCGTACAAGCTGACAAAGACCTGGGTGACCGCACCCGCCGTGTCGCCCGAGGTGATCCGCACCAACGCTGTCCCCGCCAATCGACGCGGCGGGGACAGCGTCGTGTTGCGATGCCCGGTTTGACGGGCCGGATCATCCGCGGTTCTCCCACGCCAGCGAAGGGAATTGGCCATGAAGGTGGACAGTGAACGTGACAGACTCGCAACGCTTGGAGACTTTCTCACGGCGCGACGGCGAGAGATCGCTCCTAGCCGAGTCGGTTTGCCTACAGACAGACGGCGCCGCGCACCAGGGCTCCGGCGCGAAGAGGTCGCGCTGCTCGCCGGCGTCGGTGTGTCGTGGTACACGTGGATCGAACAAGGACGGGCAAACGTCTCCGCCCAGGTACTCGACGCCATCGCCCGCGTCCTCGGCCTCTCAGCCGACCAACGGATCTACATGCGCCGATTGGCGGGCCTGAACGCCGACTACATCGATGCGCGATATACTCCGGACAAGCGGGAGCTGATCCCCTACGTCGACAACTGGAACCAGGGCCCCGCCTACGTCCTCGACCGCTACTGGAACGTGATCACAGCAAATGACCAATTCCACACGCTGTGGGCAGCGACGCAACGTCGCATCAACATTGTCGAGCACTTCTTCACCGACCCTCACGCGCGCACGCTGTATCCGCTCTGGGAGTCGGCCGCGCCGACGCTGACGGGGCGGTTCCGATCACAGGCGTCTCGCTATCCCGACGACCCCGAGTTCAGATGTCTGACTCGACGATTGGTGACCACAAGCCCGGCATTCGCCCAGCTGTGGGCGCAACACCTCGTCACCGACGACGCTTGCGGACCCGACAGCTTGTTTCACCCCGGAACAGGCCCACAGAAGTACATGTGGACGTCGCTGCGGTTCGCCGACAGAACCGGGTTGACGATGGTGGTGTACCTCCCCTGCCATGACGCACCCTCCGGAGCCCTCGCAGAACGAGCGTGACCTCGCTGTCGCGCGGAAGCATCCACCTCCTACGGACCCGACCGGGGACGTGTGATCAGAAGGTTTCGCGAGCGTGTACACGCCGCAGCCGGACGTCGTACATCGATGATGGTGTCAGCCTCACCAGGATCGATCAGACGTGCCCGGCGTGCCACTGGCGAGACAAGTGCCATAGCGCCCGCCACATCGGGTGAAACGCGCTATCGCGCGCCGATCCCAGAATCCGCCTCACCGCAACGGAGGCTGCCCGCATGGGTAGGTGTTGGTCGTACCAATAGGACGCTCAAGCACTGTTCCGTGAAGCTGGAGCGGGCGACGCTCGTGTCATGCCACATTCCGCTCATATGACGGGCAAACAGAAAGCCGTCCTCGCCGTCCTGTTGGGTGCGCAGTTCATGTTCGCCCTCGATTTCTCCATTCTCACGGTCGCACTGCCTCGACTGCAGAACGAACTCGGGTTCGGTCTCGACACTGTCCAGTGGGTCATCACGGCGTTCGCGCTGACCGCGGCCGGTTTCATGTTGATGTTCGGGCGCATCGGTGACCTCATTGGACGAAAGGTTTTGTTCCTGACCGGCATGGCGTTGCTGACCGCCTCGTCCCTGGTGGGCGGGTTCGCCACGACACCACTGGTCCTGGTGATTGCCCGGGTTGCTCAAGGTTTGGCGACCGCGATCGTGGTCCCGTCGGGGATGGCGTTGCTCACCACCAGCTTTCCCGAAGGGCCGTTGCGCACCCGCGCACTCGGACTCAACGGAGCGCTGCTGTCGCTGGGGTTCGGGTCGGGTGCGGTCCTCGGCGGGGTGCTGACTGACGTGTGGTCGTGGCGGTGGACGTTTCTGATCAACGTTCCCGTGGGCGCTGTGCTGCTGGTCGCCGCCGCCGTGCTCATTGTCGAGTCCCGCGCCGTTGAACGCCTTCCCCTGGACGTGCCCGGCACGGCGACTGTGACGGTCGGGTTGCTTGCGCTGGTGTGGGGATTGACCGGCGCGGAACGCCACGGCTGGACCTCGCCGGACACCGTGATCTCGCTGACGGCAGCGATCATTCTGCTGATCGCGTTCTACGCGATCGAACTGCGGGCCTCGGCTCCGTTGGCTCCGGTCCGTGTGCTGCGCAGCAACGCGGTGCGGTGGGGCAACCTCGGCGGTCTCATCACCTTCAGTATGGAATCGGCCGTCGCGTTTCTGCTCACGCTGTACATGCAGCAGGTGCTCGCGCTCACGCCCATGCAAGCCGGTCTGATGTTCGGCTGCCTCGGTATCGGCGCTTTTCTGGGCGGCACGATCACCTCGACGATCATCGAACGGATCGGCGCTAAGCGCACCCTGGTCTGCGGCCTGCTGGTGCAGGCCGCGAACACCGTGGTGCTGGTCTGGCTCACCGAGACCGTGCTGGTCGGCGTGGTCATGGTGCTGGTCACCAGCTTCATCGGTGGCCTCGGACACGTTCTGGCGATCGTCTCGTACACCGTCGTGGCGACCTCAGGCATCCCCGACCACGAGCAGGGCCTGGCCACCGGACTGGCCACGATGACCCAGCAGGTCGCATTCACCGTCGGCATCCCCGTGATGTCGACCATCGCAGCGACCCAGTACGGACCGTTGCAGGACGGCGTGGCCACCCGCGACGGGGTCCTGGCCGGCACGACCCTGGGCTTCCTCATCGACGGGCTCATCATCCTCGTCGGCGCGCTGGCGATCAGCGCGTTCCTGCGTGCGCCGCAGCCCACCATCACCGCGGCGAGCAACGCCGACAACCTCGCGCCCCTGCGTCCGCGCACCGACCCATCGACCCCGCGTGAACCCATGAAGGAGAACTGATGTCCTGGATGAACGACCCCACCGACAGACACGGCGCATTGGTGCTACCGAGCGTGGAGGACTACCTCGGTGACGCGCAGACGCGATTCTTCGGTGCGGGGTACCGAGCGGTGGACCACCGGTTCACCGACGTCCACTCAGCGGACGGGGACGGTGGCCCATTGATGATCGCGTCCGCAGCCGTTGAGTACCCGCGCGACTGGTCCCGCAAGGGAAGCACTGATCAGCGACCGCATCTGTCCACTATCGATGTCCTTGTTCTCGGTGTCCGCCTCGCCGAGCTGTGGATGGCCCGCAACGTCGGTCTCAGCGATGACGCGCTGCGGTCGAGCTGGATCCGTGACGTCCAAATGAGGGCAGGCCGCGCGGCGGTCGAGGACGAACTGGAGGCCGTGCCGGTGGTGTTGTGGCGCTCAGAGGTGGCACGCTCACCGTCCGGCTCCGGCCGGTCTGTCAGCACGCTCGAATGTACCGTCAGCACCCTGACTCTGCGGCTCGAGCTGGACCACCCCACCGCACCGTCAGCGCTGGCCGTGCCCGTGGCCGATCCCATCAGCGGTGTAAACGGCCGGGTGGTCGGCGCGGCCTATCGAGCTCGTGCACCACAGGTCACCGATGTCCGGATCCCGGCCGACCGGTTGACGGCGGACGCACACGTGCGGCTCGAGCCCTGGGACGGCTTATCGGCACCGGGACACGGCTTCGAAGCAGTGTTCCAACCCTCGATCGGACTGATCGACGCGTTCGTCGTAGTTCTGCAGCTCGGCCAGATTTTGCTGTACGAGCTGGATGGACTCACCCGCACCGAGTCGCACACGCTATGGATGCGCTCAACACGGTGGCAGGCCAGCACACCAGCCACGCCGGGCGATGAGGCGCACCGAGCCACCGTCGAGCTGCGTGAGGCGCAACTGCTGCGCAACCGCGAGAACGAGATGTGGCGACGCGCGGACATCGTCGCCACGCTCGGCCGAATCGCGATCACGTGTTCAGTCGCCCACCAGCTGCCTACCCACGCAGCACCATCAGCCGCTCTGTGACACAAGAAGGTGACCACACCATGAGACTGGCCATCGCCGGCACGTACTCCGTCGGCAAAACACTGACCACAATAGCTCTGGCCCATCTGACTGGCCTGCCGCGCTCGGCGGCGGCCACGATGCGCGACCTGCTCCCCATCTCCGTGCCAGGCAAGACGCTGGAAGAGTGCACTCCGGCCGAGCTGATCATGTTGATCATGCGACGCAACCAAGAGCGGGCCGTAAACGAAGCGGCCCTGCCGAACGGGTTCGTATCGGACGGCTCGTCGTTGCACGAGTGGGCCTACGGCACCGTACGCGTCTTGGTCGGGATCAACCCCAACGACACGGTCGAGCTCGCGGACGTACCGCTGACTGAGGAAATTCGGTTCTACGGCCAGGTCCTGGAACAGATGGCCGTGCCCGCGAAACAACACGCCAAAGCCAACTATGACAGCTTCGTGCACCTCCCGATCGAATTTCCTCTCGTCGCCGATGGACACCGGCCCGTGTCCGAGCGGTTCCGTGCGCTCGCTGACAAGCTGATGCTCAGGACGCTGCGAGAGCTGGAGATCCCGTACTACACCGTGGCCGGGTCGGTGGCCGATCGGCTGCAGACCATTGTCGACATCTACGGTTTCACCCCGGCCTCGAGCATCGACGAGGCCATCGCCCGTGCCGAGGACGAGTACGCGTTGCTCGACACCACACCCGAAGGGCAACACCTCAGCCATCATTAGCGCTACGGGTGCGGCCACTCTCGATCTGTGTACGTATCACCACGAGCAGAGGAGACGGTGAGACCCGAACCGCGGTGAACCGTGTCTGGCGTGGCCTGCAAGAGGCCACGCCAGACACACTCAGAAGCCTTGTAGCGCACTGATGCCGTAGTTAACCTCAGCGCATCAAGTTACGTCAGGGGACACAATGGCTTGTTACAGCGGCAAAACCAACGAACCTACCGAGCCCCGTTTCTACACCGTTGACGAGGCAGCCAAGCTGCTCAAAACATCGAAAATGACTCTGTACCGCCAGATCGACGCGAACAAGTTCCCCGCGATCCGCATCAGGAACCGGCTCGTGGTGCCCGCACGCGCCATCACCGCGATGGAAGAAGCGGCGATGAGCCAGCAGACAGTCGTTCTCGCGGAGGACTTCGTCGAACCGGCCACGACGCACCCGCTCTCCGCGCCCGCCTCGTAGAGGCCCTCAAGCAGGCAGAGACCCCAGGGCGTCGACCTCCCCGTCCTTACGCGCCTTGCGGGTCTCTGCCGCCATCGCCACACGGTCTGCGGCATTCCCACGCCGAACGCGATCGTTCCTTCCCGCCAGAGGATGTGGTGTCGTGAGCAATCCCCGTAACGACGACGTACAAGTGTCGATCAGCCGACATCTGCTCGATCACCTACTAGACGCGGCGTCCGCCACAGTCGGCTCCCTCTACCCAGTCCGCGTCACCGCTCCCCAATCATCTCGCGAGCTCCGACGCCTGGACTACCGCACACGGGTGACACGGTTGGCGCAGCATCTGGGCGACATCGCCCAGACCGTCGATCACCAAGCCCCCACCGTGGATGGTCAACTGCGTGCGAAGCTCGACGAGCTCGGCGCCGAAGTAGACCAGTGGCGTGCCGGATTGTGCCGCTGCAACCGAGCCGAGAACTGACCCACCACCACACCAGGTCCCGCGATCCCGATACACCACGACCGGACACACTGCCGCCGCCGTGCCCGGAACCGGGCGCCGCGTATACACACGGCCGACTCCACACCTTCCCACCCGCCGACACGGCCTACACCATGAACCCTCGCCTCAAACTTCTCCACGCTGCCCTCCACGCCGCGGAACGTGGATGGTTCGTCTTCCCGCTACAACCGGGCCGGAAAGTCCCAGCCTTACACGGGGAAGAGAAATGTCCCCGGACGGATCGTTGCGTCGATGGTCACCTTGGCTGGGAGCAACTCGCTACGCGCGACACCAGCCTAATCCAGCAGGCCTGGGCCCGTCGCGCCTGGAACATCGCGATCGCAACTGGCCCCTCCGGCCTGGTCGTGATTGATCTGGACCAGGCGAAAGACGGTCAACAAGCACCGTCCCGGTGGACTGGGTGCTACTCGGGGGAGGATGTGCTTCGTCGGCTCGCCGTGGAGGCGGGACAGGAGAGTCCGTTCGACACCCACACTGTGCGCACAGCGTCCGGGGGCACCCATCTGTACTTCCAGGCGCTTGACAGACAGCCCATCCGCAACAGCGCAGGACGACGAGGCCGGGGCATCGGCTGGCTCGTGGACGTCCGGGCCGGCGGAGGCTACGTCGTCGGAGCCGGATCACGGGTGCGCGGCACCACGTACGAAGTCGTCAACGATCAACCACCGCGGCCGCTGCCAGAATGGCTTGCCACGCGGATGCGACGCTCGACCAGCACCGGCCTCACTGTGCCTGTCACAGGATCACATGTCGTGCTCGCCGGTGGACTGGCACACCCCAGCTCCTACGGAGACGCCGCGTTGCTGGGCGAACTAGACCGAGTCCTATCGGCACAGGTCGGTGAGCGCAACGACACGCTCAACGTAGCAGCGTTCGCACTGGGACAACTCGCCGCCGACGGCCTGGTATACACCGATACGGCCAGCGCGGCTCTTCTGCGTGCCGGACTTCACATCGGGCTCTCTTACCAGGAATGCGTCAGGACAATCCGATCCGGAATGGACAGTGGTATGCGCAAACCCCGGCGTGGTCACCGATGACGGAAGCGCCGGTGCACCGCAACGGTCACACCCCGACGGCGACGGCGGCCGGGATCCTGGCCACCGTCACGACTGGGATCCCCGCCGCGACCCCACCGCGCGGCACCCCACCCCCGTCGAACGGCACCACGACGCTGGTGCGGATGGCCGATGTCGAGCCAGAGCAGATTCAGTGGCTATGGCCCGGCTATCTGGCTGCGGGCAAGCTCCACGTCATCGACGGAGACCCCAATCTCGGCAAGAGCACGATGATGAGTGACCTCGCCGCGCGCGTGACCACCGGAGCGGACTGGCCGGACGGACAACCCGGCTGCGCACCCGCGGGAGTCGTGATGATGTCAGCAGAAGATGGGCTGCATGACACGATCCGGCCGCGGCTGGACGCCGCAGGCGCCGACACGACACATGTCTTCGCGTTGACCGGCATCAGCGAGCACGACCCCACCTGCGGCGAGCACTGGGAACGGTTACCGTCACTGCCACGCGACAGTAGCCGCATCCGTGCCGCAGTGGAGGAAACGAACGCGGCCTTGGTAGTTGTCGACCCCTTCATGGCCTACCTCGGCGCGGACATCAACCCATACCGAGACACCGAGATCCGGCGAGCCTTGGCCCCATTGACACGCATGGCCGAACAACTCCGGGTCGCCGTGGTGCTGGTTCGGCATTGGAACAAATCGGGTGGGCACCACGCGATCTACCGGGGCGGCGGGTCCATCGGCATCATCGGAGCGGCCCGGCTCGGTTTCGCCGTGGCGCGGGACCCCAGCGAGCAGACGCGGTCAGTTCTCGCTCCCACCAAGGTCAACATCGCCTCGACGCCGCCCAGTTTGGCGTTTCGGCTCGTCGATGTCCCCGAGCACGGGTGCGCGCGGGTCGAGTGGGACAGCGAACCGATCCCCTACACCGCGGCTGAGCTGCTCGCGGCGGCGGACGAGCTGCCCGACAGCCGCCGGGACCACACCGACACCGAGGTGTGGCTTCGCAACTTCCTGCGAGACCATGGCGGTGTCGCGCCGCTGGCCGAGGTTCGCAAGGCCGCTCGCGCCGAGGGAATCGCCGACCGGACGCTGCGTCGGGCGCGACTACAAGCAGGTATCGCCAGCATCCGCGCAGGTTTTCCCGCGACAGCGTCCTGGGCGTTGAACGACGCCAACGCTCACGACACCAACGTCCAAGACGTGGACAGTCGTGGAACGACATGACCGCGAGACCTCTCCAGTCTAGGGCCGTACCCGTGTGGCCACTCTGGCCAATCTGGGCCCCGAAGAGGAGACCGGGCAGGTCCCAACAGTGTGGCCACCCGTGGCCGTACTGACTCCTGCGGTGGCCACAGTGGCAGGTGCGCGAACGGTCAGGCTGGTGTCGGCAGGTGTGCCGTGTGGTAGGCCGCGAGCCAGTCGGTGGCGTGGTAGTCACCTCGGCGTGTGAAAACCGCAGCCCCGGTCATGTCGCCTGGTTGCGCGTCCTCCAGCCCTGGATACTCGGCGGTGGTTCGGCCAGCAACAGCGGTCGAGGCGACCCGGTTACCGGTCCAGGTCACAAGGGTCCCGGCTGTGAGCTGATCCACCGTCGCGGTCTCGGGATCCGCAGCGAGAACGGTAGAGGTGGCACGATCGCGGAGCAGGCCGAGATACGCGGCCGGGTCGAGCTGGCACAGCGCCGGTGGAGTGGCGTGTGGCCAGTCCGGGTCGCTGACATCGCCACGAACCGCGCGGTCCCACATCCGGGGCACCAGCGTGGGTGCGTGCAGCGGGGTGGCCATCTGCTCGCACATCCACAACAGGCGTCCAGCACCCCGTCGAGGCCCGCACTGGCGCCACCGCACCCGCCGCCCCAGATCCGCAGCCACGATCGCGACCCACGGATGCGTCGTGGCCAGAAAACCCTGCGCTGCCAGCCAAAGGAGGTAGCGCGGTGCCTGCTCGAACAGGGGATACAGGCTCCCGACCGGCAGCCCGGCCACCGCGCGCCGACGGCCAGTAAACAAGTCGGGTGATCGCGCTACAAGCAGCAGGGCGGCACGCGCGACATCTCCCGGTGCGCTGTAGCGCGCGGAGCCGAGCCCGGTCACCGCCGTGGTGCTGGTGATGTAGTCGCGGCGCCCGCCTGCTTTGAGGATGGTCGCGACGGCCGGGCGGTCCTGTTCGGCAACCGGCGCGTTCGCCAGCTCGGGCACGAGTTCGGCGATCGCGCTGATCACTTGTTCTTCCGCAGCGTCTGGGTTCTCGGGGACCGGCAGCAGGCGCAGCCGGGTGCTGATGTCGGCGCCGATCACCGTCCCCACCATCAACCTCGCGGTCAGCCGTCCCAGCTCGGTCACCGCCAGGCCGTTCTCCTGGTCGTCCCGTCGCTCAGCACGGAGGTATCCCGCGCGCAGTAGGAAATTGACGGCGTCGAGCACGGGTTGGGTGTCGTGGTCGCCTTGGTGCTTGCAGAGTGTGCCGCGCCACCACGCGGTGGCGTCCTCGAGGGTGGTGATTCGGCCTTGGAGCACGTCTGCGAGAACGTGATCCGCCAGGCTGTCCTTGATCTGGGACCGGACGGTGTATCCCTCGACGAGGGCGTGTTGCCAGGCATGCCGTTCGTGCTCGCTGGTGATCAGGAAGGCCCAGCCCTCTCGCTCACCGGCTCCGATGCGGCCCGCGCGGCCGCCCATCTGCAGCACGGTCGCGATGTCGACCTCGTTCTGGCCGACGTGGGTGTCTCGGATCACCACGGCGCGCGCGGGCAGGTTGACGCCGGCCGCGACGGTCGTGGTCGCCACGAGCACGTCCCAATCGCGGTCGCGAAACTTCTTCTCTGCCTCGTTCTTGTGGTCCCAGTCCTTGTAGTGGATGCCGACACCCGCCGCCGCACTAGCCTGGTAGATGCCAGCCGCATGGTCAGGATTCACTCCCCCGACAGCGACGCCGCGGGAAGCGGCGATCGCGAGCGCGGTGCGCCGGACAGTCCGTTTAGTTCCACAGAAGACAATGACACTACCGCCGTCGTTTGTGATTTCACGCGCAAGCTCGACGACCACACGGTCGCGAAGTTCGCCGGCCGTACGAGGGTCGGTAGTCGCCGGAAGCATGGGCAGCTGCCACGTCAACCGCGAGGGCCGCCACGTAGTCCGGACCAGCGTCGCGGACAGCCAGTCGGCGATCTCCTCGGCGTTGGAAACTGTCGCTGACAGCCCGACCACGCGGACCGCCGCCTCCTGGCCACGGATACGCGCCAAGAACGCCTCCAGCAGCGGCCCCCGCTGTCCGGATCCGAGCAAGTGGATTTCGTCGACGACGACACACCCCACCTCAGCGAGAATGCTCTGCATAGAACTGGCGCGGCACAGCACTTCCGCTTTCTCCGTCGTGGCGACGATCAGATCCGCCTCGTGGAGACGGTCAACGTCGACGGCGTACTCCCCTGACAATCGCTCGACATTCACCCCTCGTCGGCGCCACGACTCCAGCTCACGATCCAGCTCATCAGCCAGCGACCGTTGCGGCACCAGCCACATCGCCCGGCGACCAGACTCCAGCACGGTCCGCAACACCGCCAGCATCCCTATCGCTGTCTTCCCAGCACCGGTCGGCGCCGCGACAACGACATGACCATCGGTCCCGACGATGATCGGGGCCGCCTCCGCTTGCGCCCTGTTGAACTGGTGATGCGGGAGAAACGGCAACCAGGACGGGGGAACCAGGTCTCCAGCAGACACCAGTGGACCACCATCCAGCTGCACAGGCTCGTGCGCGTCCCACCTGAGCGCGAACGCATCACGCGCGTCGAACGCGCCACCAGGCTGAAATCCTGGTCGCGCGCCCACGCCGCCCAGTCGTGTCAGCGCTGTCGTGACCGCCAATGGAATCAGTTCACCCCTCGGCCCGACAGAGCTGACCAACTCGTCCTCGTACCAGTACCGTACAGCGCGCCACGGGATACCCCGCTCCGTCAGCCTGTCACGCGCCCGCGCGAAGTCCGGCCTGTCCGGCACGATCACCCTGATGTCCACATCAGCCGAAAGCGGAGGGACTACGAACTCGGGATCCGTCGTCGAGCACCAGAACAGGCGACGACCCTCCACCAGCGTAGGAGCAGTGGTGGACAGACCTGGAGAAACCACCTCCAGACGAGACTGTCTGCCACCAGGTTGGGCGCGTGCGTACGAGGGCGGCCCTGTAATCGTGCGGACACTCATCCCCGGGCCGTCAGGATGCATGGACAACGGCGGCGGTGTCTGCATGGAATCCCACGCACTCACGGCAGTCCTTCCCACAGGCCACGCACCCGAGTTCCGCTCGCACGCAGCGGAAGAACATCGTCAATGCGCAGAAACGACTGAGGCGAACATCGCCATGATACCTGGCGCGCAACGGTATTACCTGGATATCAATCCGCTGGGTGCGAAACAACACAGGGGGTTACTCAGGGTAAATTTCGCCAAACAGTCGAGCGTGTGGCATGACGGTGCACTGTCAACCCGACGCAACGGCCCTGTCATATGACCATGCAGAGAATTGCCCTGACACGTCGCAAACAGACGTGTGCTGAGAACTAGTGCTTAGTCACCAGATTCTGCGGTTGTGATGCCAGGATCGTGCGAGCGCACTGAAGAGCTGCGCGATCTGCGGGCGCGACTCGTTCGGCAATCTGCTGCTCAGTCCGCCCCGGCCGCTCGTACAGCTTGTATATCGCCACGTGGTCGAGCAGCAGCTCAACGAACGGGGCAAGGTTGAGGTCGCGTACATCTGTCGGAATCGGGCCTTGGATCGTGACATGGCCATCACCCTGGAGCTTCCTGACGGCCGCTCGAAGCAGTTCGGACGGCAACTGGGTGGAACGGTCGGTCATCCGGATAGCTCCTGATGGTCAAGTTGAGGGGAGCACCTCTCTGTGCGCGGAGTTGACTGTAGCGGTGCCCAGCGGAGCAACGGCGAGCGCAGGAGCAAGCTGTCAGGTCTCCCATCAGCCCCAGCCAATCGCACCCAAGCGCTGCCGAGGTAACCAGCGCTGGCTGGTTCTTGGATTGGGTCGCCCATCCTCCAGCGAATCCAGCCCTGGTGGTCTGGTGGAGCCTGCGGTCTCCAGCAAGGTCACCAGGGCGCGTCATCCCGACGTCGTAGTCCTATATTTGGTGGATATCTAAATACACCATCGGGCTGTTACCAAGTTTGCCGATCTGTTATTCCTGTGATGGAAATTGTGGACTCACTGAATACGGTGAAGGCGATTTCCCGCATTGTGCGGGTGTACCCTTCTGGCCAGTGGAACCGTGAATCCTAGTAGGCGCCTGGCAAGGTGAACAGAAGACGATCCAGTTGTGGCACCGTCTCTTCGAGAAGCTCCCTGAGGTGTGCGTATCGTTCGCGCAGTTTTGTGACGCCAACAGACTGTGGCAGCGGTAGTGGGCGCTGCGATGGCGGGAGGGTGGCCACCAGTGTCGCCATGCGGTCACGCGCGAGGACTCGTGCTGCCTCCAGTTGCGATGGTGTTAGTTTCTCAAGCTCTTTCTCCAAGCGGTTCCAGTCCGTCGCGGCTGTCAGCCTGTACGCGGCCCATCCGTCCTCGGCAGGTGCGTTCTCTGTCAGGGCTGAGACGATTCGCCAAGCTAGCGTGATGTCTGGTTCCGGCACTTGTGTTCGGGCGATGGCAGTCGCTGACAGCAACCGTTGGAAGGCTGCCTGTTGCCATCGTTCGATTCGGTCACGTCCACGGGAATCCCACACGTCCACTGCGGCGACAAACCCAGCGATGGGAAGGAGGTCCCGCGCACCTGGACCCCCACACACGCCACAGAGCCGATGAGGTGACTCGAGCATTATCTGCCACCATGGTGCGTGCTCGGCCGACACGGCCGGGCGGGACCGCACGGTGTTGCATCCTGGCGAGTGAAGGCGTTGGCCACTGGTGTCGCCGATGACCAAGCGGATCCATCCGAGTGTTGGTGCCATGGCTTGCTCCTCCTCGTCCACCCAAGTGGGCAGGGAGGGCACAGGTGGCAACAGCAGTTGTCCTCCGGAGGCGGCGACATCGTCTCGAATGGCGTTGACGTACGCAGCATCGGCCTCACCGAACAGCTGATGGGGCAGCGGGACATCCCGGGATGTGATGCGGGCAGTCTCGAGAAGCCTTGCCGCGCGTGTGAAGACAGCGGCGACCGTGCCGGGAGCACCGGAGCGCTGATATGCGTCGGCGGCGAGAATGTCTCGCAGTACGGGAACCGGGAGGTCAACTAGAAGTGGCCTCACTTTGTCGGCGGTTGCGAAGGAACCGAGGCCTCGCGTCCTGATGTACTCGTCGGCCAGCACCGCACGTTCTTCGGCGTCTGTGTCTTCATAGAAATGTTGCTCGTCGTACTCATCCGGCAACATGCGATTGGCATCTACGACCACACGATCGGCGCGACGCCGCTCGTGTTCGCTCCAGTTCGAGCGCTGCGCTGCAGCTCGTGCCGCAAGTTCGGAGCCGATGGAGGCGGCCCGATCCGCCCACTCCTCCCACGGGCAGATGATGTCGCGCGTGGTGACCTGGAGCCTTTCGTTTCGTTTGACTGATCGTGCCCCCCACCTGTCCTTCGGAACCTTGGCACCCGGGTCTGACACCTTCACGGTCACTTTGCCGCGGCCATCTATGGAGATCACGCGTACGCGTGCGGCTACTGGGGCGGCGTCGTACGGCTTGTAGGTTTGGAAGGCGTACTCGCTTCCAACGCTGAGATCGGCCTGCTTCACGATGGTGAGCATCTCATGCGACGGCACCAATTCAAGGCTGGTCGGGACTCGGCTCGCTGAATCACCAACGTGGCCTAAGGTCTCCGTGGCAGTGTCGGAGCATCCCCTGGCGGCGCGCTGGAGCGGCTGGTGAAACTACTGGCGGCCAGCGTCGCCGACGCTAAAACTACAGCCAAGGAGCAAGTGAATCTGGTCAGTTGTTCATCGTGGCGTCGCGACGACACCTTGTGTTCAACGCGGAATCGCATCAAGTCAGTGGCGCGTGGTGGAGGTCTTGGTTACCGGCTCCCCGATCGATACGATGGCATCCGCGGGTAGTCCCTCGCGCAGAAGGCGATAGTCGTCGAGATGAGGGTCGTGTACAAGGCATGCTGCCCCCGACCGTTGGTTGCAGTCGTGGACGTAGCTCTTTGAGAACGAAAGACCAAGGTATGCGACTCCTCCATGGCGCCAGGTGGGATCGTGTACCTGGCCGTGCTGGTCAACGCACCATGCATGGGCGTAGACAACGCCGCTGGTGGACAAGGCATATCCCTCGGTGTACGCAACGTCGTGGATCTCGCTGTAGGCCGAGGCGTTGGCGTAGCATTGCCGCTCGGGTCCGAATGCACGTCCCATTGGCAGAGGTGTGGGTAGCGTCCAGTAGCCGCAGGTGAGCATGAGGTGCTCGATAGACGAGTACTTCCAGCCGGGCGGAACCCCGCGGGCCCGATGGGTGCTGTCCATGGTCGAGAGCCACGCGGTCATGTGAGCGCGTCGGCCGTCCGCCGCAGAGAATTCCTCGTGCATATCGCGATCATGCCGTGTTGGAGTCGTCCCTTGCATCAGCGGCAAGCCGGTGACGAGTGACCCAGACCGATCGGCCCTTCAGGCCCGATCGACACATTGAGGATGCCGTTGTGCACTCCGCGCCAGCTCAGCAGTTAGGCAAGGTCGGCGATCCGTCTACCGCCAGATAGCGATCAGGGAGCGATGCGGTCGGTCGAGGAAGAAACGTCCGCTGCATCGATTCGACGCACCGGTGCCCGCAGACGGAATTTCAAACTGGACGGTGCAGTGCCGGTAGCGCTCGCTCCAGGCATGAATTTCTTCCGCGACACGACCAGAGAGTTCGGCACCTGCAACGCCATGTCCGACGACGCCCACTTCCATGATCTTTCCACCGTCCTCAGTGCGATCCACTAGCCGCCAGGTGAGGTAGGCGAGCCCGCCAGGCCCCGGAATGGCCATCGTCGTTTGGGCGAACATAGGACTCACCAGGCCACTGTCGACCGCAGCGGGGTCAACACGCAGCAGACACAGGCTGGTGTCCAAAACGCAAGCTAGCCAGAGATACAGCCACTCGAGAGACTCACGCGGCCTGTATGTCACCCCCGTCCACACTTCGGACCGAGGCCGGTCGAGCACACCCACCACACCTGCCGGATCCATAGTGTGTTCCTGATACAGCTGAAGCAAAACTGTGCGATCGGCCGTCACCGGGATCACCCGTCTGGGATCGTCCGCGACGCCGTTGCGCAGCGGCACAAACCCACACATCCGGTGGTCGACACTGCGCCACACCCCCTCGGCGCAGCGTTCGAACGCGATGGAGCGCGACACACTTCCGCGCAGCCGCAACGGAACCACAAGCCGCCCCGTCGGCGTCAGCTGCGCGAGCCAGGCGTCGGGAATGCCGAACGCGCCGACGGTGGCGACAATCCGGTCATACGGCCCGTTCGGCCGGTAGCCGAGGGCACCATCCCCAAGCACCACTTGCACGTTGCCAACACCGGCGGTTGCGAGCCGGTCGCTGGCGCTCTCGACAATGTCGGCGTCGACGTCAATCGTTGTCACGAAACCGCCCGGACCGGCCTGGCGCGCGAGCAACGCGGCGTTGTACCCGGCGCCGGCGCCGATCTCCATCACGCGATGACCGCGGCGGACCTCCAACTGCTCAAGCTGGAGTGCCACGATCGACGGCTGCGACAGGCAGCTGAGGACCTGGTCGTCCGGTCCTCGTTTCGTCACGACGATGTCGTTGGCGTAGGCCTCTTCGAGCGAGCTACCGGGCACGAAGACGTGGCGCTCGACCGAACGCAATGCCTGTTCGACATCAGCGCGAAGCGAGTAACCGGCCTCTTTGATCTTGAGGATCATGTCCTCTCGCAAGGAGTCCGGTGATGTCGACGCTGAGCTCACGCTAAGGGATACCTTTCGGTCACACTGGAAGGCAGCACATTATTTCCGGCCAGCCGTGCTAGCCCGCCAGCTTGATCATCGGTCCTTACCTCAACCCCGCGGTCAAACTGGGGCCGCCTATGTAGTTCCACTGTGGAAACGGCGACGCTTGATGCTGGCGCAGCGGGAAATCCAGGCCCTGCCGACCGTCACCGTGGCGGTGTGGTCCGCAGCGTCCAGTTGACCATCGTGTCTAGACGAATTGGTCTGGGGTCGACGCTGTCGTCACAGCCTCAGGCGCCGTGCGAAGGCTGCGAGCGCGTCGGAGTGAGTGGTCAGACGTGGATCCATGAACCAGATATCGTCCGTGTGTCGCTCGAATCCCAGTGACGCCCAGACCTGGCGCACTCGTTGCATCGCGGGGTCGAACACAGCTGGATCGTCAAGAGCGTCCTGATCCAGCTCAGTCGGGAACGGATGAACTACGACGACCTGGGGGTCGTCGCAAACCCAGCGCAGTAGGCGTCCGGTCAACAATCGCCCGACGCCGCCGAGGCCTCGCCAGGCCGGGGCGAGGCGGACTCGGTCGACGATCACGACTCGGTTGCCGCCTGGTTCCAGCGTTTCCTCAAGGTCAGAGACCAAATTGAGAATGCCGAACGAATGGGTCCGCCCGAAGATCGGGATGAAGTCGGCGTAGTCCTGACTGCGTGCGTCCAACGCGTCAAACACGTCGTCAACGTGCTGCAGGTCCACGATCAACCCGTCCGCCTCGAACATGACCAGCTCAGTGTGGTCGCTGTTCCGGGTGGTTCGGGCGAGCGCCACGCCATCCGCGGCGTGCCAGGGGTGGTTGCCTTCATCTTCGTCGGCGAAGATCGAAATGTATGCCGAGGCGTTCCAGTCGAGTGTGCCGGGATCGGTCTCATCAGCCCCTACAAGCGCAGCTTCGCCGTGCAGGCGAAGTTGTACGTGCTCGAGCTGGGTGAGCAGTGACTCGCGAAGGCCGTCGGGTTCGGCACTGTGATGCGTCACACGCTGACTGTAGCGGCTCAGGCCGACAGCGGCCGTGGGTGGCCGCATCGGGACAACCCACGTCTGATCGGTGCTCGCGTGCCTGGATGAACCAGCGGGTACGTCGCGCATGGCTGGCGCACCATGGGCTGGATCCGCTCACGTTCCAGATCATGATGCGGTTTGGACCGCTGATATCCAGCCCACATCCAGCGACTCCAGCGCGCCGCCAGATTGCCTCCTGCCTGGAGACCACCACCACCGCGTGCTGACCCCGCCTCCGCCATGTGGCGGACGGCCTGGCGAAGGCAAGTGGGTCAGGACCTCCACCACGTCGTACGGAACGTCCATCACTCCAGTCGACGATCCTGGCCGTGCGTCCCAGGTGATCCGATGGAGCCGCTGGCGAACCTCCGTTATCGCGACGCTTGATTGCTATGTGATTGGCGATGTACCAACCGGGACTCTGGCCGGTATCACTCGTTCGTGTCATGGACTCGGTGACTACGGTCCGGCCGTGACTACCGCCTCTTTCGCCGATCATCCACGTACCGCGCTGCACCTGATCGCCGAGGCAATCGCTCGGCTGCGGTCGACAGATCCGACCGACACCGCGTCGTCGTTGCTGGCCGCGTGGCACGGCTTCGGCACCGCCGAGGCGGCGGGTGGCTTTCTCTCACGGGATAGCGTGGATGATGCTGTACTGGCCAGAAATGCCCGCGCGGTGATAGCGACCGTGTCCGCGCGGCTGCGCGACGCACCGTCCTTGCCGTATATCGACAAGGTCTCCGAGACCGTGCATGGCCTGGTGCCAGACAACGTTCAGATTCCCGTTGACGACCGGGCTGCCGCTCACCACGACCCGGACCAACCCGCGGACCGATCTGCGGCGGGACTTGTGCGCCGCGCCATCCTGGCGTTGGTCTCGGAGCTGAACACCTTGCTGTCGCTGGCGGCCGAGCACGCCGCAAATCACACTGATCGGGCCGCGTGCGAGCACGGCACCCGACTCGCCTACGAACTCGGAAGCTGCTGGGAAGGCCGGCTGGGGTCGTTCCTTACCAGCTCCCGTGATCTGGGCGTGGTTGGTATGCCGCGTCGGCAATCGAGCAAAACGCCAAGCCCAAAAGAACGAAGAGAGCCTAATCGCTGATGTTGCCGACAGACCGACTGGTCCTCATCGACCTGGAAAACGTGGTGGGGTTTCGGCCGAAACCAAGGACTCTGCGCACTCGAATTACCTCCCTACTAAACGCCACTGAACCACGCCATCATGCCGTGGCCGCATACGCGGCTGACGACGCCGAGGACGACCACACAGCATCGGCACTCGCCTGGCTGGGTGTCGCACCCCTTCGGGTACCTCCTGGACCGGACGCTGCGGAAAACGCTTTGCTCGCTCACGCGAAGCGGATGCGAGCCCAAGGATGTGCACTGTTCACAGTCTGCTCCGGCGATCGCGCTTTCACCGCATTGGCCGACGATGGGTACGCTCGCATCGACGTGGTGATCTGGGAAGGGCAACCCATAAGTTCGAAGCTCGAACAAGTCGCCAATCACGTTCGTCGGTTGCCACGGCCGAACGGTGAAATGCTCGACGCCGAGCCCACCACAGCACCGCCTCGCTATCCGCATCCCCTGCAGCAGAGCTACAGGACCCTCGCCGATCATACGATTGACAACCTGGCCGCAGGGCTGGTCATCGGGATCGGCCTCGCGCTGGGACATCGTTTCGCCGATCGACTGCTGCCGGTTCGGCAAAGTAGGGCCAGAGATGACTAGCGCTCAAGCAGTCAACCCGCGCCAGCCCATCTGGTGAGTGAAACGTGCGGTTGACTGAACTCGTCACGACAAGCACTTTCAAGGTCGGTACGGGTAGCCACATTGCCCACCGTTCATGGAGTTCAGAATCCGATCATCTATGGACAGACTTACCTTGGGACAGCTACATCCACTGAGGACTTCCAAGGTGATGAAG
Organism: Kibdelosporangium phytohabitans; assembly: GCF_001302585.1. Lineage (GTDB taxonomy): Bacteria > Actinomycetota > Actinomycetes > Mycobacteriales > Pseudonocardiaceae > Kibdelosporangium > Kibdelosporangium phytohabitans. Next base: position 1,006,896 of record NZ_CP012752.1, on the reverse strand, counting down.
CTACGGGAGCTCAGGCCAATGCCGGTTAGAACCCTGAACCTTCCACGGATGTCTGACGACTGCACCGGTGACGGTTTCGTACAATGACAAAGAGATGGCCACAGAAGGAGGCGCAGTGTGTTGGATACACTTGCCACTGCGCACGTTCACGGCGTCCACTAAGGACAAGTCACCCCACGTCAGCGCCTGGCGGCGTGACAGGGAGCGTGACGGGAAACCGTGGATAGCAAGCCGATCAAGCCGCGTGACTAACTGCGTCGACCCTGGCACCCGATGGCGAGAACTGGCGGGCCGGTATGGTTGGCGCTCAGGTGACTGACGCGTCAGGGAAGAGAATCGCTGTGACCGAACCGGATGATGAGCGGCAGTTCAGACAAGGACTGATCAACGATTCCTGTCGTGTGCGAATTCCCAGCCTGCCACTCCGGGTGTTCACCCTCTATGCCGGTGACGATGATGACGAGAACGTTACCGATGACGAATACCACGATTACCTACCCGCCGATATTCCCGCTGATGAGCGGGATGCCGCGCATGCTCGACGCGGAGCGATGATGGCGGCGGCGAACCAGGTGGTCGAGCGATGTATCACCGATCTGCAGGACGTTGAGTTCGACGATGACGGCCTCCCGGATCCCGACCTCGCCGACGGCTCCTTCGTCTATGAGGAGTTCCCACCCCGGCATCGATACGCCTATAACCTGGCCTTCTTCCGCAACACCATGGTCACCGCGGTCAAGGTGGCCTACGACCTGGCCAACCCCGGGGGTGAACCCGCGGCGTGCACCGCGGAGGAAATCATCCGCCAGGCGATCGGTGAGCTCGCCCTGCAATTGTGTGAGCTGGCCGGGCTGGAACAGCCGTGGCTGCACCCCGAGGAATATTTTCTCGAAGACCTCGATTTCGAGGCTCTGTACGAACAGGATATGGACGGGATCGAGGACGATCCTGGCTTGCAGGCGCGCCTCGGAATCGACGTCTCGCCGGTCGAGCACTGGTTCAGCCCGTTCAATGACACCAGCATCGTGCACCCCTATACCGAAACCACCCCGGAAGAGCACGTGCTGCACGACCTGGTCGCCCGGTTCAGCAAGGCCAGCGACATGAGAGCCCTCGACACTGCCGACGTCGTGGATTCGCCCGCGCCGCTGACCACCATGGCGCCCGGCAGTGACGTGGTCGCGCTGGCCCGACAAGCCGCCACCGGCACAGCCCCTGATCTCTGGGTGCCGAACTCCTCCGACCCTGAATCCTCCTACACCGCACTGCTCACCGCGTGCGACCGCAGCGACGGCGGCAGCGGGTGGATGACCTGGGAACCATTCGCGGACGCGGACACCGTCCGCACCGAAGCAGTCGTGTCCCTCACGCCACACCGCCACTTCCCTGTCGACGACGACGAACCCTGGATCTGGGCAGCCATCGGCCGCGGACGCCTACTCGCCATTCCCCTCCGAGTTGTCGTGTCCTACCGACCGGACTCTGAAGTAGGGCGCCGTTGGAACACCGGCGCTGACCTCTTCGGACCTGAAGAGTAAGCCTCAGCCGTGTCAGAACGGATGTAGAGGCCGGGGCTTCGACGAAGTGCGACTTCCCGGTGCCCGACGGGCCGGCCAGAGCCACATTCTCATGCCTGCCGACCAATTCCAGAGTCATCAACGATTGTTGGGTGGGCTCGGGGATCGAGGATTGCTCCGGCCGCCAGGATGAGAATGTCTTGCCCGTGGGAAAGTTCGCGGCCTTGCGCCGCGTCCGCAGATCGCGCGCCGCGTCCGCGGGTCGCGCTGTTGCGGCCGCTGGTTTCCTCCGACAGCAACACGCGCAGACCTCGGCGGATCCCACCGCTGCGCTCGCGCGGCCGCCAGGACATCGGGAGTGGCCTTGCGCAGGTATGGCATCCGCATCCGGCCCGGCGGCGACCGGAGGGATTCCGCCTGTTGAGGCTGTTCAGGTACCTCGACCGGAGATCTGCTGTCCGCTGGCCCGGGAGTTACGTGTCCACCTACCCGGACCGATCTCTCCACCTACCTGGAATGTCTATCTCCGCTGGCAGTCATGACGGTTGGCTGTCGGAGGTCCGGCCGCTGGAAACGGTCAGAAGCCCATCTAGGTGGTTTGACCAGGCCCGCCGGCGGGCACGGCTGTCGGACAGGGTCACACTCAGCACACGTCGCCTTCGCGTCGTCACCTGCGAGCAGGATGAATCTCCGCGGAGTTGCCATCGTTTCTCAGGCCGCCCATACTTGGGCCAGGTGATGCGGTCAAGTGCGGAAGGGTCAAGTGCACCCGGGTGGACGGTCGCGGTCGGGGAGACCGCCAGCACATAGACCAGTTCGCGGTCGCTCAAACCGAGCCGGAATTCGGTCGCGTCGCCGTAGTCGGCGTCGGCCACCACCGGCCTGCGCGGCACGCCCCACTCGCCGGTGACCTCGTCGAGCATGTCCAGTGCGAGGCGCCATTTCTCCCCGCACCTCCTGCGGGATCGCACTCCGCGCCGGCCGCCGGATCTCCGCCGCGGCCTGCTCGTCGGTGGCCTTCTCCTCGTCCCAGGACTCCGGCAGAAACAACCGCCAGTCCAGCGCGGCGGAGGCCCAGTCGGTGACCGCGTGCACGATCACCCCGATCTGACAGTTCCCGGTCTTGCCCAAAGCGCCGCGGTACATCCTGGCGGCACCCGGGGAATCGTTGTCATCCTTGGGGAATCCGGTGTCATCGATCACCAGTGCCCGCGGGTCGATGAACTCTCGCGCCCAGACCGCCATCCGCCGCCGTACTCGACGTGATCCCACGTGGACGTGCTCACGAACTGCTGCAACTGCTGATGCTCAACCCCGAGACGCTCAGCCATCGGCTGCATCGACTGACGCTTGCCATCCAGCATCAACCCACGCAGATACAGCTCACCCTTGGCCCGCTGATCCCGCCGCGCCAACCCACCCAGCATCCGCCCAGCGAACTCCTCGATCACCGGCCGAACCAGGCCCATCTCCTCCGGAGTCACCCCGCAACAAGATCACACCATGCCCGACACCCTCACACCAGACCTAACAAAGCACTACTAGTGTCCTGAGTCGTTAATTGTTTTATTGATTCGGGTGCAGTAGTGGGCGAGACTGGCGAGGATCTCGTCGGCGGTCTTGGTCCAGACGAAGGGTTTCGGGTTGGCGTTCCATGCGGTGATCCAGGCGTTGACGTCGTCTTCCAGTGCTTTGACGCTGCGGTGGGCCGAGCGGCGGAGTTTGCGGTTGGTCAACTCGGCGAACCACCGCTCCACCAAGTTGAGCCAACTGCCCGAGGTGGGGGTGAAGTGCAGGTGGAACCGCGGATGGGCGGCCAGCCACTTCTTGATCGCGGGGGTCTTGTGCGTGGCGTAGTTGTCGCACACCAGGTGCAGATCCAGCTCCGCTGGCGTGTTGGCGTCGATGGTTTTGAGGAACCGCAGGAACTCCTGGTGCCGGTGGCGGCGCTGGTGCTGACCGATCACGTTGCCGGTGGCGATGTCCAACGCCGCGAACAGACTCGTGGTGCCGTACCGGACGTAATCGTGGGTTCGACGTTCGGGGGTGCCGGGCATCATCGGCAGCATCGGCGCGGTCCGGTCCAGCGCCTGCATCTGCGATTTCTCGTCCACCGCCAGGACCATCGCCTTGTCCGGGGGCTCCAGGTACAGGCCCACCACGTCACGGACCTTGTCGATGAACAGCGGGTCGGTCGACAGCTTCCAGGTGTCCACCAGATGCGGTTTGAGCCCGAAAGCCCGCCAGATACGCGAAATCGCTGTCTGCGACATCCCTGTCGCGGTGGCCATCGATCGGGTCGACCAGTGGCTGTCCTGGCGGGCAGGTTGTTCTTCCAGGGTCTTGGTAATGACGTCCTCGACCTGAGCGTCGGTGATCGTGCGGGGCGCACCCGGCCGAGGCTCGTCGGACAAACCATCAAGGCGGTGCTCAACGAATCGCTTGCGCCACTTACCCACCGTCGGCAGCGAGACACCCAACCGGCGCGAAACCTCACTGTTGGACAGGTCCTCCGCGCACGCCAGCACGATACGAGCCCGCATCGCCAACGCCTGCGCGGTCTTCCCGCGACGCGCCCACCCCTGCAACGCGTCCCGCTTGATGGCGCTAATTGATTCTGGTCCTGTCGCTGATTGCGTGATCAACTTCCTTGGATCCGGTGCGAACCTCGTCCCACCGGTCTGCGATGATGATCTTGGTGTGATCACGAGTGGTTAGCGGACCTGTTGCCGCACTTGGCTGGAATGGCGGGCGAGAAGGTCGCGCAGACTCCGGGCGGCGTGCGGATCTGGGCATGTGCCAAGGTGAGCGTGGGTGCCTGTTCATCATGTGGGGTCGAGTCAGGCCGGTGCATAGCCGCTATGACCGTCGGGTGGCCGACGTGCCGGCGGCCGGAGTGCCGGTAGTGCTGTGGCTGCGGATGCGCCGGTTCTTCTGCGACAACAAGACTTGTTCGGCCAGGACGTTCGCCGAGCAGGTAGACGGCGTGACCACCACGCACGCGCGACGCAGCCCGCGGCTACGGGCGATGCTGGAATCCATCGGTCTGGCGGTGGCCGCTCGCGCCGGAGCTCGGCTGGCAGGCCGCCTCGGCCTGGTCACCGGCCGGGACACGTTGCTGCGCCTGGTCCGCGCCATCCCTGACCCGCCCATCGGGACGGTCAGTTTGCTGGGTGTCGATGACTTCGCGTTCAAACGCCGCAACACCTACGGGACCATTCTGCTCGACATGGCCACCCACCGCCCCGTCGACCTGCTTGCCGATCGCACCGCGGAAAGCCTCGCCGAGTGGCTGCGCGCGCACTCTGGCGTAACCATCGTGTGTCGTGATCGTGCTGGCGCGTATGCCGAAGGCGCACGCTTGGGTGCACCCGATGCTCAGCAAGTAGCCGACCGCTGGCACTTGTGGCATGGGCTGGCTGGTTATGTCGAGAAAACGATCAGGCAACATCGCCACGACTTGCGCGATCCCGAACACGAAATCCCAGAGCCTGCCACAGATTCTGCCGCCTCGACGGACGTCGACCAGATCGCGATCGCCGCGGAGGTCGACCGCGTCGAGGCGCACGCCGTGGTCGTCCGTATCCGTGAGCACTACCAGGCGGTGCAGCTACTGTTGGCGCAGGGTGAATCTGTCAGTGGGATCTCCCGGTCGCTGCGGCTGGACAGGAAAACCGTGTAGCGGTTTGCTCGGGCTGGGAGCGTTGAGGAGTTGCTGGTCAAGCAGCGGGATGGTCGTCCTGGACCGCTGGAGAGGTTCAAACCGTACCTGCGCGAGCGATGGAACCAGGGATGCACGACCGCGACGGTGCTGCTGACCGAGATCCGCGAGCAGGGGTACACCGGCAGCTATCCAGCTCTCACGCGTTACCTTCGTCTCTTCCGGACAGTCGGGGCCGCACCGCCTGCCACACCGGCCCCGCCGAAGGTCCGGGACGTGACCCGGTGGATGCTGCACCATCCCGACGATCTCGACGACCGGGAGCGCGATCGCCTGAACGAGGTCCTGACCCGCAGCTCGGCCCTGGCGAGGTTGGCCTACCACGTCGCGTCCTTCGCGGAGATGATGACGGGTCTGCATGGCGAACGCCTCGACGAATGGATCGCCGCGGTGGAAGCGGATGACTTCCCGCACTTGCACTCGTTCACCGCTGGACTCGCGCGTGACCACGCCGCAGTGGTCAACGGGCTCACCATGAAGCACAACTCTGGAGCGGTCGAAGGCGCCGTCTCACGACTGAAATCCGTCAAGAGAAGCATGTACGGGCGCGCGAAGTTCGACTTGCTCCGTAAGAAGATCCTCTGCCGCGTCTGACCGGACCCGAATGTTGATCACGCAATCAGCGACAGGACCACGATCGGCTAGCGCCATCACCGCTCGGCCTGACTCAGCTCCAGCTGCGCAAGTTTCGGCCACGACCATCATCTATACCGCACGGTACCAACCTGGAAAGTAACTAACGACTCAGGACACTAGAGCGGCTCCGTCCCATCCCATGCCGACGTCGCCGAACGCGTAACGGCGACCGGCGGTGTCTTTGCCGATCTCGGTCAGCGCGGAGCCATTGGCATATATACAATCGTCGCCACGCCGTGGATGGATCCACAGGAAAAGTTCTGCGCAGCAGAGCCATCATGTGGTGGCTGGGACCGTGATGATGACGTTGCCTGTGGGGGTGGTGGATCCGTCGCGGGGTTCGACGGTGATGGCGAGGAACGAGGTGTCTTTCGCTGCGGTCAGGTCCGGTACGAGGATCGTTCCGTGTGAGGCGTGCAGCAGGCCCATGGGGGTTTTCGTGCCGTCCTTGGTGACAAACCAGCCCTGAAACGACTGGTTCGCCGACAGCGGTGGCAGTCCCTGGGCTGTGAGTACCATGCCGTTGGCCCGCCGGGAGACCACTACGGTCGCGGTACGGCCATCGGGTTCGGAACGTCGCTGCACCGTGGCGTCCGGCGCACCGAGGATAGTGTTGATCCGGTCGACCTGGCTCTGGGACTGGGCGAGCTGGTTCTCCAGGTCCGCTTCTCGGTTGGCCATGGTGATCCCGACGGTGACGGCTGCGACCACGCTGGCCGCGACGGCGCCGATGGCAACACGGACGGGCCAGCGACGACGTGCTCGTCGGGACGAGGTCGGTGTGGCCAGCGGGAGGGGAGGAAGTTGACGGGTGGTGCGGATCGAGCGATGCACTGTTTCCCAGAGCGCGGGCGGCAAAGCCATCGCCGTTGTCTGACCCAGCCGAGCGGTGGTTTCCTGGAGTTCGAGGACCTCTTGGGCGCACGCGGCGCAGTGCGCCATGTGGTTCTCGAACTCTCTTCGCTCGATGTCGGAGACGGCGTTGAGGACGTAGGCTCCGGTCAGGGTGTGGATCTCGTTGGTGGTGTTCATGATGTCGCTCCCAGACAGTCGCGCAGCCGGATGAGTCCGTCCCGCAAACGCGTCTTGATGGTCCCGAGTGGACAGTCCAGGAGTTGGGAGACCTCTCGGTGGGTATAGCCCTGGTAGTACGCCATACGCACCGACTCGCGCTGGACATCGGTCAGACTGTCCAGGCATGCCCGCACTTGCTGGCGTTCCAGATTGCCCAGGACAGTGTCCGTGACCTCGTCGAAGTCGCGGGTACGGTCGGTCTGCGCGGCTTTGGTGTCGCGTTCGCTGCTGGCCTGGGCCGCGCGGACCCGGTCGACGGCTCTGCGGTGGGCGATCATCATCGCCCACGAGCGGACGCTGCCCTGTCCGGCGTTGTACCGGGTGGCGGTGCGCCAGAGTTCGAGGAACACTTCTTGGGCGACTTCCTCCGACTGCGCGGGGTCACGCAGGACGCGGAGGATCAGGCCGAACACGGGCGCGGACAGGTGACGGTAGAACTGTTCGAAAGCCTGGCTGTCACCCTGTGCGACGCGGGGAAGCAACTGGTCCAGTGATTCGGGCAAGGCGATGTCGTGCCACGAAGACGGAACCCGGCCTCGGTCTCGCATCACCGCTCCTCGTCATGTCGGTCTACAGAGTGTTCGGACCCGAGCCGCCACTGGATGGTGCTGGTCCGCGGCGTGCGGGGAACGACGCAGTGAGGGCGGGGTCGCGGGAGCGCACCCAAGGAGATTCGCGCTCCCGCGAGCTGGTGTCCCCGGGGGGACGTCATTGGCTCAATCGGACGTCGTGGCCGTCGGCCTCTGCACGTGGCGCCCGAGCCCCGAGCGTCACACCCATTGACGTCATCACGACGCCGAACACCACATGCAACCAGTCGTGCGCACTGTGGAAGCGAAGCAGGTCCACCGGACCGTTATCACCACAGGCGATGCTGTACAGCCATAAGGTCAGAAAGATCAATCCGCCGCCGACGAGAAAGAGCTTGGCTCCTCGGGCACTGCGCGCGAGCACGATCCCGGCCACACCGACAGCGATGCGCAGCAGGTAGGGCACGGCCGTGGCCGGAACGCCGCCCAACGGCACGATGTCGGAGCCGGTCTCCTGGAAGCCGTGACTGGTTCCTGAGCCGGGAAGAAAACCGGCGATGCCGGCCATCACCAACACCGCACCGATCACCGCGGCCTCGGTTTGGATCGGAGCGGCGATGACGCGAACGGATCGCACTCGTTCCATGGTCGTTCTCCTGCGGTCATTCGATGGGCGGGGGCAGGTCGACCAGCGCCCAGACCACTGCCTCGGCGTCGCCCTCGCACGACCAGGTCGCGTCACGCGGGTCCAGGTGACCGGTCCTCGTCACGCGGGTAGCCACGGCGACACCGAGGCCGGAGATCAGCAGCCTGTCGTGGTGTTGTGGCCAGAGGAACCAGCCGAACAGCACCAGGTCGTCGTCACGTGGGCTGTTGATGTGCTCAAAGCGATAGCCGAGCAGCCGCAAGGCTCCGATGCCGTTCTGGAGATCACGCACTGCACCTGCCTCGAGTTCACGCAAGTGGCTGCCGCCGCATGGGGGGTCAATGCGGCGGCAGCCGGTCTTGCGATGTCGCCTTGGTTACGCGGCGGGCGGCATCAGAACCGAGTCGATGATGTACACCGTGGCGTTGGCGGTCTTGACGTTGCCGCAGACGACCTTGGCGCCACCGGAACCGATCGTGAACTCCTGGCCGCTGCCGGTGGTGGTCAGCTTGCCCTTCTCGACGGTGTCGAAGCTGCCCGAGGCCAGGTCGGCCGTGGTGACCTTCTTCGGCACGACGTGGTAGGTCAGGATCTTGGTCAGCAGCGCCTTGTCGGCCAGCACCTTGTCAAGATCCGCCTTGGGCAGCTTGGCGAACGCGTCGTTGCTCGGCGCGAACACCGTGACGTCCTTCAACCCGTTGAGGGTGTCGACCAGACCGGCCTGCTTGACCGCGGTGACCAGAGTGGACAGCGCCGGGTTGTTCGACGCGGCGGTCGCGACCGGGTCCATGGCCATGCCCTGGAAGCTGCCGGGGCCGTCCTTCGGAATCGACGCACACGCCGTGCCGAACTGCTCGGCGGGCATCATCACGGAGTCGATCAGGTACACAGTGGCGTTACCGGTCTTGACGTTGCCACACACCACGTTGGCGCCCTCGACCTTGAACGACTCGCCGCTGCCGGAGCTGGTGACCGAGTCCTTGGCCAGGGTCTCGAAGGTGCCCGACGCGAGGTCGGTGGGGGTGACGGTCTTGCCGACCACGTGGTGGGTCAGGATCTTGGTCAGCATCTCCTTGTCGGCCAGCACCTTGTCCAGGTCGGCCTTGGGGATCTTGGCGAACGCCTCGTTGGTCGGCGCGAACACCGTGATGTCCTTGGCGCTGTTGAGCGTGTCCACCAGACCGGCCTGCTTCACCGCCGTGACCAAAGTGGACAACACCGGGTTGTTCGACGCCGCGGTCGCGACCGGGTCCTTCGCCATTCCCGCGAAACTACCCGCGCCGTCCTTGGGCACAGCGCCACACGCGGGGCCGAACTGCGCAGACATCGCCGAACTGCTGGGCGCGGGTGCCGGGGGCTGGTTGGCAGGGGCGGCGGTGTCACTGTTCCCGCAGGCGGCCATGGTCATCAGGGCGAAGCCACCGATGACCGCCGCGGCTGCACGTGGCAAACGCATCTTGTGTTCTCCTTGGGTTCTTTCGAAGTTCTGCCGGGCATTCGACGCGACTCGCGGAGCGGATTGGCGGACGTCGAACAATTCTCTGGCATCGCCTGATCGTGGGACCGATCGAGATCGGGCAGGACGTTCTTCAGACCTCCCCATCCGGTGTCCGTTCTGTTCCGAATGTGCTGTGGCCCGATTTCCTGATCCACGACAGGAGTTGACTGTGCGCAGACCCATCGTGTTGCCCTGGTCGGAGCGTGCGTTCTGGCAGCGGCACTGAGCGGCACAGCCGCGACGGCGGCGCCCGCGAAACACCGCGACGGGGACCTGTTCGTCCTGAGCCAGAGCGGCGTGCTCTACCAGCACGACTCCGCGCTCCGGCTGCTTCCCGAGTCCGGCAAACGCGTCACCGGCGTCGCCAGGAACGACCGTCTGATCGGCCTGGACGCACGCCCTGCGACCGGCGGCCTGTACGCGCTGTCCCGTTCCGGTCAGCTGTACCGGATCGATGCCAAGACCGCGGTCGCGACCCCGGTCGGGGCTCCCATAGCATTGCAGGGCAAGGCGATCGGCTTCGACTTCAACCCGACCGTCGACCGGATCAGGGTGGTGACCGACACGGGCCAGAACCTCCGGCTCCACCCGGACACAGGCGCCGTCGCGGGAACGGACTCTCCCCTGAGTTACCCCGGCGAGAACCGCACACCCCAAGTCACCGCATCCGGATACACCAACAGCGTCGCCGGAGCGACCTCCACCGCTCTCTACGGCCTCGACTCCGCTCGCGACAGCCTCGTCAAACAAGGCAGCCTGCCCGGCGAAACACCCGTGGTGTCGCCGAACACCGGCCAACTGACCACCATCGGCCGCCTGGGCCTGAACATCAGCGCCGTCAACGGCTTCGACATCACCGGCACCGCGAGCGCGGGCACCTACAACCCCCGCGACTACAAGGCTGTGGCGGCCGTTCGGGCGCACGGGCTGACTCTGCTGGTCAGCGTCGACCTGACGACCGGCCAGGCTCGGGTGGTCTCCCCGTTGCTCACCGACGTCGCAGGACTGACTTTCGCCGGCTGAGTCGCGCACGCGAAAGGGCGGCACCAGGATTTCCTGGTGCCGCCCGGTTTTCGTGTGTCTGTCAGGCGCGCGCGTGGCTGGCCGCGTGCCCGCCGTGACCCGCGGGGCCGGAGTGGCCGCCGTGGGTGTTGCTCACGTTGGTCGCGTCGCCGGTGGCGCCGGTCGAGCCGGTGTCACCCGAGTCGCCGGACGTCACGTTGGTGTGCGACGTGCCGTGCGTGGTGTCGCCGTGGTTCTTCCAGCTGTGGTGCTTCCAGCCGTGGTGCTTGCTGTGCTTGTCGCTGGACTTGGAGATGGCGGTGTTGCCGCCGGTCGATCCGGACTTGCCGGAGTCACCGGAGTTGCCGGTCACGGCCTTGTTCGAGCTGGTGGCGCTGCCGCCGTTGCCCGAGTCGCCGCCGTTGCCCGCGACAGCCTTGCCGCCGGTCACTGTGGACGAACCGCGGTGGTGCCACTTCGAGCCGCCCGAGTTGGTGCTCGTGGCGTTCACTGTGGCGTTGCCGCCGTTGCCGGCTGCGCCGGAGTTGCCGCCCTGGGTGTTGCTGACGTTCGTCGCGTCGCCGGTGGTACCCGTCGAGCCGGTGTCACCCGAGTCGCCGGACGTCACCATGGTGTGCGACGTGCGGTGCCAGCCACGGTTGTTCCCCAGGTTGAGCACGTAGGCAGTGTTGCCGCCGGTCGCACCGGACTTGCCGGAGTCACCGGAATCGCCGGTCACGGCCTTGTTCGAGCTGGAGGCGTTGCCACCCTTGCCCGAGTCGCCGCCGTTACCCGCAACAGCCTTGCCACCGGTCAGCGAACGCACCACCGACGAGTTCACGCCGTTGGTCGCGTTGGCGTCCACAGTGGCGTCGCCGCCGTTGCCCGCCGGGCCGGAGTGTCCGCCCTGGGTGTTGCTGATGTTCGTGGCGTCACCCGTGGCGCCCGTCGAGCCGGTGTCACCCGAGTCGCCTGAGGTCACCGAGGTCTCGCAACGCGCGAGCACACAGAGCCCGTAGGCGGAGTTCCCGCCGGTCGACCCGGAGTTGCCCGAGTTGCCTGAATTGCCAGTCACGGCCTTGTTCGAGCTGGTGGCGTTGCCGCCCTTGCCCGAGTCGCCGCCGTTGCCGCCCACGGCCTTCCCGACAGTCGTTGACACGCTGCCGCCGTGGTGCCGCGCGCCCTGAGTGGCGTTCCCGTTCGTGTGGGTCGCGGCGTTGCCGCCGTTGTCCGCCGAACCGGAGTTGCCGCCCTGGGTGTTGCTGGCGTTCGTGGCGTTTCCAGTCGCACCGGTCGATCCGGTGTTGCCGGAGTTGCCCGAGCTGACGTGCGTCTCGCAGCGCGCGAGCACGCACACACCGTATGCGGAGTTCCCGCCGGTCGACCCGGAGTTGCCCGAGTTCCCGGAGTTGCCGGTCACGGCCTTGTTCGAGCTGGAGGTGCTGCCGCCGTTGCCCGAGTCGCCGCCGTTACCCGCGTGGGAGCTGCCCAGCACGGTGTTGAGCGTTCCGCCGAGACCCAGTGGGCCATCGGAACCGGTGTCAGCGCTCGCGACCGCGTTGCCCAGCAGGACGAACCCGCCGGACATGACTGCGGCGACGATGCCGCGTCGTACGTACCTGTGCATCCTTTTTCCTTGCCCTTCAATCGCTTCGTGGGAAGAACTTCAGCTCAGCGAAGAAACAAGGACGATCAACTTGGATGATGCCTGCCGTACGACGTCCACCACGACGGCCCCACCGACATGCCCGATGCCGCGCCCCATGACCCAACCGGTCGTGGCAACACGCGTGTACCGGTCACAGTGGACCCATCAGCACCTGGACCATGCGGTGCGTTCGTGACACCGCCGGGCGCTCCGGTCGCGGCCGGACCACTCGGTGGTGTCGGCGGCGCACTCGGCGCCGGCTTCACCGTCCACAACGAAAAACCAGTGTCCACCTTGTGGGCAGGCGCGATATCCGCAGGCCTCGTGTCCGCGTGCCCGGTGACGCCATGGTGCTGAAGCGACAGCGGCGGTGTCACGGACTCCACAACAGGCGAATCAACCGGCTGTGCTTCCCGATCGGGCCACCCGGTGTCCGTGTCCGGGGAATGCCGCGGTTCTCGATCACTGCGACTGGCACCCGGGGATTCGGGACCAGTGACGGCCTCGACCACCGGCTCAGCGGCGATCGCCCTGTTCACTGGCTTGACCACTGAATCCACCGCACGGACCACAGACCCCAGAAGCGGCTCCGTGACCGGCTTGACCACACCGGACACATCCGACAACACCGGCGACAACGCTCGGGTCACCGGCGCCAGCACCGGGCGAGTGATCGGCGCTACGGCCTCGGTCACCGGCGTGATCACCGGCTCAACCGCTGTGGCCGCGCCGCGCGCTACTGGAGCGACCGCGGCGCCGACCACATCACCGAGACCGTTCGTCACACCGCCCAACAAACCTGGCTGCGCGTTGCCGTTGTCCTGTTCGGCATTCGCTTTTCCAGCTGTGAGCAGGGCGAACAAAAAGAACCCGGCAGTCAATCCGACGAGCATCCCGACAGCCTTGACCAACCGCTGAAGGATGTCACTTTCCGTCACATCATTCGGAACACTCGTCACCAACTTCACCCGCATGAACTTCACCTCCCCTCGATCGGGCGACAACCTGGTACCCGGCATTCGAGACCCGGACACTCCCGGATGGGGGCGACGTCCAAAATTATTTCAAGCACAGCAACGGAACACTGCGAAACTTGGCAGGATACCCGTGACCTCGCACCGCAAACACGCGGGCGGAAACTCGACGGATGGGATCCCGGACGGGCGAATCGCGAGCAGGGCAGCGGCTGTTCTCGTTCCCTGCGCAGATCGGTGTGGTGCGGCTAGGATCGTTGGGTCTGTACCGGGATGCGCCTGGCCCGCTCACCCGGGTGGAGTCGACCGACGCGACGTTCCTCGCGTTGTTCGCGCTGGATTGTCGATCGGTGGCGGATCCATGTGCAGCGCCAACAGAAGCATGCTTACTGCGACGGCGAGCATGGTGAGGACGCCGCGTGGCCAGAAGATGTGACTGTCGATGAAGGACACGCTTGCGGCAAGCAGGATCAGGCCGCCTGGCAATGCTCGCCATCCCGCGCGGTACGTGGTGTCCGCGGTGATGCAGAGGTTGGCGGCGAGGAAACAGCTCGCGCCGATGTAGCCGAGCATGTCGCCGATGGTGAAGACGGAGCCGGTGATCGGTGTGACGGCGTGTTCGTGTGTCGTGACGGTGCCGGCGGCGATGCCCGCGACGGCGTCGAGGCCGGTGTAGAACGCCGCGAAGCCGAAGCTGGCCAGTCGCCCTGCCCATCGTAGAAGTGGATGCGCTGGTGTCAGGAGTATCCACTGTGCCACGGCCAGAAGGGGGAACACGGGGAGCAGCAGGACGTGGATCGTCGTCCACCATTCGGCGTTCGTGGCCTCCAACGGTGCTGGGTGCACGGCGCCGAATCCGGCGAGCATCAACCCGGGCAATGCCAGGAGCAGGGCCCGTGGCCATCGTTGTCGAAGCATCATCTGACGCTAGTCCTGACTCGTTGATCGAGGGGATGAGGAATGCACGCACTGCGCAGCACGGGCTCGACAGCGGCGCTGGTCATTGAATCCGCTGTGTGGTGGGCTCATCGTGGGTTGAGGTGGCGTAGGGCGTACACGATGGCGCTGGCCGTGAAGAAGATGGCGGTGAGCAGGAGCCATCGGTAGAGGAACGGTTCTTGGGTTTGCCCGGTCGCGGCCAGGTAGGTGTCGGCGCCTTGGCGGATGATGCCCGGGAGGAAGACCAGCAGGAGCAAGCCGGATGCCAGGGCCGGGACGCGCAGGTAGTTGAGCATTGGCAGCCTGCGGCGGGGAAGCAGATGGCGTGCCGCGTGGTCGGCGAGGGTGTACATCGGGAAGAGGATCAGGTCGTGGCCGATGACCGCGGCGGCGAACCAGAGCAGCATGCGGGACAGGTCAGGCTCGGCCACGATGTGGACGACGACGTACCCGGTGAGGACGAAACTGGCGAGCAGAGCCACGAGACGCGCCAGTCGCGCGCTGCCTGACCCATCTGGGGCTGTGTGGGGTGTGCGCATGTCAGGGTGTCCGGAATTCGATCGAGCGGACCCACTTGGTGTTGTGCACGCCGGGCAGCGCGGGAACGATGACGCGCGCCGGGTAGCCGTGGTCCAGGCTGAGGTCGGCGTCGTTGACGCGCAGGGCGAGCAGTGAGTCCGGGTCGAGTACTTGGTTGGCCTGCAGTGTTGCCGCGTTGAAGGAGCCGGTTTTCTCCAGGGACCGGATGTGGGCCGAGGCGGGCTGTGGCAGACCGGCGAGTGCGCAGAGGTCACGGAGCCTGACTCCGGCCCAGGTTTGTGTGGTGGACCATCCTTCCACGCACGCGATGGGGAGTGTCGCGCTGTGTTGCGGCAGCGCGGCGAGTTGGTCGCGGGTCAACCGGACGGTGCGGTCACCGGCCAGCAGAGTCAGGATCCACGCGGGACCGGTGTCAGCGTCGGTGATGGCTGCGGCGTTCGCCGTGCGGTTGATGGGAAAACCGTTGGGGCCCTCGCCAGGAGTGCGGCCGCGAGGCAGCAGCAACGCGGCCGGTCGGGTGATACCGCCGATGGTCTGCCCGGCGGTGAGCACGCCGATCAGGATGCTTCCTCCGGCCACCACGCCGAGTGCGCCGCGGCGGCTGATCGTCGGTTCGGCGGGCGTGGCCGCGACCAAACCGTTGTCGTCCGGTGGTTCGGGTGTGGTGTCGGCTCGTGAGGTGCGTAGTTCGGCGCGGAACGATCGGGAGCGCAGGGCGCGGATCATGTGGGGCAGTTTGAGGGCGACATGGGCGAGGAACGCGGCGATGAAGACCCAGGCGCCGTAGTAGTGGGCGGTGTAGAAGCTGAACCCGAACACGTAGTCGTACTGGATGTTCAGGACACCGGTGACGATCTCGAACAGGATCGAGCCGACGAGCAGCAGCAGCGAGACCCGTTCCAGGGCCTGGAGCAGGGAGCGTGCCGGGGGCCAGGTGAACAGCCTGGGTACCACCGACCACAGTTTGGCCAGTATGACGGGGATCAGGATCAACCCGAGTCCCACGTGCAGGCCCTGGGTGAGGCGGTAGAGCCACGAGGGCCGGGTGGGCCAGTCGAAGGACGGTAGCCGCAGCCAGCCGACGTCCGTGGGCAGTGCTTGTCCGAACTGGGGGCCGTAGGCGCTGTAGGACAGCAAACCGGTGATGATCACGATGGGCAGGCTGACCAGCAGCACGGCGCCGAGGACGGACGTCAGCCAGGGGCCACGGATCGGGCTGCGCCACGCGCGGGGCCGGAACGGTCCGGGTGGACGGTGCCGCTCGAGGAAACGCCAGAGACCAGCGGGGAATCCGTACGACTGTTTGCCGGTCGGTGGCTGTGGTGTCATGGGAGGTGCCGTCCGATGCGGGCGAAGCACCGTCCGGCGGCGTGGCGTGTCCCGATGAGCCGGAGACCGGCGCGGGTGGCGAGCTCAGCGACAGCGTCGAGTCCCACCATCGCCCAGGGAAACCAAGCGCCTGTGGTGTCGTGGTCGGGTATGCGTGCCGAGCCGCGCCACAGTCCGGCGTGCACGGCGTCGATTTCCAGTAGCAGGCTTCCGGTCGCTGTCAGCAGTGACGCGGCCCGGTGCAGCAACGCGAGGGGGTTGCCGCCGATGCCGATGTTGCCGTCCGCGAGCAGGACATGCTGCCACTGTCCTTCGCGTGGAAGGGGCGCGAACACGTCGGCCTGCACGACCGGTACTCCTTTGTCGCGGCAGAACGCGACGGCGTGGTCGGAGGTGTCGACTCCCAAGGCGGGGATGTCGCGGGCCTGCAGTGCCTCGACGAAGCGTCCGGGGCCGCAGCCGAGGTCGATGGTCGGACCGTGACACCGGTTCACCAGCCACCGGTCCGCCCCGGTCGGTGTGGTGTGCCACCGCTGGGTGTTCATCACCAGTCGTCGTCCGTCACTGAGTTCCAGCACCCGGGCGGTGCCGGTCAAGGCGGCGCGAAAGCAGTCGTCCCGCACCGGGGGGCGGATCGTTGCCGAGTGGGTCACAGCAGTTTCCCCACTGCACCGGCGAACCTGGTTCCCGGCGCGCTGGCCGCCAAGTCCCGTGCGTCGTCAATAGTGTCCACGTCGGACAGAGTTGCCACGGTGCCGAGGCGCAAACCGTGGTCGCGCAATGCCTGGGCTGTGCGGTGTCCGGTGTCGGATCGCGATGTGGGCACGTCGGTGACGCAGGCCGCGGCCGCCGGGTCGCGAAGTCCGAGGACCCACCAGCCGCCGTCGGTGGCCGCGCCCAGCACGGCGTCGGTGCCCTCGCGCATCAGGCGCTCACGACACTGCTCCAGCAACCGGCTGTTGAGCTGTGGGGTGTCCATTCCGATCTGCAGTGTCGGCCGACCGGGCAGCAGTTTCGCGACGTCCAGGTGCGCGGCGGCGATCCGTTCGCCGAGCGACCGGCCGCGTTGCGGGATCACGGTGATCGCGCGCAGGGCGTGTCTGATCTCGACTTCGCCGACCGTGTCTGTCAGGTCTCCGGCCAGTGCCACGATCGGTTGGCAGTCGGCAACCGCACACACGGCGTCCACAGTGTCCAGCAGCGCCGCCGCCGCGATGTGCGCGGCCTGCACGGGCGTCGCCGGTGGAGACAACCGGGTCTTGACCAGGCCCGGACGCGGAGCCTTCGCCAGGACCAGTATCACCAACGGTGTACTCATAGCCGCACCAGCACTGTGCTCATATCGCGAACGGCACGCAGCGTGCCGCGCACGGATCCGGACACCTTGGACCGGCCACCGGCACGAGGGCGGTAGTCCACTTCGACCTCACGCAGCCGCCAGCCCGCCTTGCCCGCTCGCACCAGCAGTTCGAGCGGATACCCGAACGCGCGGTCCTCGACGCCCAACTCGAGCAGCCGGGTACGGCGCCCGACCCGGATCGGAGCGATGTCGTGGACCGGCACGCCGCGACGCCGAAGCGTTGCGGCCAGTAGCGCGTTACCTGCCCTGGCGTGCCACGGTTGCGCGGCCCGGTGCGAGGGCACCCGGCGCCCCACCACAAGGTCAGCGTCCTCTGAGACGAGCAGTTCGGTCATCGCGGGCAGGCTGGTCGGGTCCAGCGACCCGTCCGCGTCCATCACCGCGACGATGTCGCTGCGGGCGTGGACGAGTCCGCAATGGACCGCGGCCCCATAGCCTGGCCGCTGTTCGTGGACCACCCGTGCTCCGAGTCTGAGCGCCACCTGCTCGGTGCCGTCGGTCGACCCGTTGTCCACCACCAGCGGCAGGAACCCCTCGGGCAGTGCGCGCAGCACTCCCGGCAGAGCCTCTGCCTCGTTCAGACACGGCAACACGACGTCTACGTTGAGCTTCACATAATCAATTCGGAGTCGATCTCTTCATGGATGCCTTTCGACGCGATATTTTTCGAATTGCCGACACCTCCAGCGTGTGAGATAATCTGCACTCGACGAAGATCATTCCGCCTATACGCTGCTTGTCGTTTACTATGCGCACGTGTCGAACATTCGACAGACCAACGACACCACTACGAGCAGAAAAGGGCGCCGTGGAACGACGTTCGATCTGCTTGCCGTATTCGCCGGAATAGTCCTGGTGGTCACCACCGCGTTGATCGGCTGGCGGTTGATCGACGAGCGGGTGGACATCTTTCTCTGGTTTCCCCCGCTCTTGGCCGGGTGGGAACCACACATCGGACCGGGTACCGGGCCTGCGCTGGTCACGGCCGCACTGATCGTGCTCTACGGCCCGCGTTGCGCCCAGCGGATGGGGTGGCGCGGTCTGCTGGCAGCCGCGTGGGCGGCGTCCGCAGCATGGACCATGTTCCTGGCGCTGGTGGACGGGTATCAGCGCGGTATCGCCGACCGGCTCACCAGCCGCGACGAGTACCTGCATGACGTCTGGCGGGTCGATGACATACCGCGCATGCTGCGGGAGTTCTCCGGGCATATCCTGACCGACCAGCCCGATCACTGGACCACCCACGTCGGTGCCCACCCGCCGGGCGCGTTCCTGCTGTTCGTGTGGCTGGACCGGATCGGTCTCGGTGGCGGCGGTGCCGCCGGGATCGTCTGTGTCCTGCTCGGTGCCTCGGCATGCGTCGCGGTCGCGGTGACACTGCGGGCGGTGGGACGTGAGGACTTCGCCCGCACAGTGCTGCCCTTCTCGGTGCTGCTGCCCGGCGCGGTATGGGTCGGAGTGTCAGCGGACGGCGTGCTCGCGGCCGTGCTCGCATGGAGCGTGGCGCTGCTGGCCATCGGCGTGACCCGACGTGGATGGCGAGCAGACCTTGCCGCTGTGGTCGGCGGGATGCTGTTCGGATTTGCGGTGCACCTGTCCTACGGCCTCGTGCTCGGTGGACTGCTGGTCCTGGCCGTACTCGCCCTCTCCCCGCGCTGGCGTCCAGCCTTGTTCGCCGCACTGGGCGTCGTGATCGTGGTGGCCGTGTTCGTGGCGAGCGGATTCTGGTGGTTCACCGGCTACCAACTCACCACGATCATCTACGCCGACAGCATCACCAAAACCAGGCCCTACTCCTACTTCCTGTGGGCCAACCTCGCCGCGACGCTGTTCGTCATCGGGCCCGCGACCGTGGCAGGCCTGCGCCGAACCGCCGCACGCCCCCACATCCTCGGCAAGGCGGCGGGCCTGCTCGTGGCCGCGGCATTGGTGGCTATTCTCGTCGCCGATGTCTCCGGGATGAGCAAGGGCGAGGTGGAACGAATCTGGTTGCCGTTCGCCGTCTGGCTGATCGTCGCGTGTGGCGCGCTACCTGAAGCTCAGCGGCGCTGGTGGCTCACTGGTCAGGCGTTACTCGCGCTGCTGGTCAACCATCTGCTGTTCACTCCGTGGTAGCCGCTCGCTGCGCCGCCGAGGCCCGCAGCGGGGCGTGCGCGAACTGCGCGACCCCCTCGGCAAAGGACATCGCCGCACGGAAACCAAGCAACTCACCCGCTCGAGCCGGATCAGCCACCACATGCCGGACATCGCCAGGCCGCGCCCCACCCACGACCCGCGGCTGCGGCCCCCGCATCGCCGCGGACAGCGCCGAGGCCAACTCGCCGACCGTATGCGGTTCGCCAGAACAGATATTCACCGCTCGAAACTCGCCCGGCGGCATACTGGCCTCCAGCGCGAGAACATTAGCCGCGGCCACGTCGGTGACATGAACAAAATCCCGCCGCTGACGCCCGTCTTCCATCACCTGAGGCGCCTGGCCGTTCTCCAACGAGGATCGAAACAGCGACGCCACACCCGCATACGGCGTATCCCTCGGCATTCGCGGCCCGTACACATTGTGATAACGCATCGCCCAGACAGTACCGTCGGTTTGCCTGGCCCACGCCTTCGCCAAATATTCCTGCGCGGCCTTGGTCGCCGCATACGTACTGCGCGGATCCAATACCGCGTCCTCGCCCACCAAACCCGACACCAGCGCACACCCACACGCCGGACACATCGGATCAAACCTCGCCTCGGCGAGATCCCGCGCCGCCCGCGGCCCCGGCACCATCTCGCCGTGCTCAGGACAGTCATACCGCCCCTCGCCGTAGACCACCATGGAACTGGCCATCACCAACCGCTGCACACCATGCGCGTACATCGCCGCCAGCAGCACCGCGGTACCGAAATCGTTCACGCTGGCATACTCCGGCGCGTCCGCCGGGTCCACCCCATGACCGACCATCGCGGCCTGGTGACACACCGCGTCCACCCCCGGCAACAACCGATCCAGCACACCACGATCCCGCACGTCACCACGAACCAGCTCATGCGCCAACTCCGGCACATGCCCAAAGCCATGAGCCTGCGGCAGCAACGCATCCATCACCACCACCCCATGCCCCGCGGCAACCAGCGCGTCGGCGATATAGGAACCAATGAAACCAGCACCACCAGTGACAAGCACACGCATACTGTCGAACCTAAGTCACCCAGACACGTTCCGCTGGTCGATCCAGCCACGGCCACGCTCGCGGTGCTGCTGAACACCTGGCCGGTCGCAGCGTCACTCGGGAGCGTAACAAGCCAGGCAATCGTTACAACTCCGGACGGCACATCTCTGACAACGGACGCGAACTCGTCACGCTGCTCTCCAGGCTTGTCACGAACTGGCCGGTACCTGTGACCTAGATTGTCCTTATCGGACACTCTATGGGCAGCCTGGTGACGCGCAGCGCACTCCATCAAGCTCAGGCGACAGCGACCAGAATGCCGACCGCCAATGGCTCGGCGGCATGCACCACTTCCACCTGCTGCGACACGACCGCGTCTACTACGACATACGCCGCTGGCTAAGCCACGACAGCCCACAACACCCCGCCTGATCGGACCAGATTGCCGTCGGCCTCGGACATCCTGCTGCCGGCCACTCCGACCTGGGTATCACTGGGATCGTGCTATTTCTGGGCACGAGCCTCCGCCGCCAGCTCGGCGAAGTCCGCTGTTCCCGCGATCACGGTGCGGGCCAGGTCGGTCATCCGCTGGTTGTGGGACCGGGCATAGGCGCGCAAGCGGCCGAACGCCTCATCCGGCGATACCCCGCCGCGTTCGGCGAGGATCGCTTTCGCCTGTTCGATCACGATCCTGGTGTCCAGCGCGTTCTGCAACTGCCCAGCGACGAGTTCGCTGTGTTCGATGGCGCGGTGCTGCAGGATCGCGATGGTCGCGATATCAGCCAACGCCTGCCCCAGTTGCAGGTCATCGTCGGGCAAAGCGCCGGGTTCAGTGTTCAGCAGCGCCAGTACACCAACAGTCTGGTCACGCAGCCGCATCGGCACCGCGTGCACGGCACGGAAGCCGCACTCGTGGGCCGCGGCGGTGAACCGGGGCCACCGCTGCCGGTGCGACTCGATGTCGGTACAGATCACCGGGGACCCGGTGCGTGCGCAGTCCACGCACGGCCCGTCCTCGGTCTGCGCCGCGAACAGCTCCAGCAGCTCCGCACGTTGCGACGAGCTGGCCATCACTTCCAACCCGCCGTCAGCAGCGACCAGCATCACCCCCGCGGCGGACACCGCTAGCAGCTCCACGACCCGTTCGACGAGCATGTGCAGGACATCAGCGATGTCGAAGTCGGTGACAAGTGTGTCCGCCAACGCGACGAACGTACGCGACACCCGCTGCTGACGTGCGTCGATGTCAGGTGTGTCCGGCATGAGGCAATGTCCCTCCAGGCAAGCCGGCGGCTACGGCTGGGATGTGGTGGCTGGATCGCTGAGCAGAACACCAGCTTCCACGGTGTTGATGGCGACGTCACGGGCGACGTCGGAAAGGCGTCGGTGATGGGTTCGGGCGTAGGTGCGCAGCGTGAGGTAGGCTTGGTGCATGTCCATGCCGCCGAACTCGCGAGGACTCCCTTGGCCTGTTCGATGACGGTTCGGTGATGCAGCGCGGCCTGCAACTGTTCCGACACGATCTGCTTGTGGTGCACCGCGCGCTGCTGCAGGATGCCGATGGTGGCCACGTCGGCCAGGGCCTGTCCCAGCGCGATGCTGTCGTCGTCGATGGCGGTTGTGTGGGTGTTGAGCAGGGTCAGAGCGCCGATCACCTCGTCGCGCAACCGCATCGGCACCGCACACGCGGCCCGGAACCCCGCCTCGACCGCGGCGGGCACGAACCGCGGCCAGCGGGCAGTGTCCGCGACCAGATCAGCACTGGCAACCGCCACGCCGGTCTGCACGCAGTCGACACACGGGCCCTGCTCGGTCTGCGCCGCGAAAATCTCGACCAGTTCGGCGTGCTCGGAGGAACCCGCCGCCGGACGCCAGCCACCGCGTTGATCGGACAGGATCACTCCCGCGGCGTCGACCTCGAGCAGCTCAACGGTCCGTTCGGTCAGCAGACCGAGGAAGTCCAGCACATCGAAGTCGGCGACCAAGGTGTCGGCCAGCGTCACGAACGTGCTCGCCAGTCGCTGGTCCCGGACATTGCTCATCACGACGACCTTCCCTCTCCCAGCATTATCGCCCGTCCATGTCGTGGGTGAAACGCAGCGACCGCGCCACCACCTGTCGGGCAACCTCGGCCAACGTCACCTCGTGGGTGAAGGCGTAGCCGCGCATCCGCAGTAACGCCATCTCCGTGCTCACCTCCAACTGCACCTGCACCATTCCAGCGGCCTGGTGCACTTGCACGTGCGAGTTGGCCAGCCAGCTCACGTCCTGCGTGCTGTGGCCGTCGAGGTCGGCCACCACACCTTGCGTGGCCAGATCACTCAAGATCAGCGCGTCGGTCAATTCCGTCCGGGTGAGCGGTCCGGGCGCATCTCGGTACAGATCCAACGATCCCAGCCGCACCACACCGATCTGCAAGGGGAACGAGAACACCGCGGCCGCACCCAGTTCGCACGCCGCGGGGGTGAACGCGGGCCACCGGGTCCGTTCAGCCGCCAGGTCGGCGATCAGGACCGGCCCACCCGACGCGAACGCGTCCAAACACGGCCCCTCCCCCACAGTCAGCTGCAAATCCTCCAGCCCAGCGCTGACCGTGTCGGTAGCGTGCACCAGTCCACGGGTGGGGTACTCCTCGTTCTGACCGTCGGGTCCTGGCAGGTGACTCAGCACCGTGGCGCCTGCTCCGGACACCGACAACTCCCGCACACACCGCTCGCATACCAGACCGACAACAGACCCGGGCTTGACGACACGATCAGCAGCCAGCAAGTCCAGCAACCGCTGACGCCGGTTGCGCACCGTCAACCCCTCCACTCTCGGCCCTCGTCATGAGTCAACCTGAGGAACACGGACCCATCCACCGCCGACCAACGGCCCAACCCGGTGACATCCGCACACATCACCACGCCACACAAGCACTCGCTGCGGGCGACCACGCTCCTCGTCACTGGCCCACTGCCTATCGCCCGCAATGGTGACAGCCGATATGGACTCGGCGTTCACGAGGCCAAGGCTGCGGACAGCGTCGAATAGTTGGCCAGCAGATCCGTCAGACCCGTGATCTCCAGAGAGCGTCTCGCGGCGCCGCCCGTGGCGACCACGACCCGCAGCTCAACTCCCACGCTGGCGCCATGAGCCTTGCCTTGCAGCAGCGCCGAAATCCCGTTCGACGACAGAAACGTGACGCCGGTCAGGTCGAGCACCACGACCCCGACAGTGGTCTCGTTGATCGCGGCCACCACAACCTTGTCCAGCTGGCCGGCGGTGTTCAGATCGATCTCCCCGCCGACCGACACAACTCGAGCCGCGAGGACGTGGTCGACCACGATGTGGAGTAGCTGTTTCACTCGATGCCCTTTCGTGGCGATGCGAACACTTCGCTTAACCGCTCAACGACATCGTCCTCAAGGGACGCCGAGGCTCATTGGTCCACGTCCGAGACCAGACGAAGCGAGTGCCGACGAATGCCAATAGCGGACGCCGGCGCGGACACTGTTTTTGCCGGTCGTTTCTGGCTCCGGCGGTTCGGTCTGATCGGGCCCCGGTGGCGGTTGGCCCGGGGTGAGTTCTGAGTGTGTGTCCGAGGTCGTTCAACGAGTTTGGGCCCCACCCCTGGATGGGTGAAGTTCGTGACTGCCGCGTGGTGCGTGCCCAGTCGGAACGACGTGGACGTCTAAGTTGTCGCAGCCGGGTGTTCACGGGCCCCTCCGACAAGGTGGTCCGTGAGCAGCCGGCCCATCACATTTCAGGGTGCGCGTGCCGAAGGTCCTGCTCCTCGTCGAGGACAGGACCTTCGCTGTTGCTGGCTGGTTAGCTGCTGGTTGGCTCGATCAACGCGAGCCTGATGTCTTGTCCGGATCGACCGGTGGTTTGGATCCGGTGGCCGAGCTTGGTCAGCAGGTCGCGGAAGGTGCTGCAGCCGTAGCGGGCCTGGTCGAACGACGGGTCCAGCGCGACCATTTTGGCCTTGAGCTGGGAAGCCGTTGGTGACTTCGTGGGGATCTGTCGCATCGCGGTGACCAGCAGCGCCTCGGCGTCAGCAAGCCGGGAGCCGCGTTGCGCGGGAGGTGTCGGTGGTTCGGCTGGCGGGTCGACCCGGGCGACGATCGAGCCCCAGAGCTTGTATTCCGAACAGACTGAGACCAGGCGGACGCTGGCCGCGGTTTCCGCGCCAACGCCGATGACGTGCTTGCCGAACTCGCGCAGTTTGGTGACCAGTGGGGAGAAGTCGGAGTCGCCGGTGACCAGGACGAAGGCCTCGACGGTGGGGTGGGTGATCAGGGTTTCCATGGCGTCGACCGTCATGCGGATGTCGGCGCCGTTCTTGCGGGCCGGGCCGTGGCCGATCTGGACCAGGTCGACGCCGTTGCGTTCGAGCACGGCCTGGTAGCGGCCGAAGCGGGTGTCGGCCCAGTCGGCGTAGGCGCGGCGGGTGGTGGCGGCGCCGTAAGCCCGGCAGAGCCAGGTCACCGCCCGGTCGGGGATCGGTTCGGCCCGGTCGGGCAGGCTGGCGGTCGCGCCGAGCACAAGATTCTCGAAGTCCAAGAAGAGCCCGATCTGGTCGGCTCGTGCCCGCGGATCGTCGCGCCATTTCCCGAACATCCTGCGGTGTTGGGCTTCCGCGTCTCGGATCATCCGGACCGCTTCGTTGACCGGCTCGGTGCTGTCGTGCGGCGTGGGTGTCGCCAAGAGAATCCGTCTCGGGTCGGCGTGGGTGTGGGGCGGGCGTCAGCCGAGGAGGCGTTGCTGGGTGGCGCGCAGCCGGAACGAGTCGGTGCCGGTCTCGATGATGGTGCCGTTGAAGGTGAGCCGGTCGACGATGGCCGAGCAGAGTCGCTTGTCAGCGAAGGTCTGGTTCCATTCGGAAAATGGAGCGTTGGACGCGACAGCGATGGCGCTGCGTTCCTCCCTGTCGGTGAACACCTGGAACAGCAGTTTCGCGCCTGCCTTGTCCAGGTCGAGGTAGCCGAACTCGTCCAAACACAGCAGGTCCACTTTGGAGTAGCGGTTGAGGACCCGGGTGAGCTGGCGTTCGTCGGCGGCTTCGACGAGTTCGTTGACCAGGTTGGCGGTGGTTGTGTAGCGGACCCTCAGCCCGGCCTCGGCGATCGCGGTGCCGATACCGATCAGCAGGTGGGATTTGCCGGTGCCGGATTGGCCGATCAAGCAGAGCGGCTGCCCGGCGGTGACCCAGCCCGGCGCGGTCAGGGTGTGGATGACCTCGGGGACGACGTTCGGGTTGGCGGTGAAGTCGAAGTCGTCCAGCCGTTTCGCGCGGGGGAAGTGCGCTTCGCGGACCAGTCGGGTCTTGCGGCGCTCGTCGCGGTGCTCGCATTCGGCGTCCAGCAAGGTGAGCAGGAAGCCTTTGTAAGTGGCCTGCTCGCGCATGGCCGCGGCGGCCAGCTCCTCGAACCGGGCGCCGATCGTGGGCAGGCGCAGGGTGCGGCAGGCCTGGTCGATCACGGCGTCCAGGCTGTCGACGCCGGGCGCGGCCGCGGGGACGGTGTGGGTGGTGGTGACGCTGGCGGGGAGGGTGGCGGTCATGCCGTGGTGCCTTTCGTGCGGCGCAGCAGCTGGTCATAGATCGCCACCGACGGCAGCGGACTCGAGGACGCGGGCAGTTCGCGTTTGGTGTGCAGGGAGATCACCGATGCGCCCGATGGTTGCGGCGCGGGCGCTGGAGGCGCGTGCAGGCGCGGGTCGGGCATGTCGTCGGTAATCACCGGGATCACCACCGTGTCCAGGCCCAGATCGGCCAGGTCACGCTCGTCCAGCAGAGCGCGGCCGGCGTCGTGCGCGGCTTTGCGGGCCTCGATCGCGACCAGGTCCGGGCTGGTCGACCCGGCATGCAGCGTGGTCGTGATGCCCGCGATGACCGCCTCGGCGGGCAGCCTGCGGTGCAGCAACAGCACCTCGATCAGCGCCTTGGTGCCCTCGCCGTCACCGTGTGCGGCGCGGGCCGCGGACCAGAACGCCTCGTGGGTCGCGGTGAAGCTGCCCTCGGCGCGGGCGGTGGCCAACGCGGTCGACCCGGCCAGCGCGCCGGGCTTGCCCAGCAGGATCTCCAGGTAGTGATCGAGCTGGTCGTGCGACTCGCCGCGGCGAGTCATCCGGGCGTGCCGGGCGATCACGGTCGCCTTGTCGAACACGACGACGTCGTTGGCGCGCAGCGAGACCCGCACCCGGCGGCCGATGAACCTCGCCGGGACCGAGTAGTGCGACTGGCGCACGGTGATGCGCGCGTCCCGGCCGACCTTCGGGGTCAGCGTGGTGCCGGTGTCGAAGTCGTCGAACGGCAGCGGCGCCAGCAGATCGGCCTCGTAGGCGAAGTTGAACCCGACCGTGACCCGCTGGTTGTGCAGGACCCGGTTGTCCTCGGCCCGGTCGATCTCGGCGATCCGCTCGTTGAGCTCGGCCAGGCTCACGACGTCCGGGACCGGGACCAGGTGCGTGCGGCGGAACCGGCCGCCTTCCTGCTCGACGCCGCCTTTCTCGTGCGCGCCTTCTTTGCCGGGGATGCAGTAGAACGCGTCGAAACCGTAGTGGGACCTGAATTTCACCCAGTTCTGTGACTCGATCCGGTTGCGGCCGAAACACACCCGCTGGACGGCGGGTTTGAGGTTGTCGTAGCGGATGTGCCGGATCGGGATGCCGCCCAGCGCCCGGAAGGCCTCCACGTGGCCTTCCATGAATGCCTCCTGTCCTTCGGACAGGAACACCCGGTGCACCGCTTTGCCCGAATAGGACAGTCGCAGTGTGAACAGGTGGCACTTCATCACCTGGCCGGAGACCCGTACCCACACGTCGGCGAAGTCGACCTCGGCCTCCTCACCGGGCAGATGCTGCTGGGGCACCATCCCCTCCAGGTGGCGCTGCCGTTCCCGCAGCTCACCGACCAGTTCCGGGCGTCGCCGGGCGATGTAGGTGTAGACCGTGGTGCGGCCCGCCGCGGTGAACCCGTGCTCGCTGATCAGCCGCTGGTAGATCCGCGCGGAGGTGTGTTTCTGCTTGCGCGGCGCGGACAGATCCGCGATCAGCATCTCGTCGATCAACCCGTAGGCCGGTTCCAGCACCGAACGACGAGGGGGCGGCTTCTTACGCTCTTTGGGCACGGGGCTGGCCAGCGCTTCCCGCACCGTCCTGCGGTGCACCTGGTACCGCTCGGCCAGCGTCCGGACCGACACGTCCGGCTCCAGCCGCCGATCACGGCGTATGCGTTCGAACAGCTCGACACGCGACAACGACAACTCCGGCCTCCGACACGACCGCGTAGATGTGAGGCGCCCATCGTTGAGGTCCGAACGGGTGAGCGACGGTCCTTCACCCCATCGTGGGCGTGTCTACAAAGGACGAGGTGGGGCCAAAACTCGTTGAACGACGATCGGTGGGGCCGAAACTCACCGGACAACAGGGGCCAGAACTAACCGGCATAAACACGGACACCATGAGGTGATGGTGTCCCGGATCGCCCACGGAGCGCTCGCTGGCCGCCGCGATGGCGTGGCGCACCGTGTCGTGAACACTGAACACCTGCGCGAGGCCGGTGATTCCGAGCAGCCGCACGATGCGCGGCGGCGCGACCAGAGACAGCGCCGCCCCGGCCAACTGTGTTCGCCGGTGTGCGTCCAAGAGCATGGTCAGGGCCGCGGCGCCGAAGAACGTCACATCGGTGAGGTCCACCAGCAGCACCGGCACCGTGGGACTCGACCGGCACACTCGGCGGACTTCCAGATCGACAACGGGCGCGGACTCGACGGTGACCTCGCCGATGACGCGCAAGACGACAGTGTCCTCACCGCGTGTCTCACTGGTGACGGTCACGGTCGGGCGTCCCGGACGGAACGACATGCGGTGGTGGATCATGTGGCTCCCGGTACGGGAAGACCACGAGTGCCTGAGCGAGAGCGCGGGGGCTTGGCGCTCAGGATCAGCTCCCGCAGCGACGGGCTGATGTCGCATACGACTCTAGGCCCGGTTGCGTCAATGGGCAACAAACGTGGGGGCGAACTGGATCAGCTAGCCGGGTCGACGAACTCGACCTGGGACCACACCGCTTTACCCTGTCCGCATCGCCGCACTCCCCACCGCGCGGACACAGCATCGACGAGGGCGATACCGCGCCCACCGGCACGTGTCGTGGAACACCTCCCGGGCACGGGCGTGGCCTGTGCAGACCAGCCCGCACAAGTCGGCCGCGCTCAGTCCCGTGCCAGAACCTCACCCACGGTCGCGCAGACTGATGAGCGCGTCTCGGAGGAGGGTTTTCGCCTTGTCTGCTGGAATACAGTGGACTTCACTGATCTCGGTGTAGGTCAGTCCGCCGTAGTAGGCCAGTTCGAGCGATTCGCGCTGGATCGGAGGAAGGGCGACCAGCCCACTCTGCGCTCCGGTCTGCTCAGGGACGCTGGTTGTCAATTGTTCCAGCATGTCATGTGGTGAACGGGTGTCACCTGTCGACCGCAGCCGGTCCACCGCGTGCCGGTGGGCGATCGCCATCACCCATTCGAACCCGCCACCGTGGTGATCGGGCGAGTAGCGGCAGGCGGTCCGCCACACGTCAACGAAGACGAGTTCGGAGACCTCCTCGGCCCAAGTGGTATTCGGCAGGATCGCCCGCGCGATACCGAAGACCGTGCCCACCAGCAGCTGGTAAAGCTGGGCGAACGCATGCTCGTCACCAGCACCCACGGAAACAAGAAGGTTGGTGGAATTCCCGGACTCCGTCGAGGACAGGCGAGCGGAGGCGACACGTGGACGCGACAACGAATCAGGCATGGCCGTGCCCCCTCGCAACCAGGCAACGAGTATCACCGAACAACGATTTCCGGGATGGTAGTGACTGGCCCATCACATGGCTCCTGGCATCGACCGATGGACATCGACCGCCAGGGGCTGGGGCGACACGAGTATGACGGCATCACGTCAACCAGCAGCATGCCACTCGCCGTCGTCCACAGCAACTCGACTGGACACGCCACAACCGTCCGCTTGGGACTATCTGCTGCCCAAGCATCAGATCGTTCACAGACAGCGGAACGGAGAGCCGCCACCATTCCGGAGTGCACCATAAGTGGTTTGACACTCCCTGTGGTGGGCAGCACATCGTCCGCGCCAGGCATCGCCGGTCTGTTCAGTGCTCGTGGTCAGCTCAGTAGTGGTGCGACTTTGGTTTTGTCGGCGCCGAGTTCGACATAGAGGCGTGCCCACGCCCGGTCAGTATCGGTGGGGCCGTTGCCGTCGCAGTAGGGCTTAGCGGCGTGGGCGGTGTAGTACCTGAGCAGCGGGAGGGTTTCGTCGGTCCGTCGTTGGGTGGGTTCGGTGTAGCGCGGCCCCGGGGGCTGCGGCTGGTGTGCCATACAGGTGAGAGGTTGCTGGCCTTGGGCGTCGAACAGTGGCCCGGGATCAGGGGCGGGTGGTGGTGCGGCTGTGCACGCGGCGAGCAGCAGGCAGAGCAGCAGGCATGCGGATCGCATGTCAGATACCTCCGATTGTCGCGCGAATGGCCAGTCCCATGCCGACTGTCAGCACGAGCACGGCTGTCAGGTACGGCATCGCGGTACTGAGTCTGGTGAGGTGGCCTTGGAGCCAGTGAGCGGCTTCCAGGCGGTCGCGCAGCCGCACGAGCAGCAGGCCGGCCGCGGTGAGGGTTGCGGCCATGCCGAGCCCGTAGCCGATCACGAGCAGCACGCCGAACCAGGTGCGGCCCAAGGCGATCGCGCCGAGCAGCACCACCAGCGCCGAGGGGCTTGGGACGAGTCCACCGGCGACGCCCATACCCAGCAGACCGGCACGCCCCACCCCGTGCCCATGCCCGTGGCCATGCCCATGCCCATGGCCGTGGCCGTGGCCGTGGCCGTGGCCGTGGGCGGCTGGGGGTCTGGATCCTGCTCCGACGAGCACCAGGTCGTCGGAATGTTCCACTATGGACCGCCGAGAGCGCTGCCGGATCGCTCCGCGCAGCAGGAACCCGCCGATCGCGGCGACCAAGAGGCCACTGACCACGCCGAGCCACCGCAGAACCGTCTCGCCGGCGATGGCGCTGGACAGACTGATCACCAGACCGAGCACCAGGACCCCGACGGTGTGGGTGACGGTCACAGTGGCACCGACGATGAGCGCGTCCTTCTTCGTGCCACGTTTTCCAGCCAGGTAAGCGGCCATCACCGTTTTCCCGTGGCCGGGAAGCAAAGCATGGGATGCGCCCAGGATGAGCGACAGCAGCACGGCGAGCACGCCGACCAGCGGGGTGAGGTCCTTGCTGCCGACGAGGTCGGTGAACGTGCGGCTCATCCCGCCGAGCGTGCGGTCCAGCCATCCCGGTGGGGACGCGGCCAGGTCGGTGTTGCTCGCACTGTCGCCGCCGGGCTGAGTGGCCAGGGCGGTGTCGCGGATGTCCAGCGGTGAGGTCAGCAGGTCGTTGGGATACGTGCGCAGGTGGTCGCTGATACTGGTGGCCGGGAGGGGCGATTGCGGAAGTGCGACCCCGTGGCCGACGGCGGTCATCTCGAACCAGCCGACCCGCCCGGGGCGATAGGTGTCCTGCACCCGGACGGTCGCGGCCCGGGCCAAGTCCGCTGTCGTGGTGAGCCGGCAGGTCAGCCGTGAGGTCAGCAATTTCGCTTCGCCTTCGGGATATTGCTGGTCGCTGGAACTCACCGCCCACGTCACGCCGGATCCGTTCACCGTGGCCTGAACGCCCTCGGCGACTCGCCGGCATTCAGTGCCTGCCCCGGTCGTGGCTTCCGCAGGTGAGACGGTGCCGTCGCGGTCGGTGTCGACGGAGGGGCGTTCTTGCAATGTCGGGATCTCGGCGCTGTCGATGATCGTCAGCAGCTCGATCCGGTCGGGATACAGGGTCAGGCCGTTGTAGTGGTTGACCGTGAAGTTGCCCAGCGGGTGCGCCGCCGCGCTCCCACCGGACAAGGTGAACACCGCCACCGCGAACGCGGCCACGGCGAGCAGGCGGCGGATCACCGTTCGCCCCGCAGTTGAGCGAGAGTATGCCGGGCCTTCGGCGCGTCGATCGGTGAGAAGTACGGGTTGATCGCCAGTGCCTGGTCAAGCTGGCTGATGGCTTCCGTGGGCCGGCCGAGCTGGCGGAGGATCATGCCGCGGTGATAAGCGAAGGCGGCGTTGCGGGTGCCCAACGCCGTGGCGCGGTCGGAGAACGTGAGCGCCTCGGCGTGGCGGCCGTTGAGCGACAGCGCCCATGCCATCGCGTCGGCCACGTAGATGTTCTGGCGGCGGCCCCATTCGGTTTCCGCGTGCCGCAACGCCTCGGCCGGGGTGCGGAAGTCGGCGGCCAGCAGCGCGGCGCTCAGTTCGTCGGTGGCACCCGCGGCGGCGAACAGTTGCTGCTGCGCGTTGAGCACGTCGAGTTGCTGTGTGGCTTGGGGTGTCTGGCCCGCTGCGGTCAGGACTTGGGCGTACTCGTGCAGATACTGCGGCAGCGGCGCCCGCGCGACGATGTCGCGGTATCCCGTGATCGCGGCGTCCCACTGTCCGCGGGCCGCGGCGATCTTGGCTTGGCCTTGCAGCAAGGCGACGCTCGCGGTCGGGTTCGCGTAGTGCTCGGCCGCGGTGCCCAACTCGCCCGCGTTGAACGCGAGCTCGCCGAGGTAGTAGTGGCAGAACGCGACCTCGTCCGGGGTGACCGCGGCGGTCAGTGCCCGGGTCATCGCTTCCCTGGCCTCGTCGGTGCGGCCGTGCGTCTCCAGCTCGTAGGACGCGCGGGTGAACGAGGCCACGCCAGGCCTCAGATCCAGCATCCGTTGCACGGCGACGGTCGCCGCCGCCGTGTCACCGAGTTGAGTCAGCGCGTCGGCCAGAACTCCGTACACCGCCGCGGTGTCCGGTTGCAGCGCCTCGGCTTTGCGGCCCCAATCTCGGGCCGCCGCGAAGTCGTGGCGGGCGTTGGCCAACGCGCCCATGCCGATCATCGCGCCGGCCTGGGACGGTTGCAGTTGCAGGGAACGCTCCAGCGCACCCTGCGCTTTGGTGTAGTAGGTGGGATCTCCCGTGACACGGGCCTGCTCGACGTAGGCACCACCCAGATCCGCCCACGCGGCGGCATTGGTGTCCGACCGGCGCAACGTCGCTTGGGCCGCCTCGATGGAGCGGGTCAGATCAGCGCCGGTCGCTCGGACCGCGACGCTGCTGTCGGCGACCTCGGGACCAGTCGTGTCCACCACAATCGCCCCGACCAGCAATGCCCCGACACCCGCGACCACGATAAGGATTGGAAGCTTACGCATGTGTCTTCCCTCAGGGTCGTCGTTCGGAGGCACGGGAAGGCCATGCCTCCGAACGCGCTGCGAGTACTACCGATCCGCTGCGGCCAAGCCAGGCCGCCTACGCAACACCCGAACAGCACCGGCGAGCAGAACGAGGCTGACCAAGCCGCTCCATCCGGTCACACCGCTGGTGGCCTTCCGTCCGGCCATCGCGTTGACCGCGGTGTTATGCGGCAACGCGACATACGGGAACGCCTGAGTGAACGGCACGTCGTTGGCGTCCACTTTGTCCCCGGCGGCCAGTGCGGGCACGATGCCGCTGACCGCCGCGCCTTCCAGCGCCTGCACCTCGATGTCGAGGACGTCATCGGTCAGCCGTCGCCCGTTCGGGAATCCCTGCAGGTCGCCGGCCAGCACTCCGAGCCGGTTCGGCGTCGCCGCCGGCGCGATGGATGTGTTGAGCCGCAACTGCTCCGAGGGTGCGAACCGGGCAGCGTCCACATCGGCGTTGTTGAGCTGCGAGTTGAGATCCGCCTTGATCGGGCCGCCCGCCTTGGTCGTGATCCCGGTCAGGAAGATCTCGACCAGGTCATTGCGCGGGGTCGGCGGCGCCGGGATGCCGTAGATCGCCTGGATCAGCTTCGGCACCTCCGGGTCGGTCACCCGGTTGACCAGTTCGGGCACCTTGCGGTCCTGCTCCGGCTGCAGCGCGTTGAACCGGTCCTTCAACGCCGCAGGCACCACCACCTCGTTGACCAACGGGTTGCCCAGCCGCGACACCTGCACGAACGGTCCGAACGCCCGCGACTTGCCCGGGGAGAGCAGCATCGACTGGCGTTCGGTGTCGCTCCAGACACCGATCACCGGGTTGCGTTTCCCGTCGCCCTTGAGACTCACCGCCGCGGTAGGGACCTGCAGGACGATCGTGTTGACGTTGTAGCCCTTGAGCGTGTCCTGGCCGACCTCGGACAAGTTGCCGCCGTAGAGCAGGTCGAACACCCGCAGATCCAGGAAGAACGGATCATCGGCCTGGCCGACATAGCTCTTGCCGCCGTCGGGCAACGCGGTCACAGCCTGATCGCGCAGTGCTTGGTAGTTCGGCATGGACGCGGGGCCCACATTGGACGGCGCGACCTTGCCGGAACGGACCACGGTCTTGTCCCGCCCGTAGCGGTCGATCACCTCCAGCCGGTAGCTCTGCCGGAACAACAAATTCTCGTCATCCAACGACGTGACCGGACCGTTGTTGTACAAGAAGGTGTTGCGGCCACGCCGATCATCGGTGCTGAACGTCCACCGATAGGTCACATCCGGCTTGGCGTCCCCGTCGTTGTCGATGTTGATGTCGTAGTGCGCGTCCGTGGCCCACGGATAGAAATTCGGGCCACCATTGGGTTCCTGGAACGGATACCAGTTCGCCACGATCGTCGTGGTGTCCGGCCGGTCCGGGCTGACAAACGCGTACACGTCGGTGTTGTCCACCGGCGGATCAGCCGCGATCAGCGGTGCCTCACGATGGCTGGAGGCCACCGCTGAGCCGGGCACCAACCCGACCGCGACCGCACTGAGCACCGTACTTCCCGTCGCGACAAGTGCGACAACCATGCGTCTGCGACGCATGGCGGGCGGTGGTGACATGCTCGATCCCTTCCACAGTTCGCCCGGCACGATTGCCGACAGACACCGGGCTCAAACGCTCTCATTCGGAGCCGCCCATCCGCCTGGTTTCCATCACCTCGACAATTCTTCTTGACACCTACAATTGGTTATTGCCAGTTCTATGCAATACCGGCTAATTGCCCGCTCCGCGCAGACAAGTGAATCTCGTTCACGAAAATCGCATTACCACGAACACCTCCTCGTGACGATCAGGCTGCTTATCTCCACCTCCTCGCCCGGTGTCTTCACCGGCCAGACGGCCCGGTACCGATGTGGCATGGGCCATCACGTGTGGCGGCTGGGCCGGATGCGTCACGCGTCGTGGTGAGGCTCTTGCGAGAACCTGGTCGTTGAGTGCTGTGTAGTCGCGCGCAATCCAGGTCGGGAGGCGGCTGCGAATGACTGTTCTCGGAGTATCACCCGACACGAAAGGGGATCTTCATGAGAACCACCATGCGACGAACGGTGACCGGCGCGGTCATCGCCATGACGGCACTCGCCATTTTCGTCCCGACCGCATCGGCGAGCGAGAACCACACCGAGCACGGCAACCACAGTACGGCGGGTCCGCACCTCGGGCTGAACCTGAATCTCAACCTGGGACTCGGCATCTCGTCCAACCGACATACCCGACTGACCGGAGCGGCGGAAGTCCCCGGCCCCGGCGACCCTGACGGCCGCGGCCAGGCGACCGTTCGGACGGGACGCGACACAGTCTGTGCATCCGTCAGCGTCCGCAACATCCAGAACGCCACCGCCGCACACATCCACCGCGGCGCCCGTGGAAACGCTGGTCCGGTCGTGGTGAACCTGACCGCTCCCAGCAACGGTCGAAGCCACACCTGCACCCCGGTGGGCAGGGATCTCGCTATTGAGATCCGCAACCATCCCAGTCGCTTCTATGTCAACGTCCACAACAGCGAGTTCCCCGCCGGCGCGATCCGAGGCCAGCTCGGCCGCTGACGAACAATCTCCAGTAGCAACATCCAATGCCTACGTACCGCCGGGCGACAGTGCTCTGCCCGGTGGTACGTACGGAGTTTGTTGTGGATCGAGCGCACGCCGCACATACACTCGAGGTACTCCGCGGCCAGGCCACCCACTGAGATACACACACCAAACAGCCCACGCGTAACACGAGAAACGCAACCCGTAACGCGGCACACGCGCGGCTCTATGGGGCAGCACCAAGTTTCTGCTCACAGCCGTGCTTTGCTTGTATGTCAGCGAGTCATCGTTTCTGATCATCTCCGCGACAGCGCCGCGAACCTCACCCCTGGCCACGACTCCGCTCGCGGTCCTGCCGCACTACGGCCTGCTGTTGGCCATGGTCGCGGCACTGCTGGCGATCGCCGCGATCGGTGGTGCTGTCGCGGCCGACCTCACCGGCAGCTGCGGCGGCCATCGTGCGTCGGCTGTTCAAGAAGTCTCCATACGCGTCACTGTGGATTCCGGAACTGGCTGCTGGCGGCTCTGGCAGTGGTCGCTACCGTCGCACTGGGGCTTGTCTCGTGGGCCCTCAGGTCATGCGCCCCGAGTCGGTGGTACCCGATGACACGCCACCCATGGGAATCCCATGGGCTACCCGCGCAACAGGACCTTGATGGCAGTGCGTTCGTCCATGGCCCGGTAGGCGTCAGCGGCTTGATCGAGCGGGAGTTCGAGGTCGAAGACCTTGCCGGGCTCGATCTTGCGGTCCCAGATCAGGTCGAGCAGGTGCGGCAGGTACTGCCGTACCGGGGCCGGGCCGCCGTGCAGGTGAACGTGGGAGAAGAACAGTTCCTGGCCGTTCAACGCGACGTCGTGCGCGACGCCCACGTAACCGAGGTGTCCACCGGGCCGGGTGGAGCGGATGGCCTGTGTCATTGATTCCTGGGTCCCGACCGCTTCGATCACGCTGTGCGCGCCGAGCCCGCCGGTCAGCTCCTTGACCCTGGCCACGCCATCATCGCCGCGCTCGGCGACAACGTCGGTCGCTCCGTACTCCAGCGCGAGCTTCTGGCGCTGCTCGTGACGACTCATCGCGATGATCCGCTCGGCGCCGAGCTGTCGTGCGGCCAGCACTCCCAGCAGGCCCACAGCTCCGTCGCCGACGACCACGACCGTCTTGCCCGGGCCGGCCTGAGCGGCCACCGCACCGAACCAGCCCGTGCCCAGCACGTCGGATGCCGCCAACAAACTGGGAACCAGGTCGTCGTCAGGAACGTCCGGGGTGGCCACAAGTGTGCCGTCGGCCAGCGGCACACGCAGCAACTCGGCTTGGGCACCCAACGCACCCATGGGTTCACGCCGGACGCAGGATGACTGATAGCCGGCCCGACAGATCTCGCAGGTGTTATCCGAGGCGACGAACGAGCCGACCACGAACTGGCCGGGCTTGACCGACGTGACCTCGCCACCGACCGCTTCCACGACGCCCGCGTACTCGTGTCCCATCGGGGACGGCCCGTTCATCGCTTCGATGCCACGGAAGGGCCACAGGTCCGACCCACAGACGCAGCTCGCTGCCAGGCGAATGACCGCGTCAGTGGGGGCCACGATTGTCGGATCGTCCCGCTGCTCAACCCGGACATCACCGGGCGCGTGCAGCACAGCGCCGCGCATGCTGGCTCCTCCCTTACTGCCCACCCCAAGAATGACCCCTGACGCGGGTCTCACCGGCCGAGGCGACGAAAACCACCCGAAAGTGGACAACCGCCGACGAGCCCGGGACCGGGCGGCCTGAACCATTCAGAATCGCCGAATCGAGGCCCAGTACGCGTCTGGGCACGTTGCGTTCTCACCCGCAGTCCTATGAGGAACCTTCGAAGTCCACGTCGCCTTCGAGCACGTCGTCGGAACATCGATGGATCAGAAACGTCACCGAAATATCACTCTGTCAGCCAATCCATCGCGCGTTCTGCTCCGAATGGGCGGTGTCCACGCAGATCGGTCCTGCCCGCCTCCTGGACAG
This sequence comes from Kibdelosporangium phytohabitans, assembly GCF_001302585.1. Taxonomy (GTDB): domain Bacteria; phylum Actinomycetota; class Actinomycetes; order Mycobacteriales; family Pseudonocardiaceae; genus Kibdelosporangium; species Kibdelosporangium phytohabitans. The sequence goes on along the minus strand of NZ_CP012752.1, from coordinate 969,482 downwards.
ACGCGGACGGGAAGCGCCCCTGCGCTCGGCATGGTGCCGGGTGTGGGTGGGAAGGAGATCGTACGTGTTTGGCAAACGTTTTGCCGCCAGGATGATCAGTCGCAGTGCGGAGAACCGCGAGGACCGGCGTCGTTTCCTGCAAGCCGCGGGCGTTGCGGGTCTCGGTGTGGTCGGAGCGAGCACCTTCGGCTCCGGCACCGCCACGGCGGCACCCAAAGCCGCGGCCGCTCAGGTCAGCGACGCGGCCGTGCTCAACTTCGCGCTCAACCTCGAATACCTGGAAGCCGAGTTCTACCTGCACGCCGTCACCGGCAAAGGCCTGGCGGACTCCATGACAACCGGTACTGGCACCCGTGGTGGTGTCACCGGTGGTCGTGCGGTGCGGTTCGAAACCAAGGCCGCCCGCCAGTACGCCCAGGAGATCGCCGCCGACGAGAAGGCGCACGTGACGTTCCTGCGTGGCGCGTTGGGCTCGGCAGCGGTCAGCCGTCCGGCGATCGACCTGCAAGGCAGCTTCACCGCCGCGGCCCAGGCCGCCGGGCTGGTCAAACCGGGCCGCAGCTTCGACGCCTTCGCCTGCGAGGAGAACTTCCTCCTCGCGGCCTACCTGTTCGAAGACGTCGGCGTCACCGCCTACAAGGGCGCGGCACCCTTGATCGACAACAAGACCTACCTGGAAGCCGCCGCGGGAATCCTGGCGGTCGAGGCGTACCACGCGGCCAACATCCGCACCGCCCTCTACCAACGCGAGGGCGGCCTGCTCAACCTCGGCTTGCTCGGACGCGACCTGCGGGAAGCGTCGGTGAAGCTGTCCAACGCACGCGACAGCCTCGACGGCAAGACCGACCTCGACCAGGGCGTCATCGACAGCCAGGGCCGCGCCAACATCGTGCCCACTGACGCCAACGGCATCGCCTTCTCCCGCAGCCCTGGCCAGGTCCTCAACATCGTCTACCTGACCAACAAGGCCGCGACCTCCGGCGGGTTCTTCCCCAAGGGCGTCAACGGCGACGTCAACACCAGCGACAACAACACATAGCAACCTGACCAGACGTGGCCTTGGTGTTCACGGAACACCAAGGCCACCCACTCGTGGCCGGAGGTCTGTTTGTCGCTCGCCAGTGCCATCAAACCCAGGATCACCCGCTTCCGGGCCGGAGCCGCTCTCTTGGGACCGGCGTTCGTCGCGGCCATCGCCTACGTGGACCCCGGCAACGTGGCCACGAACACCGCGGCGGGGGCCACCTACGGCTACCTGCTGGTGTGGGTCGTGGTCGTGGCGAACGTCATGGCCGGGCTGGTGCAGTACCTGTCGGCGAAACTCGGGCTGGTCACCGGGCTGTCGCTGCCCGAGGCAGTCCGGGACCGGCTGTCGCGCCCGACCCGGCTGGCCTACTGGGCGCAGGCCGAGGTCGTGGCGATGGCGACCGACCTGGCCGAGGTGCTCGGCGGCGCGATCGCGTTGAACCTGCTGTTCGACCTGCCCCTGCTGGTCGGTGGGCTGATCACCGGTGTGGTGTCGACCGCGCTGCTGGTGGTCCAGGACCGTGCCGGGCAACGACCGTTCGAACGGGTCATCACCGGACTGCTGCTGATCATCGCGATCGGTTTCGCCGCGGGGCTTTTCGTCTCGCCGCCGTCCGGCCCCGGTGTGCTCGGCGGCCTGCTGCCACAGTTCGCCGGGTCGGAGAGTGTTTTGCTGGCCGCGGGAATGCTGGGTGCGACCGTGATGCCGCACGCGGTGTACCTGCACTCGGCGCTCGCGCGTGACCGGCACGGTACGCAGACCGGGCCCACGCTGGGCCGTCTGCTCAACGCGACCCGCTACGACGTCGGCGTCGCCATGGTCTTCGCCGGGGCGGTGAACCTGGCGATGCTGCTGCTCGCGGCCGGCGCACTGTCCGGAATCGACGGGGTGGACTCGCTGTCCGGTGTGCACGCCGCGATCGGGCAGCACCTCGGGACCGGTATCGCGTTGCTGTTCGCCGTGGGACTGCTGGCGTCCGGTCTGGCGTCGACCTCGGTCGGGTGCTACGCCGGGGCCGTGGTGATGGGCGGCCTGCTGCGCAGACGGATCCCGTTGCTGGTGCGCCGGGTGCTCACGCTGCTGCCCGCGGTGGTGTTGCTGGCGTTCAACGTGGATCCGTCGTGGGCGCTGGTGATCTCCCAGGTGGTGCTGTCGTTCGGTATCCCGTTCGCGCTGATCCCGTTGGTACGGCTGACTTCCGCACGCGGGCTGATGGGCGGGAACGTCAACCACCGGGTCACGACCGCGCTGGCGTGGGTGGTCGCCGCGCTGGTGATCGCGTTGAACCTGGCCCTGATCTACCTGACCGTCACGGGTAGGTGATATCAATTCCAGTTCAGCGTGCTCGGACGAGCCGACAACACCGACACTGATGGCGGTTCCGGTTGAACGGCAACGCGGAACGGGCGATCAGCTACCGATCTTGTTTGACGATAGCCCCGACCGGGAATCATCGACATTACGACATGTTGCCCCAGCCCCCGGCGACACAGCACGAGGGAGCAAGGAGCAGCATGTCCACGCCTTCGACACCATCAGCGACCGGCAGGCACACGGCGCCACGCAACGATTTCGCGGATCTTGCGCACCTGGTGCGGCGCGCGGGATTGCTGGACCGGCGCTACGGTTACTACGCCGCGAAGATCAGCATCACCCTTTTGGTCTTCGCCGGTGGATGTGTGGCGTTCGCGGTGCTGGGTGACTCGTGGTGGCAGCTGGCTACCGCGGTGTTCTTCGCGGTGATGTTCGCCCAGATCGCGTTTCTCGGCCATGATGCCGGGCACAAGCAGATCTTCCGCACCCGCCGCGCCAACGATGTCCTGGGCTACGCGTTCGGGGGGATCGTCGGCATCAGCTACGGCTGGTGGATGGGCACCCACACCCGGCACCACGCCAACCCCAACCACGAGGACGAGGATCCCGACCTCGATATCCCGCTACTGGCCTTCACCCATGGCCAATCGCGTAACCGGCGTGGATTGGTGCGCTGGACGGCGAAACACCAGGCAGCGTTGTTCTTTCCGCTGCTGTTGTTGGAAGGTCTGAGCCTGCACTGGGCCAGCATCCAGGCCGTGTGGCGCGGCGAGGTCAAGGACCGCCGGATCGAGACGGTACTCCTGGGCGCGCACATCGCGGGTTACCTCACCGTGGTGTTCCTCGTGCTGTCGCCGCCGGTGGCGATCGCGTTCATCGCCGTGCACCAGGGACTGTGGGGTGTGTACATGGGTTGCTCCTTCGCGCCCGGACACAAGGGAATGCCTACCTACACCGACGCCAGCACACTGGACTTCCTGCGCAAGCAAGTGCTCACCAGCCGCAACGTCTGCGGTGGACGGTGGGTCGATGTCGCGCTCGGTGGGCTGAACTACCAGATCGAACACCACCTGTTTCCCACCATGCCGCGCGTCAACCTGCGCCGCGCGCAGCCTGTGGTGCGGGAATTCTGCACCCAGCGCGGCATCGACTACGCCCAATGCGGCCTCATGCGTACGTACCGCTATGTCCTGCAACACTTTCACGACGTCAGCGCTCCGCTACGCGCTTTGGCCAGGTCCACCCGGTGACTGCCCTGCCACCGTGCTGTGTGAGGACGCGCTGAACGTGCTGGCCGCCTGTTGAGTGCCCCCACCACTGCCCGCACTTCTGGCTTCCACGCGCTTGTCCACGCCCACGCGGTTCTCACCGTTGCCACTGATCGCTGTTTTCACCGACCAGGTGAGGGATGCCCTGCAGTGGGAGGGTTATCTTTCTCTCGTCCGGCAATCCGGAGTGGTGTCGGCTCCGAATCTCTTCAGTCGGAAAGTGACCTCCCAAGATCTGATGGTGGTCCGGCCGGGACGCCTGTCGGCGGTCTCGGGGTGTGCCCCACTTCGGCGAGCTGCTCGGTTTGTCAAGTTCGTCGCCTCACCACCACCATGTCTGGATCTCACTACGGACTTGACCGTCCTCAGGGCGTCAAGTAGCGCGTTCAGCGCGCATAGAGAGAGTGTGGTGTGTCCTCATGCGACCGAACAAGAGGAACAGGGTTTTCGGTGGTGAGCCGGTGCTCGGGATCGCCAACGAGACCGACCGGCGGGCCTTCCTGCGGATGGCGGGCCTGGTCGGTGTGGGCGCGACCCTGGTGGCCGGCGGGCTCGGGACGGGGATCGCCTCAGCCGCCACGCAGCCGTCGGGCGACGCGGGCGATATCGAGATCCTCAATTACGCCTTGACCCTCGAGTATCTCGAAGCCGATTTCTATGCGGCCGGGCTGAAGAAGAACTTCGTCAGTGGCCGCGAGCTGGAGTTGATCACCGAGATCACCGACCATGAGAGCGCGCACGTCACCTCGGTCACGGCACTGATCAAACAACTCGGTGGCACACCGGTCGCCAAGCCGGCGATCAAGTACCCGGACAGCACGTTCGCCGACAAGGCCAGCTTCCTGAAAGCGGCGTCGACCTTCGAAGAGGTCGGCGTGACGGCCTACCACGGTCAGGTCGGGCTGATCAAGAGTCCCGAGGTTCTCGGGGCGGGCGCGGCCATCGCCGGCGTCGAGTCCCGGCACGCGGCCGTGCTGGCGATGCTCATGGGCGGCAACGCGTTCCCCGCGCCCATCGAGAAGGCGCGGACGAAGGAAGAAGTTCTCGCCATCGTCAAGCCCTTCCTGTCCTGATCGGTGAACCCAGCAAAGGAACAACCATGAACAGGCGAGATCTCATCAAGGGCCAGGCCACCGATGTCTCCCCGGAACTGGCACTCGGTGCGTTGAACAACCGATGGAACCTGGCTCAGGCCAAGGACTTCAGCAACGACCTCGAGGTGCTGAACTACGCGTTGACACTCGAGTACCTCGAAGCGGCGTTCTACGTGCAGGGCAACAAAGCCGTGCAACTGTCCGCCGAGGACGCCAAATACCTCCAGCAGATCCAGGCCGACGAGGAGTCGCACGTCGCGACGCTCACCGCGACGATCAAGAAACTGGGCGGCACCCCGGTGGAGGCCCCGAAGGTCAACTTCGGTGCCGCCTTCACCGACCGGGCCAGCTACCTCAAAACCAGCCACACCTTCGAAAACGTCGGTGTCGGCGCCTACCTCGGTGCCGCGGGCTTCGTGAAGGACAAGAGCATCCTGCAGGCCGCGGCCGGTATCTTCGGCGTCGAGGCCCGGCACGCCGCGGTCGTCGGGAACCTGCTCGGGCTGCCGGTCAAGGGCGGCGTGTTCATGGGGAACACCGAGACGCCGAAGACCAAGACGGACGTGCTGTCCGCCGTCAAGCCTTTCCTCGTCGCCGCTCCGGTCATCCCGGGTGGCGCGCCGGACATGGGCGCGGGCGGCACCACCGACGACACGACAGGGATTGTCCTGACGGCCACCGGCGCGGTCCTGGTGGCCGGAGCGGGCGCGGCGGCCATCGCGCATCGCCGGACAGCCCACCGCGACGAACACACAGATGACTGAACGAGTTCCCGGTGCTCCGGTGCCCGGCGGCCCACCAGCCGCCGGTCACCGGTCGCGTCGTCTGCCGACAGTGCTTCTCGTGGTCGCGATCGTGCTGGGAATCAGCGGCGGCAGCCTGATCTGGGCCGGTGTCACCTGGAGGTCAGGACAGGCACCGGTCGCGCCGGCGGGTAGCGTCCCGGCGCCGGTGGTGATACCGCAGGCGAGCAGTGCCGCCGCCGCGCCACCCATCACGCCAGGCGCGACAATCCCGATGCCCCGATCGGTGCCGGAATCGGTCCGCATACCGAGCATCGGCGTCCACAGCAAGCTGTTGACGTTGGGGCTCAACCCGGATCGGACTGTCGAGGACCCCGCGGACTTCGGCATGGCCGGTTGGTACGCCTACGGGCCGACCCCGGGCGAGGCGGGTGCGTCGGTCATCCTCGGGCACATCGATTCCTTCCGTGGCCCGGCGGTGTTCTACCGGCTCGCTGCCCTCAACCCTGGCGACCAGGTACTCGTCCAACGCAGCGACGGCACCACCGCGACCTTCACCGTCGATGCCCGTCGGCAATATCCGAAAAGCCAGTTCCCGGCGGCAGAGGTGTACGGAGCGGTCGGCCATGCCGGGCTGCGGCTGGTGACCTGCGGTGGCCGATTCGACCGCAAGGCACGCAGTTACCTGGACAACGTCGTGGTGTACGCACACCTCACCGCAACCGCTTGATCGGACATCGGAGGCATGGTCATGCCCAGGGGCCGCACTGTGTGCGCCCCTGGGCATTCTGGAGGGACGTGGCGGAACGCGATCACCGGCATCACCACGGCACGTGGGCGCGGAGTACAGCGAGTGCGGTGTCGGCGTGTGCGGGCGTCTGGAGCCCGCTGGTGATGATGTCGAGTATCTGACGGTCGGTGTCGATGACGTAGGTGCGGCGGCGGGTGCGCAGCGGCCCGACGCGTCGTCGTGCGCCGAACCGGGTCGCCACGGTGCCGTCAGGGTCGGACAGCAGCGGAAAGCCGAGCGAGTTGAGGGCGGCGAACTCGTGCTGGCGCTCGACCGGATCAGGGCTGATCCCGACCGGGTGGGCGCCGATCCTGGCGAAGTCGGGGGTGAGATCGCGGAAGCGGCGGATTGCCGCGGTGCAACTAGCGGTCATCGCGGAGCGGTAGAAGAACAGCGCGACGGGCCCGATCCTGAGCAGGCCGGTGAGGGTCCGCGGAGTGCCGGTCTGGTCGAGCAGTTCGAAGTCGCCGGTGAAGTCGCCGGGTTTCATGTGTCTCCTGTGGTCACCGGCTGGCGACGCGTCGGTAGCGGGCCACGGCCAGCGTCATGAACAGCGTGATCAACGCCAGCGAGCACAGCGCCGAGTAGAGGACCGCGTGCTGTGCGGGCCAGGCGTTGGGCTGGGGCACCGTGGCCGGGGTCGGGTTGGCGAACAGGGTGCGGGCCGCGTTGGCAAGGGCGGTGATCGGGTTCCATTCCGCGATCGTGGCGAGCGGTTCGGGCATCGCGGCGACGGACACGAAGCCCGAGGAGATGAACGTGGCCGGGAACAGCCAGATCAGGCCCAGGCTCTGGGCCACTTCGACGCTGCGGGAGACCAGGCCGATGAACGCGCCGACCCAGGACATCGCGAACGCGAACAGCAGGATCAGCAGGTAGGCGAGGACCGCGTCCAGTGGGTTGCCGCGGATGCGCCAGCCGATCGCCAGTCCGCAGAGGCTGGTGATCAGCAGGCTGACCACGCTGGTGGTCAGGTCGGAGGTGGTCCGGCCGAGCATCACCGCGACCCGGGACATGGGCAGCGAGCGGAATCGGTCGACCACGCCCTTCTGCAGGTCGTTGGCCAGTCCGATGGTGGTGAACGACGCGTTGAAGGTGACGGTCTGCGCGAAGATCCCGGCCATGATGAACTCCCGGTAGGAGTCTCCGCCGAGGCTGCCGCCGAACACGTATCCCAGCAGTAGCACGAACATGATCGGCTGCAGGACGCTGGCGAAGATCGAGCCGGGGGTGCGGCGGATGTTGAGCAGGTTGCGCCAGGCGATGGCTCCGCTGTCGGTGGCGATCCTGGTCAGGGTGCTCACGTGCCTACCTCCCGCACATCGAGGTGTCCGGACTGCCGTGGCCAGTGGACCGTCGGGGACAGGGTGGCGGTGTCTTCGGCGTTGGTTGCTGGGCCGGTCAGGCTCAGGAACACGTCGTCGAGGGTGGCTCGGCGCAGTCCGAGGTCGAGTACGCGTACGCCGGCGGCGTTGAGGTGCGCGGCGGCGTTGGCCAGGACCTGCTGACCGTGTCGTCCGCTGCCGACGGCGATATCGATCCGCCGGGTTCTGCGGTCGACCGTGGGCGCGGTGCCACCGACAGCGGTCAGGATCCTGTGGACGGTGGCCAGGTCGTGCTCATGCACAGTCACCACTTCCACGCGTTCGCCGCCGGTGGTGCTTTTCAGTTCGTCGCTGGTGCCTTCGGCGATCACCCGGCCGCGGTTGATCACAGCGATCCGGTCGGCCAGTTGGTCGGCCTCTTCGAGGTACTGGGTGGTGAGCAGGACCGTGGTGCCGTCGCGTACGAGTTCGCTGACGACGTCCCAGGTGTCGAGGCGGCTCTGCGGGTCGAGACCGGTGGTCGGTTCGTCGAGGACCACGACGGGTGGTGCGGCGACGAGTGCGCCCGCGAGGTCGAGTCGCCGTCGCATGCCGCCGGAGTAGGTACCGGCCAGCCGGTCCGCGGCGTGGTCGAGGTGGAACCGGTCGAGCAGGTGGCGTGCGGTGCGGGCCGCGTCACGGCGTCGCATGCCGTACAGCTTCGCGACGAGGTGCAGGTTCTCGAAGCCGGTCAGCTTGTCGTCGACCGCGGCGTACTGCCCGGACAGTCCGATCGATCGGCGGACCTGGTCCGGTTGCGTGGAGACGTCGAAGCCCGCGACGTGTGCGTGCCCGGAGTCGGGGCGCAGCAGGGTGGTGATGATCCGGACGGTGGTTGTTTTCCCGGCTCCGTTGGGGCCGAGGACGGCGAAGACCTGCCCGGCCGGCATGTCCAGGTCGATGCCGTCGAGCGCGGTCGTGGTACCGAAGTGCTTGCGCAGTCCTCGCAGCCGGATCGCCGGTTGACCTGCCGTCACGGCTGTTGCTCCCGGCGTGCGCTGGTCGGGGTGATGTCGGTCCAGTTGCGTTCCACGAACTCCAGGCACGCTGCGCGTGCGGCCGGTCCGAACGCGGTGGTCCACCCGGCGGGGACGTCGGCGAACACGGGCCACAGCGAGTGCTGGTCCTCGTGGTTGGTCAGCACGAGGTAGTCGTCCTGATCGGACTCGAAGGGGTTGGTCATCGTCAGTTCCCTGTGGTTGCTCGTGGCTGGTCGGAGGGACGGGCGCTGAGGCGTTCGGCGAGGATCGGCCCCAGTCGGGTCAGCGCGTCCGGTTGGGTGAGTTGGGCGTGGCGCACGTCGATGTCGTGGTTGTCGACGTGTCCTGCCAGGTAGGGCAGCCAGTCGGTCAGCGTCGGGGTGGTCGGTTCACGGCCGACGGTGGCGGTGAAGAACAACAGGTCGGCGTTGACCCGTCCTGGGGCGAACGTGCGCATCAGGGTGGCCTGGGTGACGAAGGCACTGATCATGGCGCCGAGTGCCGCTTCGTCCAGGCTGCCCATCGGGTTGCCGATCTCGCGGTAGATCTCCAGCACCCGTGCCCGGTCGAGCGGGCCGTCGTCGGCCGTGACGCCCTGGTTGGCCAGCAGTGCGGTGAACACATCGGACTCACTGGCCGCGTCGAGTCCGTCGCTGGGGACCTCCGGGTAGGCGTCGAGCAGGACCAGCAGGTCCAGGTCCTCGCCCGCCGCTTCCAGTTGTGCCGCGACCTCGTGTGCCAGGTTGCCGCCGAACGACCAGCCGAGCACCGAGTACGGGCCGTGCGGCTGGACCGAGCGGATCTGGGCCACGTAGTCGGCGGCGATCTCGCCGATGCTGACCGGGGCGTAGCCCGGGTCGGTGAGCAGACGTGACTGCAGGCCGTAGAGCGGCTGGTCCGGCGCGAGGTACTTCAACAGCCCGGAATAGGTCCAGGACAAGCCGCTCGCCGGGTGTACGCAGAACAACGGTGGCCGGCTGCCGTGGGTGCGCAGTGGCAGCAGCACGTCCAGGTCGCTGCCGTCGTCGCCGGAGTCCAGATGGGCGGCCAGCCCGGCCACGGTGGGGCTCTCGAACAGCCGCCGGATCGGCAGCTGCACGCCGAAGACCGCGCGGATCCTGGCGATCAGCCCGCCCGCGAGCAGCGAATGGCCGCCGAGGGTGAAGAAGCTGTCGTCGATCCCGACCCGGGGCAGGCCGAGTGTCTCGGCGAACAGCTTGCACAGCAGGTCTTCCCGTGGCGAGCGCGGTGCGCGGGCCGTGACCGGCGTGGCGTCCGGGGGCTCGGGCAGCGCCTGCTGGTCGAGCTTGCCGTTGGGGGTCAGTGGCAGCCGGTCCACCACGACGATCGCCGCCGGGATCATGTAGTCCGGCACCTGCGCGGCGAGTGCCGCACGCAGATCGGTCTCCTGCGGCGGGGTGGCGTTCGCGGGCACGACGTAGGCCACCAGCCGCTGCTCGCCGGTGACGCCGCTGCGCAGCACCACCGCGGCGTGCGCGACCGTGGCGTCGGCTTCCAGCAACGCCGCGATCTCGCCGGGTTCGACGCGGAAGCCACGCAGCTTCACCTGGTCGTCGGCGCGGCCCACGAACTCCAAAGTCGCGTCGGTGCGCCAGCGTGCGATGTCCCCGGTCCGGTACATCCGTTCCCCGGCACCGCTGTGCGGGTCGGCGACGAACCGTTCGGCGGTCAGCGGCCCGCGGTTGAGATAGCCCCGGGCGACCCCGGCGCCGGACAGATACAGCTCGCCGGGAACCCCAGCGGGAACCGGCCGCAGGCGGGCGTCGAGCACGTAGGCCCGGGTGTTGTGCACCGGCTTGCCGATCGTCGGGCGATGCCCCTCGGCGAGCGAGGTCACCACGGCGTTCACCGTGGACTCCGTCGGGCCGTAGAAGTTGTAGGCGGTCACACCGTCGATCGCCCGCAGTTGTGTCCACAGCCGGTCGTCGACCGCCTCGCCGCCCAGCGCCAGTACCGCGGGCCGATGGCCGGGACCGTCAACGAGCCCGGCGGCGAGCAACTGACGCAGGTAGGACGGTGTGGTCTCGATGGCGTCCACGTCGTTGTCCCGCACGTAGTCCACGAGCGCGGCCGGATCGCGTCGGGTCTCGTCGTCGATGATGTGCAGCTCGTGCCCGGCGATCATCCACAACACCGGGTCCCAGGACGCGTCGAACCCGACCGCGGAGGTCAGCGCGACCCGCAACCGGCGGCCCAACCGCTCACTCGCGGGGGTGAACACGTGCTCGGCGTGCTGGCGCAACAGGTTCGTCAGCGACCGGTGCTCCACGACCACGCCTTTCGGGCGGCCGGTGGACCCGGAGGTGTAGATGACGTAGGCCGGTTGCCGCGGGGTCAGTGGCCGCAGCCGTTCGGCGTTGGACAGGTTGTCGGCCGAGAGCCCAGCCAGGGTCGCGCGGTGCTCGTCCAGCGCCAGTGTCGCGACCTTGGGCAACCGATCGGTGGCCGCGGAGGTGGTCAGGACGAGCGAGGGGTTCGCGTCCGTGACCATGTAGGTGATCCGGTCGGTCGGATACGTCAGGTCGATCGGCAGATAGGTCGCGCCGGACTTGAGCACACCCAGCAGCGCGACGACAGTGCCAACCGACCGCGGCAGGGCCACGCCCACGGTGTGCCCGGCGCCCACTCCGCGCTGCCGCAGCAGCCGGGCGAGCTGGTTGGCCTCGGCGTTGAGCCGGTTCGCCGAGACGCGGCCGAGGCTGGCCACGACCGCGATGTCGTCACGGCTGTGATCGGCTTGGCGTTCGAACGCCTCGACGACTGTCTCGGGCGGCAGCGTCCTGGCGGTGTCGTTCCACGTCTCCAGAACTGTCTCGACCTCCCCGGCCGACAGCAGGTCCAGCTCGGTGATGGGCCGCTCGGGATCGTCCAACGCGGTGTCGAGCACGCTGACGAACCAGCCCGCGAGACGGTCCACCGTGTCCGGTTCGAACAGGTCGGCGCTGTACTCCACCGTGCCGTCCAGTCCGGCCGGAGTGCCGTCGGGGTTGTGGTGCTCGGTCAGGGACACCGACAGGTCGAACTTCACCGCGGCCACGTCGTCGTAGTCCACGAGCGACACGGCCAGTCCGGGCAGGTCCACTGTGGCCGGTGGTGTGTTCTGCAGCGCCAGCATCACCTGGAACAGCGGGTGGCGACTGAGGCTGCGTGTGGGCGCCAGTTCCTCGACGACCCGTTCGAACGGCACGCCCTGGTGGTCGAACGCGGCCAGATCGGCCGCCCGGACACGGTCGAGCAGGTCGGCGAAACTCGGCGCGCCGGACAGATCCGTACGCAACACCAGTGTGTTGACGAAGAACCCGACCAGTTCGTCGAGCTGTTCGTCAGTGCGGCCGGCGACCGGGGTACCGATCGGGATGTCGGTCCCGCCACCCAACCGGGACAGCACCGTCGCGAGCCCAGCGTGCAGGACCATGAACAGGCTCGCCCCGCGCCGGCTCGCGTACCGCGCCGCCTTCTCGTGCAACGTCCTGGGCAGCTCCAGACGGACTGTGCCGCCGGTGTAGGTCGATTCGGCGGGTCGCGGGTGGTCGTACGGCAGGGACAACTCCTCGGGGATCCCCGCGAGCGTCCGCTGCCAGAAGTCCAGTTCACGGCGCAACGGGCTGGCCGGGTCGTGCTCGGCGCCGAGGATTTCCTGTTGCCACAGCGTGTAATCCGCGTACTGCACCGGAAGCGCGGGTGCCGACCATGCGCCGGCATCACCGCGCCGTGCCGTGTACGCCGCGGTGAGGTCCCTGGCCAGCGGACCAGTCGACCAGCCATCGCTGGCGATGTGGTGCACCACCAGGAGCAGCACGTGCTCGTCGGCCGCGGTGCGCAGCAGTGCCGCGCGAATCGGCAGATCGTGGTCCAGGTCGAACGGTTCGGCTGCCCGTGCGGCGATCGTCTCGGCAAGCGCGGCAGGCTCGATGTCGAGCACCGGCAGTGCCACATGCGCCGTGGGCAGAACCTGTTGGTAGGGAACACCCTCATCGACGGGAAACACGGTGCGGAGGCTTTCGTGCCGCCCCAGGACGTCCCCCAGTGCCCCTTCGAGGGCCTCGTGGTCCAGGTCGCCGTGCAGGCGCAGGGCCATCGGGATGTGGTAGCCCGCACCGGTGCCTTCGAACCCGTTGAGGAACCACATGCGTCGCTGGGCGTAGGACAGCGGGATCCGTTCAGGACGCACCTGCCGGGTCAGCGGTGCGCGGGCGGCACGGACCTCGGCCCACCGCATGGCCAGCGCGGCCGGTGTCGCGGCCTCGAACACCGTGCGGATCGCCACGTCCACACCCAGCTTGGCCCTGATGCGGCTGACGAGCCGGGTGACCAGCAGCGAGTGCCCACCCAGCGCGAAGAAGTCGTCATCGACGCCGACCCCGGCAAGGCCGAGGGTCTCGGCGAACAGCTCACACAGCGCGGCTTCGGTCCCGTCGCGCGGGATACGGCGAGCACTCGTCTCGGCCGGGCCCGGCGCGGGCAGCCGCGTGCGATCCAGCTTGCCGTTGGGCGTCAACGGCAGCTCGGCGATCGTGACGATCGACTGAGGCACCATGTAGTCCGGCAGGACTTGAGCGGCCTTAGCGCGCAGGTCGGCCGTGTCGACACGTTCGCCGGCAACGTAGGCGATCAGCCGCTGGATTCCCTCCGTTGCGGTGTCGACGACGACAGCCGCGGCCGTGACTCCTTCGGCGGAGGCGAGCACCGCCTCGATCTCGCCGAGTTCCACCCGGAAACCGCGGATCTTGACCTGGTCGTCGACCCGTCCGACGAACTCCAGCACTCCGTCGGCACGCCAGCGCACCAGATCACCGGTGCGGTACATCCGTGAGCCGTCGGCGGCGAACGGATCGGCCACGAACCGCTCGGCGGTCAACCCGGGCTTGCCGCGATAACCGCGAGCAAGCCCGGCTCCAGCAAGGTACAGCTCCCCGGTCACACCCGGCGCCACTGGCATCAAACCCGAGTCCAGCACGTGGGTGTCGACGTTGTGGACGCCACGGCCGATCACCGGGACGGGGTGAGCCGCGATCCGCGCCACCACCGAGTCCACCGTGGACTCGGTGGGACCGTAGAAGTTGAACGCCAGCACATCCGGCGCGGCGGCGATATCCCGCCACAATGGACCGTCCACGGCCTCGCCACCGAGCGCCAGAACAGTCGGACGATGCCGCTCGTGGGCCAGCAGGCCCATCGCGAGCAACTGGCGGACATAGGACGGTGTGGTTTCCAGTACGTCGATCTCCTGCTGTGCCACATAGGACAGCAAGGCCTCGGGATCACGGCGGGTGTCGTCGTCGAGCAGATGCAGCTCGTGTCCGTCGACCATCCACAGGATCGGGTCCCAGGAGGCGTCGAACGACACGCCCGCCGTGTGCCCGATCCGCAGCACCGCGCGGCCCGCGGCCGCGGTCGCTGGTCCGAAGACCTGGAAACGGTGGCTGTGCAGCAGGTTGACCAGGCTGCGGTGCTCGACCGCGACTCCCTTGGGGCGTCCGGTGGAGCCCGAGGTGTACAGCAGGTAGGCGAGGTCGCCAGGAGCGGGGCTGGCAGGGAGCGGCCGGCCGTCCTGCTCGTCGAGCAGGCCCGGCTGGTCGAGCAGCACAGTCGGCAGGGTGGTGTCCAGACGGTGTGCCACGTCGGTGGTGCTCACCAGCAGTGCCGGGTGTGCGTCAGCGAGGAGATAGGCGATGCGGTCGTCGGGATAGGAGATGTCGACCGGCAGGTAGGTCGCACCCGCTTTGAGTACAGCCAGCAGTGCTACCACCGTGTTGGCCGTGCGCGGCAGGACGACCGCGACCGGCTGGCCGGTTCGTGCGCCCGAGGAGATCAGGAGACGGGCGAGGCGGTTGGCGCGGTCGTCGAGCTTGGCGAAATCGAGCGTGCCGTCCGTCGCGACCACCGCGGTTCGGTGTGGGTGGTCGGTTGCCTGAGCGGTGAACAGTTCTGGGAGCGTCACGGCGGGAATGTGGTGGCGTGGCCCGTTCCATTCCTCGACGATGTCCTGACGTTGAGCGTCGGTGAGCACGCTCGCGAGTCGCAGCGGCCGTTCTGGTGCCGTGAGCGCGGCTTCGAGCAGTGTGACGAAGTGCTGCGCGATCCGTTCGACGGTCGTGGCGTCGAACAGCTCGGCGCTGTACTCGATCGCTCCGGTGATCCCGGCCGCCGCGCCGTGGACGTCATGGTGCTCGGTGAGGTCGAGGGACAGGTCGAACTTCGCTGTGCCCGCGTGGACCGCGGGCTCGACCTCGATGCGGACGCCACCTAGCTCGGCCACCGGTGCTGGGTTGTTCTGCAGGGTGAGCATGACCTGGAACAGCGGGTTGCGTCCGGGCACGCGTGGTGGCGCGAGTGCCTCCACGATCCGCTCGAACGGCAGGTCCTGGTGCTCGAAGGCCGACAGGTCGGTGTCACGCACCCACCGCAGCACATCGGTGAAGCTGGGGTCCCCGGACAGGTCGGTGCGCAGGACAAGGGTGGTGACGAAGAATCCGACGAGCTCGTCGAGGGCCGGTTCGGTGCGGCCGGCCACGGGAGTGCCGATCACGATGTCGGTGCCCGCGCCCAGCTTGGTGAGCGTGGCCGCGAACGCGGCGTGCAGTGCCATGAACATGCTCGCGCCGTGCCGGGTGGCCAGGTCCTCGAGCGCGGTGTGCAACCGCGCGGGTATGTCGACCGGCACCACACCGCCCGTCCCGGCAGGTGTCGCCGGGCGTGGCCGGTCTACCGGCAGGCTCACCTCGGCGGGCAGGTCGCGCAGCGTGTCCGTCCAGTACGCCAACTGGGCCGCGGCGCGACTGCCGGGCTCCTCGTCGGAGCCGAGGAGTTCCCGCTGCCACAACGCGTAGTCGGCGTACTGGACGGCCAGGGCAGGCAGATCGGGCTCCGCACCGTCCAGTCGCTTCTCGTAGGACACTGCCAGGTCGCGTGCCAAGGGGCCGAACGACCAGCCGTCACCGGCGATGTGGTGGATGACCAGCACAAGCACGTGGTCACTCGCGGAGGTCCGCAGCAGGTGCGCGCGCAGCGGCACGTCGGTGCTCAGATCGAACCCTCGTCCTGCTTGCTCGGCGATCCGGCGGTTCAGGTCCCCGGCGGCGATGTCCACGGTCGTCAGGTCGACCTCGTGCGCGGTGAGGATCCGTTGGCGTGGCTCACCGTCGGCCTCGGGAAAGATCGTGCGCAGACTCTCATGGCGCGCCACGACATCGGTGAGGGCCGCCCGCAACGCGGCCACGTCCAGTTCACCGGTCAAGCGCAGCACGACCGGCATGTTGTAGTCGGCGGCCAGCGGGTTGAGCCGGTTGAGGAACCACAGGCGCCGCTGCGCGAACGACAGCGGTAGGCGCTCCGGACGTACTCGTTGCTGGAGCACGGGTCGCGCCGACGCTGCCCGGCCGGTCAGCCGTGCCGCGAGCTGGGCCGGCGTGGGTGCCTCGAACAGGTCGCGGATAGCGACCTCGGTCGCCAGTTCGGTACGGACCCGGCCCACGACCCGGGTCGCGAGCAGGGAATGCCCGCCGAGAGCGAAGAAGTCGTCGTCCACGCCGACACGGGTGGCGACGACGACGTCGGCGAAGATCCGGCACAGGACCCGCTCGGTCTCGGTCCGCGGCGCTGTGTCCACGTCGGACGCCGTCGCCGATGTCGGCATGGGCAGCCGTGCGCGGTCGACTTTCCCGTGGGGGGTCAGAGGAATGTCAGGCACAGCGATGACCGTGTGCGGCACGAGGTACTCGGGAAGGGCCGTGATCAGGCGCTCGCGCAGCTCGTCCGGGCGCGCGTCGGAGACGGTGTAGGCCACCAGCCTGGCTGTCTCGCCGCTGCCGTGCACGAGCACGGCCGCCTGGGCGACATCCTCGAAGGCGATCAATGCCGCCTCGACTTCACCCGGTTCGACCCGCACACCGCGGATCTTGGCCTGGTCGTCGACGCGCCCCACGAACTCCAGCGAGCCGTTCGACGACCACCGCACCCGGTCACCGGTGCGATACAGCCGCTGTCCGCCCTTCTCGAAGGGGTTGGCGACAAACCGTTGCGCGGTCAGCGCCGGACGTCGGTGATAGCCGCGCGCCAGTCCCGTGCCGGCGAGATACAGCTCGCCGACCACACCCGGCGCGACCGGTCGCAGCACGGAGTCGAGCACGTAGGCGCGTGCGTTGTCCACCGGCGTGCCGATCGTCGGTTCGGCAGACGACGGTATCGCCGCGATCACAGCGTCCACTGTGGCCTCGGTCGGCCCGTACAGGTTGAACGCCGTCAACCCATCCACAGCGGCCAGGTCACGCCACAACGCGCCATCGACGGCCTCACCACCCAGCGCCCAGACCGCCGGGAATCGGCCGTCGAGTAGCCCCGCGGCCAGCAGCTGGCGAACATAGGACGGTGTGGTTTCGATCGAGTCGACGCGTTCATCGGCGAGATAACGGGCGCACTCCTCCGGATCGCGCCGCACCTGGTCGGGCACCATCCACAGTTCGTGCCCGTCCAGCAGCCACAGCACCGGATCCCACGCGGCGTCGAAGGCCACGCCCGCGAGATGGGCGACCCGCAGGATGTCTTTGCCCGTTGCCGCGCGCCCGGCCGCGAACACACCACGGCGATGGTGTTCAAACAGATTGGTCAGCGAGCCGTGCTCCACCACGACGCCCTTGGGGCGACCGGTCGAGCCGGACGTGTAGGTGAGGTACGCGACGTCCTGCGGGCCAGGCGCGACGAGATCAACCAGCGGCCCGTTCTCGTGGTATAGCTCCTCGAGCAACAACGCGGGCACGGGCAGCAACTCACGGGTCGTGTGGTCGGTGAGCACCATGCTCGGCGTGGCGTCCTCGATGAGGTAGCCAAGCCGCTCGGCAGGGTAGCTCACGTCAAGCGGAAGATACGCGGCACCGGCCCGGCTGACCGCGAGCAGCGCGATGATCGTGTCCACCGAGCGGCGCACCGCGACTGCCACGACCTGTCCAGGCCGCGCGCCACGCGCGGCCAACGCGCGTGCGAGGCGGTCGGCTCGTTCGTCCAGTTCGGCGAACGTCAAGGTCGTGGTGCCGTCTGACACGGCGATCCGAGCTGGTGTCTCAGAAGCCTGACGAGCGAACAGCTCCGGCACGGTCGTGGGCTCGGTGTCGTGCCCGGTCTGGTTCCAGCTGCGCAGCACCCGGTCCTGCTCGTCGTCCGCGAGCAGCTGCACCGCGCCGATCGGGGTGGTGGGCGCGGTCATGACCGCGCGCAGCAACCGCAGGAAGCGGTCACGGTGGCCGGCGACCTCCTCATCGCCGTAGCGCGCGGGGTTGGCGGCGAAGTCGACTCGAATGCCGTGTTCAGCCGAGATGCCCTGGACGACGATCGACAGGTCGTCCACCGGGCCGACGGACAGGTTGTGCATCGCCGCGTCGTGCGAGCCGAACTCGATGCGCGGATCGAACGGCAGGATGTTGACCGTCGGGCCGTGCAGGCGCTGGCCTCGCGGCAACGCGAGGTCGCGGCGCAGATCCTCGAACCGGTAGCGCTGATGTTTCAGGGCGGCTCGGATCTCTCGCGATGCCTGCGCCACCAGCTCCGCCATCGTGGTCGCGGGTGTGACGTGCAGCCGTAGCGGCACGATGTTGGACACCATGGCCGGCGTGGCGCGCAGCAACGATGAACGCCGGGCCGTGACCGGCATGCCCAACACGACATCGCTGGCCCCGCAGCTGCGATGCAGGTAAGCGGCGGCAGCGGCGATGACGAACGGGGACCAGTCGGTGCGCAGGGCTCGCGCGGCACTGCGCAATACCTCGGCCTCGTCGGGGCGGAGCCACCCGGTGTGCTGGAGAAAGCTCGTGGCCATCGCGGCTGAGGAGTCCGACAGGACAGTCGCTTCTGGCTGGTCGGCAAAGCGTGCCCGCCAGTAGCCGCCGTCGATGGTGTGCCGTTCGGAACGCCGGTACTCGACGTCGTCGCGCAGCACCTCGGCCACAGTGCCGAAACCACTGGGCTCAAGCTGGCCGCCGACCTGCAGCGTCCGGTAGTTGTCCGCGACCTGCCGCACGACAAGAGCCGCGCCGAAACCGTCGACCAGCAGGTGGTGAACGCGGTGGTAGAAGAAGTACCGGGTCGGGGACACGCGCAACAACGCCGCCGTGAACAGCTGGTGCTCGAACACGTCAACGGGAGTCGCGAGTTCCCGGTACATCCACGCTAACGCCGCGGTCTCCCCCGCCGTGTCGGGCGTGAAGTCGACCACCGGCAAGGACCAGTCACCGAGCGGTGCCACGTACTGCCGCGGCTCGTCGTCGATCTCCGTGAACCGCAACCGCAGCGCGTCCGTTTCGGACAGGACCTGACGCACGGCTCGTGTCAGCGACGCAACGTCCACGTCGCCGTGAATGTCCAGGTACTGCGCGATGGCGAACATCGGGTTGTCGGGCTCAAGCCGCTGCGCGAACCAGATTCCCGACTGAGCAGCAGTCAAGGCGAGCGTCTCGCCGCGACCAGGAACCACCGTGCTCCCACCTTCGTTCGTGTTGACTCCGGAAACACCGCCACGCCGTTTCCGCACAGGGTGTGGGTGCCGCAACCGGCACGCGGCGTCGCTGCCGCGCATGTTCTTGACCGGTTACACGGACGATTCGTGTCCACCGAACGGGGTGGATTGCACGGGTGATGATCGACACAAAGAGTAGCGAAGATGTTTCGCGTGGCGATGAGCGCGCGCCCCGACCGCTCTGTCTAATAAGGACAGACCGGAGCGGTCTCATGGAGACTGCTCCGGTCTGGTCGTTCATGTGGCCGAACCGTCGATCGTCGGCCGCGTTCGGTCCAAGGATCAGAACACGTTGATGTCGCCGATCGAGATGATCAGGGTGATGAGCGATTGAATGAAGTTCATCCGCAGTTCCGTTCCGGTGGGGAGATGTGCTGGCAACCGCGTGTGTTCGGGCCGGCCAGGGGGACACGGTGCCTTCGCTGGCGCGGCTTGTTGCGGATTGGTTCACGTGAGGCAGGCCACAACTGCGGAAAGATGGCGCGTGGACTGGCCTGGGTATGCGATCGGGTCGGATCGGCCCTGGGACGTGCGTTAACGACCGTTCCCGCGAGGGCCTACGGCGTGCGCGTGTCGGCGGGTCGACAACTCCACGAGTCGAACAGCTGACGCCCTCGTGCGCGCACCATCCACATCGGCTGGTCCGGCCGACGATCATCCATTCGCACGCGCGCCCACCACCGCCCACGCGTGTATTCCGCGCACCTAGCTACCAGCGTGTACTGGCACTGCCACCGTCGCACCGGCAGTCGCTCCCTCCGTCAACTCCGCAGTCGACGTAGCCAATAAATTCAGCAGTTTCGTCATCGTCGTTTGCTCGACGGATTCCACCAAACGTGCTCACAAGCACGCGGTCGCGTGACGCAGTTCACGGCGGAAGGCTGCTTGCCCAAGGCCAGTCTTCCGACCTGCCACGTAGGCTGCGCCGGGAACACCGGTTACTCAGCACGAAGTGGGAAAATGGTAGAATTGCCAACCGGAAGCCCGGAAGCCCGGAAGCCCGGAAGCCCGGAAGCCCGGAAGCCCGGAAGCCTTGGCCTTCCTCGTCATTGGCTGACAGTCGACACCAGTCGAGACGTCCTGGTGGTCGTCCGGACACTCACTACCCTGACCCGGCTGTTGGACATCCTCTCGCTGCTGGCACCCGATCGCCGGATCCAGGTGTTCTTCACGTACGACGACCAGAACACCGCCATCCTCGGCTCCGACATCGACGCGTACCTCAGAAACCTCGAAGCCCACGTGATCACGTGGGATGCCGCACGCCGAAGCAGCTTCGCCCTGGCCATCGCGGCGAGTGAGAACGACCGCCTCGCCGAACTCAACGCCCCTGTGTTGCTGGTGCCACACGGGCTTGGCTTCCTGAAGCACTACCCTGGCACAACGGTCGTGGCCGGGATGGACCCGGCTCGCCTGGTTCAGGACGAACGAGTGGTTCCCGCTGCCATCGCGTTGTCGCACCGGGACCAACGAGACCAACTTCGGCGGTCGTGCCCGCAAGCAGCACCGCTCAGCGTGGTGGTGGGCGATCCGTGCCTTGACCGTCTGCTGGCGTTTCGCCATCACGCGCGGCGCCATCGCAAGGTTCTTGATTCCGCGGGGAAACACGTCGTCGTTCTCGCGTCGACCTGGGGACCGGAGTCCCTGTTCGGGCGCATGGCCGACCTTCCTGGACGGCTGGTGTCCGAACTGCCTGCCGACGAGTTCACCGTACTGCTGGTCCTGCATCCAGGCGTCCACGCGGCACACAGCACGTGGCGGCTGCGCGGGTGGCTGTCCGAAGCGACCCGGTCCGGGGTGGTCCTGGTTCCACCGCATGGTGAATGGCGCTCGGTCCTGACAGCCGCGAGCTGCGTCATCTCCGATTCAGGCTCGCTCGCGCTGTACGCAGCCGCACTGGACAAACCGATTCTGCTGACCGGTACGTCGGCCACGTCCGTGCCGAACTCCCCCATCGTGGCCCTGCACTCCCTAGCTCCGCGCGTGGATCCTGACCGTCCTCTGCGTGGCCAGCTCGAGGTCGCGATGGGTGACCACATCCCCGGCATGTACGCGGACATCGTCGACCGTAGTGCGAACTATCAGACTCGCTCGGCCCACCGGCTGCGGCCGCTGCTCTATCGCTTGATGAACCTCGCCGAGCCGACGGACGAGGCCGCGTTCCCACCCATTCCCGGGTTCCGCGCCGACAATCCGCCTGTGGCCGCGTTCGTCGCAGGCGTCGACTCCACTGCGGATGGTCTCGGACTGAGTCGATACCCAGCGATGTCCGTCGGCGAACCGGAACTGAGCTACCGTCATGTCGCAGCCCACGTCGACCACGCCACCGTCACTGAGCTCGACGGCGCGACTGTCCTGTACCTGTCATCAGGGGACACGGCGATCGAGGAGACGCTGAGCCAGTGGCCACGCGCGGAAATCGCCGCGATGCCAGGACCTGGGCCGTCGTGCCAGGTGTGGACGCGAGACGGAACTGCCCTTGAGCTCAGGGTCGACGCTCCCAGCGTCGACCCACTGTTGTTGGCCTCGCTGGTGCAGGTCAGACGGGATCAAGGACGTCCCCTTGCGAACGTCGAGCGGATCCGCGTGGGCTCGCGGACTATCGACGTCCACGTCCAGCCACTCGTTCAAGTTCGTTGAGATACCGGTACGCCTTGGGATGCCCGGTGTTGAACGCGGCCTGAACCAGACCGGCCCACCGTGCTCTGGCGTCGGCCACTCGCTTGGCGGCGACGGCGTGCTCGGCTTCCCGCTCCTCCAACTCCCAGTTGTACTGACTCGCCCCCGCGGCAGTGAGGATCGTCCGCGCGGTATCCAGCGCGGCACGGGCAGACGCCAGTGCGCGAAGCTCGATGTCCGCCCGGGCCATGACCATGTGGAAACGGGCTTGGTTGCGACCATCGGTCACGAACGACATGGCCCTTTCCAGCATCGGCCGAACCTCACCGGCGCGACCGGCCTCGACGAGGACGTTGCCGAGCATCCGTACGTGGATTCCGAAGGCACGACCGTCCTGGATGGACCTGTCGATGTCGACTGCCTGACTGAGGTAGCCGATGGCCTCTCGGTAGTCGGGCGAGCCACTCGCCTTCGTCCACTCCTCACTCAGTCGTCCGGCGAACTCCAGGAAGGATGATCGGAGTTGCTCGTCGGCACTTCGCTCGACGTACGGCCAGGCTTTGTCGAGTTCAGCCCTGGCGCGGTCGAACACGTGCATCAGCAGGAACATCCGGGCCTGCATCATGTGCACACGGGCCACGAGCGCGAGCGGTTTGTCCGGCCCGGCCTCGGCCAGCAGCGCCTCGGCGCTGGCGATGACATGCTCATTGAGCGAGCAGTACCAGTGGTAACCGCCCTTCTTGTTCACCATCACTTCAAGGGCGCCACCGATCTGACACACCGCGGTGTGAAACCCCTGCTGGCTCGCCTCGCGGACAAGCTCGAGAAGCCCTGCTCGTTCCTGGTCCAAGGCCGATATCGTCTCGTCGGCACGTACCTGACGGATGACATCCGGGCGAGGATAACGACGAAGACGGTCGGCGCCGTCGGCGAAGTCGGCACCGACCGCACGGTCACGTTGGTGGTCCAGCAGACGCAGGAAGCCCGAGGTGAAGTCGACACCAATCGTCTCCGCCAGTCCGACGGCGTACGTACGCACGGCGTGATGCAGGCGCCACCGGCCGGACCCGGTTGAACTGACCATGCCCGCGTCGGTCAGCCCGTCGATCACCGGCAGTGCCGGGCGCCCGAGCAGGGCCTGTGCACTGTCCACTGAGAAGTCCGGGCCAGGATGTCTCGCAAGAAGCACGCAGTCCGCGGTCAATTCGCGCGTGAGTCCGCGAAAAGTCTCGGACAATGCCTCCCGGACCACTTCATGGGCGTTGCCCACGCCCACGGCGCGCAGGTGATCCAGCAATTCGGAAACGGCACCCGACTGGCCGCGGCGGCGCTGCAACTGCACGCCGACGTAGGTAATCGGCTGTGGCAAGTGATCGCACAACTCCAACAGCTCTTCGGTTGCCTGCGGATTCGTCTGCAACATCGAAGGACCGCAGATACTCGCCAGCATGTCCCATCCACCACGGGCTTCCAGCCGATCAAGCAGAACGTGATGTCGATAAGCCATCCGCAGATCGTCAGTGAGCTGGGACGTGGTGACGAGGACGAGGTTGGCGACCGACGCTGCCGCGAATGGCTCGATTTCCTTCACGCCACGGGCGTCGTGCACCACGAGCAGGAGCCGACGTGTCACCATGGCGGACAGAAACTGCTGGTCCAGCGCCCGCGAGTCCGTGGCGATGTCTCCAGCCGGTATTCCGATCTGAGCCAGCAGGTAGTGCTTCGCCTGGGACACCGCCAGCGTCTGCCCCTCACGCCAGTCGTCGAGGTCCAGTTCGATCGCGCCGAAGGAGAACTGGTCTGCCCGGTCGGCGGCGATCTTCAACGCCAGCGACCGGCGTCCACTTCCGCGGCGCCCCGCGATCACGAAGACGCCCGAGGCGGGGGCCATGACCCGCGCTTCCTCACGGTCGAAGAACGGTTCGGGCGGTCCCGCACACCCCAGAGTGCTCCGCGGTTCGACGGTCTCCGCGACGAGCACTCCGATCTCACGCGCGAAGGACGGATCGCGACGCAAATGCTCCACCAGCAGCCGCTCAAGATCCTCACGGCTCGGCAGTCCACCCGCACGCTCCCGTACGAGCTTGACCAGCCGCTTGCCACCTCTGAGCACCGCTCCGGCGAGCTCAGCCGACACCAGCTTGGCCGCCTCCGCCGCGACCGCCTCCACCACCGCCATCGACCCCGATACCTCCCCCTTCATCAATCAGCCGACACAGTCTCTCACCGAATCCGACGCCCGCCCCGTTTGACGGGTACGAAGTAAACGGCGACGAAGTGGCCGGCTCCGTTGCCCACTCACCGTGAGCAACGGTATTGTGCGCTGACAGTCACTGAAGCCTGTCGCGAGAATGGACAAGCGCATGATCGAACTCCTCTACCCGATCATCCTGATCGTGGGGTTCACGGCGATCGCGGTGATGCTGCGCTTCCTGGAACGAAACAAGAACTGACCAGGTCAGGAGCCCGCAATCACCCGGCGAAAGCGAAGTAGCGCAACCAGAGGTACACCATCGATATCACGATGGTCACGAAGGCGACGACCAATCCGTACCTGGTGAACTGCCAGAACGAGATCCTGTGGCCGGAGCGCTCCGCGACCCCCAGCATCACGACGTTGGCCGAGGCACCCACAGCCGTGGCATTACCACCCAAATCCGCGCCCAAAGCCAAAGCCCACCACAACACCTGCGCCGATCCCCGCCGCCATTTGACTGCACCAAATCGGCCACCACCGGGCTCATCGTGGCCACGTAGGGAATGTTGTCGACGATCGCCGAATCGCCGCGGACGCCCACAGCAGCACGCCGGAGGCCGGCATCAGCCGATCCTCCGTGGCCTCGGCAGCTGATTTCGCCAGGACGTCGATGACCCCGGTGTTAACCAGAGCACCGACCATCACGAACAGCCCGGTGAAGAACACCAGAGTCGGCCATTCGACGTCCTTGGCCACCGCCTCCTTCAGAAGTAGCTAACAGCTCTGAACGCTTGACGCATGCAACAATTGTCCTGAGCATGTACAGAAACAATCGTGAACTGGTCGACGACAGCACAGACTCACCTGCTCCTCGGCGGCGTGGGCGTCGTCGCTGACATCACCATCCGACAGGTTCGACGCCACTCTCTCACATCCTGCTCCGGCAATTCCTACAAAAAAGACACACAGGCCATAGCGGGCAGCCTGGTTTGCGGTTGATCGATTTTTGCGGCATCTTTACGCGCGGTGCGCCGGGAAGTCTGGTCGGCACTTCGCTGCACGGTGGAGCGGAGTAGGGCGAGGGGAGACTCCTGCGTGGCGCTGGTGCTTGCGTTCGGCGTGGTGTTGCTGATCAGCGTGTCGTTGTCCGGTGTAGCTGCCAGAACCGTGCTGTCGACCGCGCTGATGTTCCTGGTCGCGGGCGCACTGGTTGGCCAGGGTGGTTTCGGCCTGATCAGCATCTCGCCTTCCGGCCCACTGGTCACGAGCCTGGCCGACATCGCGCTGTTCACGGTTCTGTTCACTGATGGTCAACGTGCCAACCTGCCCGCGTTGAAGGAGGGCTGGCGCCTTTCCGGGCGGGCACTGGGCCTGGCGATGCCACTGACCATGATCGGCATCGCCGTCCCCGGCCATTTCCTGGCGGGCCTGGACTGGCCGACCGCGCTGCTGCTCGGCGCGATCCTGTCGCCCACCGACCCCGTGTTCGCCTCCGCGATCGTCGGCCGTGACGATGTCCCGCTGCGGCTGCGCCGCCTGCTCAACGTGGAATCCGGGCTCAACGACGGGCTCGCGCTGCCGTTCGTGCTGATCTTCCTGGCGACGGCCAAAGGGCAGGAGTCCGACCTGGGCAAAGTCGGCGTCGAACTGGCGCTTGGCCTGGTCCTCGGCATCGTCATCCCCGCCGCGGTCGCGCTGGCCTGGCGGTTGCGCATCCTCACCGCTGAGCCACGGCTGCAGTCGCTCGGACCACTGGCGATCGCAATCGCGCTGTTCGCGTCCTGCCATCTCACCCACGCCAATCCGTACCTGGCCGCGTTCATCGCCGGGTCGACCCTGGCCACGCTGGACCGGACTGCCGCCGAGCACTTCGAGCCGCTCGGTGACCTGCTGTCCGAGCTGACCAAGTTCGGCGCGCTGCTGGTCTTCGGCGCGTTGATCACGCCGGAGCGGATCTCTCATCTGACCGTGGGCGACTGGGCCGTCGCGGCGCTGGCAATCCTTCTCGTACGTCCGGCGAGCATGCTCCTGTCGTTGCTACGCACCCGCCTGCCCCAACGGGAACGGACCGCCGCGGCGTGGTTCGGCCCGAAGGGCTTCGCGTCCGTGGTCTACGGCCTGCTCGCCCTCCAGTCCGGCATCCCCGCGGGTGAGCACATCTTCGACCTCGTCGCCATCACGATCGCCCTGTCGATCGTCCTGCACTCCTCCACCGACGTCCCCGTCGCCAAGGCACTGCGGGTGGAACCACCCGACAACCTGCCCACCGGCGCGCGTCAAGACCACGAGAGGAAATCGGCATGACCACTCTCCCGGTCGTATTCTGCGGATGTGCAAGCACGAGAAATGGCCGAGGCATATCCGGTCACCAGCTTGGATGCCGACGCACTGGAAGCGGCGCGGCTGATGGGCGAGCACCGCATGCCCGGACTGGTGGTGACCGACGCCGAAGGCTGTCCGCAGTCGGTACTGCGCCCACAACTCCACCCAATACGCTCCGCCAGCCTCAATATCGTTGCCACTGAACTCCCCGAGACTCAGATCGGCCAGCGTGGGGACTCGCAGGTCGTCGATACGCGCGATGAGAGGCTGGTTGGCTGGCACGCCTGTCGCCGTCGTGGTATCCCGATACTTCTCGATCTTGCGGCGCAGCGCCCGAGCGCCGGTACGGACGTGCACCAAGGCTTGGCCCTGGTCCACGGCGACCAACACGGCCTCGGTACGCCGGTCGCCCAGACTGCTCGCGTAGTCAGCGAGGTCACTGGTGCCAGCGGCGGCGATCAGCTGTCCCTCACTGCCCGGTGCCCGCTCGGCAACGCCGCGCCGGGCCTGCTCGATCACGTCCAGCGAACGCAGCAGCCTCGCCGCGTGCTGCGCCCGGGTACGCGCAGGCGGCGGACGCTTCTTGCCGCCTCCAAAACCGCGATACGCCTCCTCAACGACGCGAGTCACACGGATCAGGGGCAACCCCGTCCGGATCATGCACGCACCATCACAAGCTGTCGCCCCGCACGCGCGAGCTCAGTTCAGATGCGATGGATTCGGCCGACGGATACTCACTATCGCTCAGGATGGCGGCCTTCCGCGCACTGTCCACCGCTACCCGCACATCAGCGAACGACAACCCCCGCGCCAGCCGCGCCAATCTACGCACAGCGTCATCATCAACCGGCACAGAACGGAGCAACCGACGCAGCAGAACGGCGATGGATTCTTCCGTCGGCGGTGGAAATTCGAGAACATCATCGAACCGCCGCAGCAACGCATGATCCAGCGCACCACCGAGGTTGGTGGCGGCGACAATCAGGCTGTCACTGTCATCGGCGTCCAGCAGCTGCAGGAACGTTCCGACCACACGCTTGGCCTCACCCACATCGAACTCGTCACCCCGGTGCTTGCCCAACGCGTCGAACTCGTCGAACAAATACACCGCCCGGACACGGCTGATGTGGTCGAAAATATCCGTCAGCGTCGCAGCCGTCTCTCCGAGATACCGGCTGAACAACACTTCCAGGCGTACACGAGCCAGCGGCAACGCCAACTCACCAGCCAGCGCATGGGCCGCCATCGTCTTACCGCACCCCGGCGGCCCATGCAGCAGCAGCCGACGACGCGGAGCCAGGCCATGCTCAATGAGCCTGCCCGCCATCCGCTGCTCATCAAGAACCCGTTGAACGCTGTCACGCAACGTTGACGAGAGCACCAGGTCAGTAAGCCGCACATCGCTGTAGCGAACGTCCAGCACATCAGCCAGGTCACGAGGAGCACGCGCCAGCTGGATCGGCCGACCAGTCGCGGCACGTTTCGCCTGGCTCGACTCCAGTTCCCGAGCCTCCGCGAGCAACTCACGCAACCGCGCCGCCTGCCGAGTGTGCCCAGCACGAGACTCGGCCGCGATCAGCTGAGACAGCAGGTTGAGCCACCGACGCTCGTCGCCCTGGGTATGAGCCCGCACCAACTCAGCGACCAGTTCCGCCGTCGCCACACCCGCACCTCCTCCCAGCTACCAACTCGCCACATCACTTACATCATGGCATCCCATCACCCAGCTGCAGCACCATCACTCCAGCGGCTCCGAGCAGGGGGATCGCGATTCACCCCACTGAGCGACACCATTGATCACAGACACGCGGCAAACATGGCGGCGCCGTCGAACGGCCCTCTTCATAGTCGCGACTGAACAGCACTTTGACCGTCTCGGTGTCCCGCATCCCGGCAAAACTTGCAGCTCACCAGGCCTGGCGGCACTGGTGACCACTGGTTCGACCTGTCACCAACCCGTCACCAGTCCAGCGTCGCCTTCACCACGGTTTCACATCGACCTCGACGACCCGGCTCTGGGCGCCTCGACTGGTCCCGCTCGCCGCCACTGGCGACCACGCGGGCACCAGCCCATTTCAACAGCGCACGCACGAACGTCCTGGATCGAAATTGCGGTCCGCGGTCGGTGTGCACCACACAGATGGCGAACGGATCGCCTCTAGCATGGCGTTCCTGACCGACATCGCGCGGCGCCTGCCCCGCAAGGAGAAACCGGATCTGCTAAAGCTGACCCGCGACTGCGACCTCAAAAAGGTGTTCACGGTACCCGCCTGGCAGGCCGTTTAACAACGTACCCAGATTTGATCAACTATGGTGTCCACATGCAGGTCAGGCACAGTTAGACAAGTACATCGACAGGCCAGCGCCGAGTTGAACGCCACCCGAACGGACTAGCGTGAAACACTCCATTGCCGTCTACCGATTACCGGGCACGTCATATCATCGCGGTCGCGAAGTCAGTGGAGGCTGAATGGTCGGCTCTGGTGCCGCTGGATTATCTCCTGTCCTGGTTCTCGTGCACGGGATCGGCGGCAGGCGGGACGCGGAACGCGAACGCACAGAGTGGCTGATGGCGTTAAGCAACGGCGCCCGTGAGGCCGGGCACAGCGACTTCGCGGGTGTTCTCGCTGCTCAGGACATCAGGTTCGCCGACTACAGCGACCTGATGATCGACAGCGGCGCGCAGGGCGCCACGGATTCCATGGACGGGGACGACGCGCTGTTCCTCGTGGGGTTTCTCGAAACGATCGTGGACGAGCTGCTCGAGGGTACCGACGACCCGCACACCAAAAGTGCGCTGGTCGAGGCGAAAGCGCAGCTTGACGCCACGGGGGCACAGGGTTTCGGGCAGGTTGTGCGGATCCTGGGTTCGGCTGTGACGTCGCTGCTGCGGATCCAGCCGCTGCGCCGGGCCGGTCAGTGGACGTCTGAGCGGCGGCTGCTGTTCGCTCTCGCCCAAGTCGGGCGTTACCTGGGCCGTAAGGAGCTTCGGCACGGACATTCACTCGACGTCGTCGTGCGGGCCAGAGTTTTGTCGAGCTTGCCGAGCAACCGGCCAGTCGTCGTGGTGGCGCATTCGCTCGGATCGGTGGTCGCGTTCGAGGCGCTGCACGAGTACGCGCGACCGGTTCAGCTGTTCGTCACCCTCGGCTCGCCCCTGGCCACCGCGGCCGTGGTGCTGAACCGGCTGCGCCCGGCCCCACCTGCGACGCCGCCCCGCGTCGAACAGTGGCTGAACTTCTGGGACCGCGACGACATCGTCGTGTCCCGCCCGAGGCTGGACAAGCACATCGCCGTCAACGCCGCGGGTGTCGTGCCCACCAGCGAACGGGTGGATTCCGACGGGTTGTGGGTGCACAGCGCTACCAAGTACCTCGCGCAGGCCAAAGTCGCAGGGCGGATCGTGGAGGCACTGCGCGGATGACAGCCCAGCGACCTCGGCACTTCCTGGTCGTCGCCACCCAGTGCGACGGCGAAGACCATCTGCCGGGGCTCGACACCGCAGCCATGCAGCTCAGCGACATGCTCGCCGCGCCCGATCTGGGCGCGGCGACAGGTGAACTGTTGCTTCACGACGCGAACGACACTGAGATCCGTCAAGCCGTCCGTGCAGCGGCGGACCGTGCGGCCGCCGAGGGCGCCGTGTTGATCCTGGCTTTCCTCGGCCACGGTTTCCTGGTCGGCGACTCCACCCTGTACTACATGGCACACAACACCGAGCACGACAAGCCGACGGGTGGGATCGACATCGGCGCCCTGTTGGGCGAAGTCGTTCAGCATCTGGGCATCGAGGGCGTGCTCGCGGTGCTCGACACCTGCCACTCCGGTGCGGGCGTACCGGACGTGTCACGCATCGTCGGCGGTGTGGCCCAAGGGCGGACCGACCTGGCTGTGCTGATGTCGTCAGCGGCGAACCAACGGTCGTACGACATGGCTTTCACCTTCGCTCTCACCAGGCTGGTGCGTACCGGCATCGGCGGTACCGCCGAACTGTTGTTCACCAACGACTTGATTCCCCCGCTGCGTGCCAGTCTCACCCGGCAGAAGCCCGCTCAGTTCGTGTTCGGCGGTGAGAACGCCGGACTCCTCTGGCTGGCACGCAATCGAACGCATGCCTCGTCAGCGATCCTGGGCAGCATCGGGCGGCTGGGCCGCACCGAGCTCGAGTCGGCCCTCGACGCGTGGGACCCCGGTTACCCGCGTCCCGCGGGATGGTCGACCGCCTCCCTTGGTGAACTACGTGCCGTAGCAGCCTTGTCGACCGACTTCCCGGCCAAACACGTTGTCCGGGTGGTCGACGCGATCACCCTCGCGCTGAGTGCCGCGGACCTGATCCGGACCGGCTTCGGCGAGGTCTCGACCCGCACACTGCGCTGTGCCGCACAGCGGGCCCGGGTCTTCACCCAGCGGCTGTCGGGATCCGCGCTCGTCGTCGAACTGCTCGAGCAAGCCGCGCTCCGAGTGGCCACGGTGGGCGGAAACCCGTGGCAGCCGCTGGTCGAGCTGGTCACCGCACTGGCGATCGAAACCGGGACACCGGCCTGCGAGACCCGGTTGCGGGAGTGGGCGCAGTCACGAGGGCTGGTCGCTGAGCTCAACGACGCGTACACAGCCCTCGCAGCGACGCCGACGCGCAGCGACCCCAAACTTGTCCTGGTCGCGACCGGCAAGCTGGCGGGCTGGCCGAAGAGCGTCCGGGCGTGGCTGCTGCGCCCTGGCACCACTACAGTGCCGCAGAAGACGTTCACGTGCCCACGTCCATCGCCGACCAGTGCCGAACAGTTGGTCGTGCGGGCGCTCGCCTGGGCGCACAGCGAACGCCGCCCCGGCGAGAACCTGCGCAGTGTCGACATCGCGGTGCCCACAAACGTGCTGGCCGACTGGAACCCCCGCGAAGTCGACGACGGCCAGTACCTGCTGGGTGCCCGGCACAGCGTCCTCACCCAGTGGAACGGACGACTCCAGCGGGGGCAACTCCAGCGGAGGATGAACGACTCGGCCCGGGACGCGGTGCACCGCATCGACAACGATCCCGACGTGCCGATCGACTGGGTGACCCAGGCCGACCTGCGCGATGTCCGCGAGCTCGGCCGTCGGCTGAAGCTGGGCGGATTCCCGCGTGCGATCGGAATCGATCACCGCCCGGCCAACCTCACCGAGGTCCTGGACCTGCTTCTGCAGTATTCGCCGGTGCTCCTGTGGCCCTCGGCCGCAGGTGCGACCGACACGACCTGGCAAGACGAGGTGCGCAAACGATGGGACGCCCTGCCGGGCGAGTTCACGGTGGCGTTCCGCGAACAGGCCAACGGGCGCACCACCGGTTTGCTTTCCGTACGCACCGCTTGGCACGACGCTGACTGGCTCGAGTTCTGCCGCTGGTTCGACAACCGGGAAGTCCGGTCCTGACATGATCGACAACGAGAGCAGGTCGCGATGACGTGGGCTCCCTTCTACCGCGGTGACGGCATCGAACGACCGGTCACCCCGCCGCCCGCACCACCGTGGCGCACATTCCCGCGCGCGTCGCAGCACCACCAGTTCCAGCCACCACCAGGGCTGGTGGAGGCGGTGAACGCCGCGGTGCTGCTCCGACGACCCCTGCTGCTGCGCGGACCGGCGGGTTTCGGCAAGTCCACCGTCGTCGAGCAGGTCGCGCACGAACTCGCTCTCGGGCGAGTGCTGCGCTGGCAGGTGACCTCGCGCAGTACATTGAAGGAAGCCCTCTACCGGTACGACGCGCTCGGCCGGATCCACGCCCAGAACCTGCGTCTGGCCCACGCGCCGTCCGAAGCCGATCGAGACGACATCGCGGATTTCCTCCAACTGGGGCCGCTGGGGACCGCACTTCTGCCGACTGAGTCGGGACGGCCTCGCGCGTTGCTCATCGACGAGGTCGACAAGAGCGACATGGACCTGCCCAGCGACCTGCTCGACGTGCTGGAACGCGGCGAGTTCGAGATCCCGGAACTGGCAAGGCACCCGGTCCGCGAGATCGGCGTCCGGCTGTGGGACAGCACCGAGACCACCGCGGTCCACAACGGCCGGATCAGCTGCCGCGAGTTCCCGTTCATCGTGTTGACCAGCAACGACGAACGCGATTTCCCGGAGGCGTTCCTCCGCCGGTGCATCCGGTTCACCATGCCCCGGCCGACCGTGCGGATGCTGGAGCGGATCATCAGCGCGCACCTGGGCGGTACGGACGCGGCCAGCGCACTGGTCGGCGAGTTCGTCGAACGAATCGAGCAGGGCGAACGGCTGGCTATCGACCAGTTGCTCAACGCGGTCTACGTGCTGAGGGAGACGCACGTGCCCGACTCAGCCCAGATCCGGGATCTGCTGCTGCGCGACCTGGCGAATGACTGAGTCGCTCCACCGGGTACTGGCCGCCCTCACGTCCGCGGAACCGGACCTCGACGTGTGGTCGATCGCTGACGCCCTGTGGCTGGGAACCATGGCGGGCAACGAACTCGGGTCGACGGAACCGGACGCGGTCCCGTCACCGGGGCAGCCCGAGCCAGCGAACCCGGTGACGCACACCCCGAAACCGCTCGCCGAAGACCCGCTCGTACCGGGCACCCTGCGCCAACGCCTGCCCGGCGGCCGTGACAGCGTCCCCGGCCACGAGATCGTCGTCCGGCCACCGCAGGCGTTCACGGCATCCCAGCTGTTCGCTCGTGCCCTCCAGCCACTGACACGACCGTGGCTGCACGGGTCGAGACGTATCGTGGACATCGACGCGACGGTCGACGCCTACGCGAGCAGCGGGATCCTCTCCCCAGTCCTGAAGCCCGAACCAGAACGCTGGTTCGACGTGGTCGTGATCGCTGACACAACTTCGTCAATGGCCGTGTGGCGCAGAGAGATCACGGCGTTCATCGCGCTGCTGCGTGGCATCGGCGCGTTCCGCAACACCTACGTCTGGCATCTCGATCCTTCCAGCGCTTGTCTTACCGACAAGCACGGCACTGTCGACAACCCAGCTCGCCGCGCGGCCATACCAGGTGGACGGCGACTGGTGATATTGCTGTCCGACTTCGCTTCCGCGGGCTGGCGAACAGAACCCGCATGGCACCTGGTCCACACACTGGCAACCACAGCGCCGTTGGTACTGATCGACCCGCTGCCACCCCATCTGTGGCCTTACTCCGGTCTGGCATCACCCACCACAGTGGCACGTCCTGCCTTCCCAGGCGCACGAAGCAACTCCCTCAGGTTCCACCTCCCCCTTGCCCTGCAGGCACTCGAACCGGACGGAACCTGGCTGCCGATCCCGTTCTCCAGCTTCACCGCCCCCGGTCTCGCCCAGTGGGCCAAGGCGTTGATGCGCGCGGAACCTGACGGCTGTGAAGCAATCCTGGTGAACCTGGACTGGATCACCGATTCAGCCTCGATGCTTGTCGAGGAGAAACCGGTCGCTGACCGCGTCGACGCCTTCCTGCACACGGCTTCGCCCTGTGCTGCCCGGCTGGCCGTGTTGTGTTCCCCTTTCCCGCGCTTCAGCCTGCCGTTGCTGGACCTCATCCGGCATACGGCGGTACGCGACGCGGACTTGTCCGATGTGGCTGAGTTCCTCGTCAGCGGACTGCTGGAAACGGTGAACCCAGGTGCGGATCAGCCCGTGTTGTCCTTCCATAACGGTGCTGCGGAACAGCTCCGGGCCCACCTCACCTACCACGACGCATGGCACACATACGACGCCATCACACGTCACATTGCTGGTGCTCCCGAGGCAACCGTTCTCGCCTTCGGCCTTCCGGCCGTAGTAGTCGACCCAGACGCCACAACGCTGGTAGCGGGCGACGCGCATCCATTCGCAGAAGCCGCTTCCGGCCTTCAACGCCTGCTCGCCAGCCAAACCCACACCATTACCCAGATGGGGCAGCGCGACCACGAGGAACTGTCACCGGTGCTCAAGCGCGAACCGCCACACCAGCAGCAGGACGTGGACGCCATCAGCATCACCACAGAAATGGAGGCCACCTCTGACGAGATCCAGCAGATCCGCCGGGTGGACGCTACCCTCGCGCGGTTCTCCGCCGTTCACGACGAACTCACCGAAGAAGAACGACTAAAGAGGGAAAATCGCAAACGCCTGATCCCGTGGCGAAAGCGCCGCCAGAAGGACGACACCGAAGAACTCGCAGAGCCGTCCATATCCGATCGAGGCGGACGCATGCTGTCCGACCGCTACGAGTTGGGCGAGACGCTCGGCTACGGCAGCATGTCCGAGGTTCACAAAGGTCGCGACGTTCGGCTCGGTCGTGACGTCGCGGTGAAGGTGCTGCGTGCCGACCTGGCACGGGACCCGCAGTTCCAGGAGCGCTTCCGGCGTGAGGCCCAGAACGTGGCCGCGCTCAACCACAGCGCCATCGTCGCTGTCTACGACACCGGTGAGACGCGCACCGAGTACGGCCCGTTGCCGTACATCGTGATGGAGTACGTCGACGGCCGGACCTTGCGCGACATCGTCAAGACCGAGGGCCCACTGCCGGGCCGGCGCGCCATGGAGATCATGGCCGACCTCTGCGCCGCGCTCGACTTCTCCCACCGGCACGGCATCATCCACCGCAACGTCAAACCGGCCAACGTGATGATCACCAAGACCGGTACGGTCAAAGTGATCGGCTTCGGTATCGCCCGCGCGGTGCGCGACGGCCAGGCGGCCGTCACACAGACCACCACAGTGATCGGCACCGCGATGTATATGCCCCCGGAACAAGCCCGTGGCGAGACCGCCGACGCCCGCAGCGACGTCTACGCGACCGGCTGCGTGCTGTTCGAACTGCTGACCGGCGAACCACCGTTCACGGGTGACTCGCCTGTGGCCGTGGCCTACCAGCACGTGCGGGAGGACCCGCGCAAGCCGTCCCAGGTCAACAGCCGGGTCAGCCCGCAGCTCGACGCGATCGTGCTCAAGGCCATGGCCAAGGGAGCCGCCAACCGCTACCAGTCAGCCGCGGAGATGCGGATGGACATCATCCGCGTCCTGTCCGGACAACGGCCATCCGCACAATGACTGTGGCAGGCGTGTTGTCCAACAAACGCCGAGGGAAAACGCTCTGTGGGCCACGGATCCAAGCGCCATGCGCTGAGGCGAATTCACCCAGCAATCGGAGGTGACGTCATCGTGGCTGTCGATGCCGAGCTCGTCGTCGAGGATTTCGACGAGGCGTGTTCTGGGGCGTGATGAGTAGCTGCGTCCTGTCGTAGCGGCCCGCCAGGCACGCTGCCTCTGCCCGGCCTGTGAAGGGCGTGGCCGGCTGTATGGGCGCACCGATGTCGATTGGCATGCGGCACCTGACGACGAGGGAGCACCCGGCGCTGTCGTCAGCTTCCATCCCTCCGCCTTCGAGTGCGCCTTGTGCGGCCTGCGCCTCGACAGCGACAAGCTCGAACTGACCCGGATTCCCGGAGAGTTCGAACTTTCCGACGAGGATCCGTACGCAGGCTACGAGCCCGAGCAAATCTATGGCGAAATCGCTAGGCCTCTGAGCAGTTCGTGGTGACCATCTGCGGCGCGACAGCTGCGTCGACGTCGCCCGGATCACGCGACCACCACCCCAGGGAAGAGCAGTAACGCCGTCACACACCCGGCGCACGCCACCTCACCAGGCCCGGGCGACGCTGGCGACGACTGGTTGATCGATCACCAGCCGTCACCATAGTTCCGCATATGCGGCGAGACGGCCGACCTCCGAACACCGCTGCTGGCGATCCATTCCCGACTGCTGGTGACCACGCTGGCGCCAGCTGGCCTCCAGGAGCCCTGCACTGGCTGACTGCCCCTCAGCAATCACCCGGCATCACCAGTTCTGGCGCCAGTTGGCGATCGATTCGTCACCGATGGCGCAGGACAGTCTGACACCGTGACGTAACGCTGCGCTGCTAGCCGGGGCAGGAGATAACGGCCCCGCATGTCCACCTCCCCGCAGCACGACCCCGGACACCTGCATTGCCATTGATTCGGACGAGTGAGTCCCTATGCGATAGCAGCACGTTGTACATCATGGCCGAACTGGCCAAACTGGATCAGCGATCTCAGGCCCCGCAGCGTCTGTCCAGCGTGGCCAACGACCTTCCCGTGGCCGCACTGGCCACTCCACTCGCAGCACAAATGTCCAGCAGGTTGAATGTGCAGGTAGACACCATCACGTGTTACGTCGCCCTAGAAGGACCACTGTGTCTACATCGGCTCGGTTCGCGCACGCACCGGTCACAGTTCGGCCACACAAAGACTGACCTGCGCATACACCACTGCTGCGGCGTACATTGTGGACATGCGTGCCAGCACTCGTGGCACGACCTCAGGTGGCCGTGCCCCCACCACCCGCGCTCCTCGCCCCCGCGGCAGCATCGACACGCTCCCCAGCGGATCACTCCGAGTACGCGTCTACGCGGGCACCGACCCACTCACGCACCGTGAGCACTATTTATCCCAGACCGTCCCTGCAGGCCCCACCGCCGCACGGGACGCCGAAGCCGCGCGCCGACGACTGGTCGTCCAAGTCGAAGAACATCGCCACCCACAAACCAACGCCACACTGGCCCTCTTGCTCGAGCGTCACCTCGCGGTCATGCGGGCCGGCACCCACACCCATTCCAACTACAGCGGTTATCTCCGTAACCACATCACGCCGCTGATCGGCCACGTCCGTGTCAACGCTGTCACACCCGAAACCCTCGACGGGTTCTACGCCGAACTCGCCCGCTGCCGCGACCACTGCGGCACCCCCGCCCACCGCCCGATCACCAACAGGCCCACCACCACCAGGGCCGAACCCCAAGACAAGTCACCCCGACACGCATGCCGACCGCTGTCCGACACCACCATCCGCAAAATCCACTTCCTGATCAGCGCCGCCTACACACGAGCCCGACGCTGGGGATGGATCCACACCAGCCCCACACCACTGGCAAGCCCTCCACCCGTCCCGTCACCCAACCCACAACCACCCACACCGGACGAGGTCACCCGCATCCTCACCCACGCGTGGCCGAACCCCGATCTCGGCGTCCTGATCTGGATCGCCATCATCACCGGAGCCCGCCGCGGCGAACTCTGCGCCCTGCGCTGGACCGACTTCCACCCCGACCGACCCGTCCTCTACATCGTCAGAAACATCGCCCAACACAACCGACACACAGTGGAAAAAGACACCAAGAACCATCAACACCGCCACATCGCCCTCGACCCCGACACCACCGCGCTCCTCCTCGCCTACCGCCGATACCGCGAACTACACGCCGACCGCCACGGCGACACACTGCGATCGGACGCGTTCATCTTCTCCCCAGCACCCGACGGAACGCGACGCCTCAAACCGTCCACGTTCAGCCAGCGCTACCGCCGACTCGTCGTCCGCCTCGGCATTCACACCACACTGCACAAACTGCGCCACTTCTCCGCCACAGAACTCATCCTCGCCAGAGTCGACCTCCGCACCGTGGCCAGCCGACTCGGCCACACCAACGCCAGCCTGACCCTCAACACCTACACCGCCTGGATCAGCGAAGCCGACCAACACGCCACCACCACCCTCACCCAACGCATCCCCGTCCGCCTCACCCCACCACCCCGCCACCAACCAATCCCCCAACCCTCCGGCCTCTACCAACAGATCGCCGCCGACCTCCGAAACGCCATCACCAACGGCACCTACCCCACGGGCAGTCCACTGCCCACCAACAACGAACTCGCCACCCACTATCACGTTTCCCGCGGAACTATCCATCGCGCCATAACGCAACTGGCCGAACAGAAACTCATCACCGTCAGCCGAGGCCGCCGCGCAATTGTCCTAGCCGCCGCACCGACCTCGCTCCG
This sequence comes from Kibdelosporangium phytohabitans, assembly GCF_001302585.1. GTDB lineage: Bacteria > Actinomycetota > Actinomycetes > Mycobacteriales > Pseudonocardiaceae > Kibdelosporangium > Kibdelosporangium phytohabitans. The sequence goes on along the minus strand of NZ_CP012752.1, from coordinate 931,415 downwards.
CACACCAACACCAACACCGCCACCCAACAAGATCCCATTCCCCGTTCCCACCCCACAACCTCAACCACGACCACGAGCCGCTCACAGACACCGCACTGCGCGACAAATATCGCATCGACACGTCGCAGGCATCCGCAATTCACAAGCTAACCAGCGCAACATATCAACTTCACCCAAGCACGACACACTCCCCAACAATCAACACATCAAGCTTGTCGACAACCAGGCTCTCCGCACCACCAATGACGCGACGCCCTCCGGGGCAAACTCAGTACAAATAGCGATTACCTCAGCCCAACCGTTCACGATCGTACTGACAAACACCCCACAATGAGCACCAGCCACCTCTGTGTTTTCATTCACAGATGGATATGTCGACACAAGATCAACAATCGCGGGCCAGCCTCATGACATCAACCAGGCCGAACAAGGCCGTCCTTCACGGCGAAGGTCCTCTACGCTGTCCACATGTTCCAACCGATGGCGGCCACAAGCCACGCGGCCAATGCGCACCTCGTTGGAGGTGACACTGCGACTCACACGGACAGATCCCGTGCCACCTCCGCACCCATCGCGCCCCTCCCGTGTGACAGGGACCGTGACGGGAAACCGTGGCTAACAGGGTGGCCATTGGGTACTATTGGGACTGAAGACGAGACCATTGATGCTGGTAGAGGCTTCCTAAACCGTGTGTCGCAGGTTCGATTCCTGCCGGGGGCACCCAGTCTGAGCAGTGAAAACGGCTTCTGTCAGCGATCTTGAAAGGGATCGCGTGACATGAAATGTGGTATGAGAGCGGTCTGGAGCGATTCCGCCAGCCGCTGGCAGACAAGGGACATACTGACCGACCGATCGTGTGCGGCCCGTCGAAGGATGGCACGTACGCCGGTCTCTCGCAGGCAAAACAGAGCCGCCAGGCCACGCCCAGGAGCCGGCCCAGTCACCGCGCACCGTGGCGAAAGCCTGCGCGCAGTCGAATGTCCTGCCACGCTCCTTGAGCAAGCCGTCTACCTGCACGGATCCTCGCCGCGTCTGGCCGTAAGTAGCGGTGAAGGACTGTGTCACGCGACGTCCATGAGATGGCGTCGCTCCTCGAACGCCAGTCGCTACGACTGCCATTAGCAGCAGCGTCAACAGCCCCAGTAGACGCCGCGCGGGCAGTCATGCCATGAGCGGTCGATGTCCGCGTCCGCCCATCGCTTGGTGATCCGCGCACATTCGACAGGACTCCGCCATGCAACCAGCCACCCGACCCCGCAGGACCCGTCCCCGTGGCCACATCGACACCCTGCCCAGTGGATCGCTACGGATACGCATCTACTCCGGAACCGACCCGATCACCCGTAGACCCCACTATCTATCGGCGACGATCCCCGCAGGCCCGACCGCCGAACACCAGGCGCAACGAGTTCTCCAGCGATTCATCGACCAAATCGACCAACACCACCAGCGCCGCGCCAGCGCGACCCTCACCGACCTGATCAACGAACACATCGACAAACTGCACGCGGCGGTCACCACCAAGACCGGCTACCACGGATCGCACCGCAACCACATCAAGCCACTGATCGGCGACCGCGCCATCGACGCGATCACGCCAGAAACACTCGACGCGCTCTACGCCACCCTCGCCCGCTGCCGCCAGCACTGCACCACACAACCACCCCAAGCCCCACGGCAGCCTCGCGATCCAGACCACCACTGCCGGCCCCTGTCCGCCGCGAGCATCCGCAAAGTCCACTACCTCATCAGCGGCGCCTACCGAACCGCCCGACGCTGGCAGTGGACCACCACCAACCCGACAGCGCTGGCCAAACCACCAACCAAACCACGCCCCCACCCACAACCACCCCACCCCGCCGAGGTCACCCGCATCCTCACCCACCTCTGGACCGAACCCGACCCACTCCTCGGCGTCCTCACCTGGACCGCCATCACCACCGGCACCCGCCGCGGCGAACTCTCCGCCCTACGCGAGAACGACTTCGACGCCCACCGCCACGTCCTACACATCCACGCCAGCATCGCCCACGACGGCCCCAACCTCATCGAGAAAGACACCAAACTCCACCAACACCGCCGCATCGGCCTCGACCCCGACACCACCAACCTCATCGCGGCCTACCTCAACCACCGCCGCCACCACGCCGCCACCCACGGCATCACCCTCGTCCCCAACGCTTTTCTGTTCTCCACCGCACCTGACGGATCAACCTGCATCGCACCCAACACCCTCAGCCAACGCTTCCGCCGACTCACCACCCGCCTGAGAATCCGCACCACACTGCACAAACTCCGCCACTACAACGCCACCGAACTCATCCTCGCCGGCGTCAACCTCCGCACCGTCGCCAGCCGACTCGGCCACGCCGACGCCGCCATGACCCTCAACACCTACACCGCCTGGATCAACGAAGCCGACCAACGCGCCACCACACTCCTCGTCAACCGCCTACCACTACGCCTCACCATCGCACCGCAACCACCCCCACCACCCACCAGCCCATACCGGGCAATCGCCCACGACCTGCGCACCGCCATTACCAACGGCACCTACCCACCCGGGACCCACCTACCCAACCTCCACACCCTCGCCACCCAATACCACTGCGCCCCCAGCACCGCCCACCGCGCCATCACCCAACTCACCCACGACAACCTCGTCCACACCACACCCGGACACCCCACCACCATCACCAACAACCCACCCACCACCACACCACCACCAACACCCATCCCCCAACTCGTACCAACCCACATATCCACTCAAACACCTGCCCGCCAACCACTCCCTCGCCATACACCACTCCGACGCCGACCGCCTCGCCACGTCGCCGGCCACACCCACAAAGGACACAGCGAAAAACAGAACCGGCACTAATTGTCCATTATGGACTAAACTCGCTACCTGTTCGCGGAACTCTCAGCGAGATCCCTCATCGACGACGACACGCAGTCGCACACAACGACTCTGGGTACGGTCGCCCAGTCACCCAGGGCCTCGACCACACCTCGGGCACGTCGCCCGCGAGACTACGCCCGCGCTTGTTGATCGCGGACGATGTCGCCATGCGCAAGCCGATCAAGCCGCGTGACTAACTGCGTCGACCCTGGCACCCGATGACGAGAACTGGCGGGCCGGTACGGTTGACGCTCAGGTGACTGACGCGTCAGGGAAGAGAATCGCTGTGACCGAACCGGATGATGAGCGGCAGTTCAGACAAGGACTGATCAACGATTCCTGTCGTGTGCGAATTCCCAGCCTGCCACTCCGGGTGTTCACCCTCTATGCCGGTGACGATGATGACGAGAACGTTACCGATGACGAATACCACGATTACCTACCCGCCGATATTCCCGCTGATGAGCGGGATGCCGCGCATGCTCGGCGCGGAGCGATGATGGCGGCGGCGAACCAGGTGGTCGAGCGATGTATCACCGATCTGCAGGACGTTGAGTTCGACGATGACGGCCTCCCGGATTCTGACCTCGCCGACGGGTCCTTTGTCTATGAGGAGTTCCCACCCCGGCATCGATACGCCTATAACCTGGCCTTCTTCCGTAACGCCACGGTCACCGCGGTCAAGGTGGCCTACGACCTGGCCAACCCCGGGGGTGAACCCGCGGCGTGCACCGCGGAGGAAATCATCCGCCAGGCGATCGGTGAGCTCGCCCTGCAATTGTGTGAGCTGGCCGGGCTGGAACAGCCGTGGCTGCACCCCGAGGAATATTTTCTCGAAGACCTCGATTTCGAGGCTCTGTACGAACAGGATATGGACGGGATCGAGGAGGATCCCGGCCTGCAGGCGCGCCTCGGAATCGACGTCTCGCCGGTCGAGCACTGGTTCAGCCCGTTCAATGACACCAGCATCGTGCACCCCTATACCGAAACCACCCCGGAAGAGCACGTGCTGCATGACCTGCTCGCCCGGTTCAGCAAGGCCAGCGACATGAGAGCCCTCGACACTGCCGACGTCGTGGATTCGCCCGCGCCGCTGACCACCATGGCGCCCGGCAGTGACGTGGTCGCGCTGGCCCGACAAGCCGCCACCGGCACAGCCCCTGATCTCTGGGTGCCGAACTCCTCCGACCCTGAATCCTCCTACACCGCACTGCTCACCGCGTGCGACCGCAGCGACGGCGGCAGCGGGTGGATGACCTGGGAACCATTCGCGGACGCGGACACCGTCCGCACCGAAGCAGTGGTTTCCCTCACGCCACACCGCCACTTCCCTGTCGGCGAGGACGAACCCTGGATCTGGGCCGCCATCGGCCGCGGACGCCTGCTCGCCATTCCCCTTCGAGTCGTCGTGTCCTACCGACCGGACTCTGCAGTAGGGCGCCGTTGGAACACCGGCGCTGACCTCTTCGGACCTGAGGAGTAAGCCCCAGCCGTGTCATGACGGAGGTAGATGCCGGGGCAGCACGCCGCACGTACACCAGGTAGCGGGTTCCCCAGACTGTTCGGCTCACAGGAGTCCGACCGCCGGAGTGGGGATACCAGATTCCTGTCGTCCGGAATTCTGGCGTCCAGGATCCGCGACCGCATCTGGACATCCCACCCTTTGGGGTCCTTTCATCTGGTTGACGCGGCTTTTCACGGATCATCCGAGTGACCCGGTGTGGTCGAACTTGGATCAGAATGAGTCGGACAAAGCCCGGCGGGATGGCTGGTCAGAACCGGTTTTGCAGGCGACTCATGTCGCTAAGCCTGGCGGCCGCCAGCTGTTGGCCAACAGCTAGCAACGGTGTTGGTGCAAGAAATTTGGGGCTGAGTGAAACCTGAGGGGGCCTTCGATGTCATACATATATGACAGCCTCTTTCGAGTCCCCATCGAGGAGCACCGTTCGTGTTGCATGATCCCTTCAGTCCTGTGAGCACGCTCGACAACGTGGATGCCGTTCACGGTCGGGCACGCCGCGCGGGAATCTTCGACGTCCTCAAGGCCTGGGCGGACGGCCGGACCGAGGTGCGCCTCGAACGCGAGCGGCGCAAAACGCTGGACCTCGTGCTCGACCGGTTGCCGGACGGCACCGAGATGATCGACCGCGACGCGGCGGGGCGGCTGCGCATCATCCGAATACCGATCCGGACGGTGTGTACCGCGGTGGTGGTGCGGAGGTTTCACCGGTGACCGACACCGACGAGACAGGGGCATCGATGCCCACATCGTCGTTCGACGAATTCGTGGCGGCCAACCGCAGACGTGTTGAAATCGCGCTGTCTGCGCGATGGAACCCTCGGGATGTCGAGGACGCCGTGCAGGAAGCGTTCGTCCTGGCGCACGCGGACTGGGACGAGATCCGACGAGGAGGCTCGCCTGCCGGATGGGTGACCACCACAGCACGCCGACATCTGATCCGTTGGTCCCAGCAGAATCAGAATCACGACACGATTGTGCGGAACTCGTTCATCGACCTGATCGGTACGCAACTGACGCCCGACCGCCTCGACCAGGTAACTCCTGACCGATGCAGGCAGATCACCGACCGCGCCGCACTCAGGCAAGCACTGAGCACGCTCAAGCCAGCGTACGCCGAAGCGCTGGCGCTGCACCACATTCTCGATCACTCCATTGAAGACACCGCCGAGGCGCTCAGCGTGCCGGTAAACACCGCCAAAACACACGTGCGACGAGGTCGCCAGCAGTTGCGGGAAGCCTACGAGGCCCTGACAACTCTCCCGTCCACAGCAGGAGGTGCGTCGTGAACACTGACGATCTTGTGCAGGAACTGATGACCGAGCTCGGTCGCGTACGAAACGCGCGTACCGAAGCCGAGGCAGACGCACGCGTCATCGAGGCATGCAAACGCCCACGGACACGCGAAGAACAGCAGCGGATACAAGACCAACTGAACCTGCTCGACGCCGAAAAAGCCTGGTACAGACTGGGAGTCGTCCTGAGCGCACAAGGCGCGTGGACTGAGGCTGCCCAATGGTTGCGCAAAGCGGCCGAATGTCACTACGGCGACGCGTCGATTCGCCTGGCCAGGGTTCTGGATCGGCTGGGTGACACAACACAAGCCGCGCATTGGCGAGCCGTCGCCGACGACGCCGGCTTCTGCGATGACGACCTTGACGACCTCGACGGCCTGGCGGAGCAAACAGCACTAGTCCCGTCACACCAGCACGCCGACACCGACGCGCCGACAACCACACCTCACCGCCCGGCAGCCGATGTCACCGGACCTGACCGCACGGCTGTATCGACTGTCGACGAAGGAGTGCATGTCAACAGGGCGGAGGCCGACCCGGGAAGCATCCTGATACGCCCCCTCACCACGCTGGAGACCGGACGTAACCTCCTTGTCACGGGAACCGGCACCGGGAAAACGCGACTGATCACCGATCTGATACGTCGTTACGTTGCGTCCGCAGATCCGCTCACAGAACACGACGGATCCTTGCTGCTGCCCACTCGCCCACGGCTGATCTTCATTTACCATTCGACTCTCGCTGGCATGTGCCTGCAGTGGCCGAAGCACAGGCTCGACGCCATGTGGGTGGAACCCATCTGGGAGCGCGCGCTGGAGTCCTTCGATCCGGCTGTACTCGCCCATGATCCGCAATTACTGTCCACTTTCGACAGTGACTGCTGGTGGGGAAGTCACACCGTGGTCGAAGATGCGATGACGCCGTGGAAGGACACCGTGACGATCCCCGATGGATCCACGGTCGATCACGCGCTAGGTATCGCTCTGCGACACAGCGTCCGCCGTATGCCAGTGGTCAACCACGATGGCCACGTCACGGGGGTCGTTCACTTGGACGATCTCGCCCGCGAGCTCCACGAACACCGTGGCACGCCGTCCATCCGGCGAGTCGAGTCCCTGCAACGCACTCCGGCCTACGCATCGGCTCGTAGATCAGCCGGTGACGTCGCCGAGGCCATGCATCAGTCAGGAGTACACACCGCTATCGTCCTCGACCGGCATAAGCGTCCTGTGGGACTGGTGACCCTGGGACAACTCAGGCGAACGCGCCCACACCACGAGGCGAACCTGTTCACGACGACGCAACCAGGCCTCATGCCCGGTCCGCGCGACACCACAGTCGCGCGACGCTTGCATGTCAGATCGCACATGTCCACGATCTGCGCGGAAAGGACAACAGCCCTTCGCCTCTAACCGATCGCCCCGCTGCACAACCCGGCTGAGCGCCCTCCGGCGGTCACCGATGGGTTGGGCTGGCGGCATGGCCGGGCCAGGTCAGGAGGTCACACTGCGCGGTCAACCAGCACAGCCATCCGTACAGCCAGCTCCTGACGCGGCTCCACCCAACCGCCAGGAGTCCGCGCTCCTACAGGGGGAGGTGAGGACATGTTGCGCCAGTACCGGTGGCGGTGTACAGGATGGGGTTATGGGTGACCTCGTGGACCGTCCCGTGAGCTTCGACTACGGGTACAACATGACGTGCCCTGCCTGTCCTGCGGTCACAGCACTGACCAGCGAGGAGTACCACCGGCAGGACAACGAGGCCCGCGTCGCGTGCGCGCACTGCGGATCTGACATCCACTTCGGCCCCGCGGTAATGACACTCCGCGACCCTGACGACCTGGCCTTGGACGATCACCGCTTGTCCGCCGTTGCCTGGTACCACACCAGCACCCAGGACAACTGGCCCAGCACCGCCCACGCCATGCCAGCCGTGGCCATGGAGTTCATGAGCAGGGTGATGTCCCCGGACGCGGCGCGGCGCGTCCGCGATCGTCAGGAAGACCAAGCACTGCACCTCGGCACCTACGAGACGGCGATCGAGTCGATGCTGCGCCGGATGAGCGACCAGGACGACGGCGGGTCACAGTTCTACCTCTACCGCGTGGCGCTGCGTCGCACCGACCTGGTCATCGAGCCGGGATGGCGCGACGAGAACCACGCCGAGGCCGCGCAGATCACCCAGACCGCGTTGGGCGACCTCGACGGTGTGCGGTACCTCAACGTCTACGAGTCACCCGGATCGATCTCACTCGCAGTGCGCACGTCTGCCATCGCCTGGGTCCAGCGCATCTCACTGCCCGCCAGCCCGCTCGACGTCACCATCCCGCCCGACCTGCTCGCCGAGATCGGCCTCCTCCGCGGCCGCCGCCGCGACATCGACCAGCTCGACGCCTCCCGACCGCCGGAACTTGATCCGCTGGCTCAACTGAGCCGCAACATCGCCGCCAGGCGCGGCCCCTCGTTCACGCAGTCACCGACACCACAACAGTCGGCCATGTCCGAACGAATCGACCAACTAATCGAGGACGCATGCCTCCCCGGCGTTTCGTTGCCGGTCCGTTCTCGATTCACCGACGCGCTCCAGCATTGGCGCGCGGCACAGAAGTCCACAGAGCACGATGACTACATCCACCGGTTCGCGGCGATGGCAGCAGCATTGACGCACCCCAGCGAGGTCCACCAGCTGCTTGACCACTGTCCGCGCCGAACGGTGACTCCCACACCGGCCTGACAGCGCGCCTCCCAAGCCAGCACGAATGACCACCCGCACCGCAGTGTCCGCGTGCAAGCGGCGATCCAATCCTGAAAGGTATACGACCTGCGCGTCTGCTCCGGCGAGACGCTCGACACTAGCTGTGCTGCCGACTGGCGAAGCCCTGGCGAAGTCACGACGCCACCAGCGCGTGTGCGTGGTGGGTCAGCGGCTCGGCGAGGTCGGGATAGTCGCCGCCGTCGATGCGACGCAGGAGCCGAGCCACGACATACAGCTGCGCGACCCGTCCACTGGGGGTGTCGAGAACACTGGCGAACTGGTCACGGATGCGCGCGGCGACGTCGGGGACGAGCAGGCTATAGCACAACAGTGTCGCCGCATCGAGTCCTGCGGGCGCTGTTCCCCATAGTTCCCAGTCCAGGACGCCGAACCGGGGCCGCATCAGGTTCGCCCAGTGCAGGTCGCCGTGCGCGGTGGCCCAGTGGGCGACTGTGGTGTCGACGTCGTCACCGAACCGGCCACGGATCCGGTCGTCGACGCGCGCCTGGTCGGCGTGGACGCGCTCGGTCGGCGTGGCGGCGAGCAGATCGAGTGACCGCCGTAGGGTGGCCCACCATTCGATCGAGGTGTCGACCGTCGCGCGCAGGACGTCACTGGGCGAGCACGGTTCGCCTGTCAGTCGGGTCATCAGTTCCGCGCGCTGCTCGCGCCAGCCGTGTTCGGACCACTCGACAACGTCAATTACCTGGAATTTGACGATGGTGGTGATGGCGTTGGCGTCCCGGTTGCCCGTCCACGCGTACCCCCGCGCCCATGCGGGCTCTTCGGACACCACCCGCAGCCAGCACTCGCCGCGGTCGCCGTGGACCGGCATGCCGACCGACCGCAGGCGCCACCCGAAGACCGGTGGCCCGGTCACCGTCACCGCGAAGTGCTCGGCCGCCCGGGCGGCGTTGTGCCGCTGGAAGTTACGGAACGTCGCGTCACCGTCGACGGGTGCTTCGGGCGCGAGGTAGTCGGTCATGAGCCGGTGAGGTGGCGCAGATAGGCGGTGGGATTGTCGAGGTAGCGGCGCCAATGATCAACCAGCTGCAGCTGCGACCACTTCGCTCGGCGCATGCCGTGCTCGCCCACTTCGATGATGTCCGCGCCCGGTGTGGAGGCCAGGATCGGCGAGTGCGTCGCGCACACCACCTGCGCCCCTCTTTCGCCCAGTTCGTGCATCAGGGCGACCAGGTGCAGGCACGCGGTGAACGACAACGCCGACTCCGGCTCGTCCATCACATAGAAACCCGGTTCGCGGAACATCGACCGGAACACGGCCAGGAATCCCTCGCCGTGACTCATCTCGGCCGTGTTCTCCTGCCAGTAACCCGGCACACCACCGAGATTCTCGGTCATGCTGAACGCGGTCTCGGCGCGCAGGAAGAAACCCTTCTTCTTCAGCCGGGGACCGGCCAGCATCCGGGCACCCTGGGCAGTGGTCTCCAACCGCAGAACCTCACCCAGAGGTGTCCTGGTGGTGTCCGCGGCGCCTGCCTTGCGTGCCGCGCGCCCGCCGCGGGCGTCCAGTGTGAATCCTTCGGCGATGGCCTCGACCAACGTCGACTTGCCTGAGCCGTTGTCGCCGACCAGGAACGTCACCGGATGGGTGAATTCGATGCCGCGTTCGACCACCTCGGCCACGGCTGGCACCGTGTAGGGCCACTGCCGGAAATGGGGTGGGCGTAGCCCGTCGGGGACGTACGCGCGGCTGACGAACACTCACCTGCTCCTGTTCCTAGTCGTAATTCGGCTGGCACCCGCCGTTCGGACCGCACGGCCCGGCACCCGTGGGCCAGCATGACGGATGGCACGCCGGGCCACAGTTCGGGCCACACTGCGGATCACACGCCGCCCTCAGCCTCCCAGCGAACTGCCGGGCCAAGCTCGCCACCGTCTCGGCCATCGGCCGCCCGGCCAGGACGTCGGCGAGCGTGTCCTGACGGACATTGCCCACCGACAGCCAACGAGAGAACACGCACGGCCAGACCTCACCCATGGGCGACACCGCGACCTTGCCCCGAGCGCACTGCCCACACAACTGGTCCGCGTCCGGTCGACGCCCGCCTGCTCCCCTGCCAACGCCACGCAGATGATCGATGCGTACCTCGCCCCGCACCCCCAGTGCTGCGAGTTCTGTGCGTGCCTGCTCGACCCGTTGACCGTCGCGCACGTCGATCACACCCACCCGCAGCGGAATCGAGCGACGCACCGCTGTGGCGATATTCGCCCTGGTCCGGCCATGGCTACCACGGCCACGGGTGATGGCCTCGTGCTGATCAGCTTGGTCGGTGTAGTAACTCGTCGCCAGCTGGACACCCGGCTGGGCGAAGACCTCCCACATGCTCGGCGACACGTGCACCAGATTCGTGAATACCTCAACGCGGATCCCGTGCCGGAGTGCTCGGGCGATGAGACCAGGCAGACCCGGGTGGAGCGTGGGCTCACCGCCGATGAACTGCACCATGCCGACCCCCAAGCCCACCGCCTGGTCGATCACACGCGCCCAATCCTCTACGGTCATCGCCCCGTTCGTGCCGAACGGACCAGAGTCCGCATAACAATGTGTGCAGGTAAGTTGGCACGTACCGGTCAGCTCCAGCCACATGAACGACAGCTCTTCCACGCAACGCCTCCGCGTTGTCTCGACGACACCACACTGAAAGGGGACAAGACACCGTGGTCGTGGGCTACCGCCGACCGAACGACAGCGACTCAACCCTGGTGGCGCATCGGCGTGTCAGTGGCCAGCAGGAATTCCCCAGGGACGGCCAGTGGTGATGGCCGCTTAGGCTCCCCGATGGCGGCCAGACATGTACAGACCGTTGCGTCGGGGCCGTCTTGTGGCGTGCCGGGAGCACTTCGTGGAAGGTGGGAAGCTGTGAGCTCTGCCTCGTACCGAGCACGTCCATGCGCACAGTGCCCGTGGAGGACTGACGCCGACTTGTCGCTGTTCAGCGACGACGACATGGTCAAGCTCGAACGCGCCGATGGCTCACCTGGTGGTGAAGCAGCGCCGTCCGCACCGGCGATGTCATGTCACCTAGACCAGCCAGGAACGGCGCACGCGATGCGGCTGTGCGCTGGCTGGCTCGCGGTGGTAGGCCCGCATCACCTGGGGATCCGCATGGCGGTCATCGCGGGACGACTTCCGGAACAGGCTCTGTCGGTCGGCCAGGACTGGGCGGAGCTGTTCGCGAACCTCGACCAACTCGTGGCCGAGCGCGGCGAGCAGATCGCTGTCAACGGCGCGGCTAAGAACACCCTGCATCGTTGACCGGGCAGGTGCCACATGGTCACTGATTCGCATCCGCAGCGAGATGCTGCCCGGCGCGCATCCACGGCCGAGTGGTGATCGGAGTGATTACTCGGTGCAGAGCAGACGATCAGTTCGAGCCACGACGGAGCCCGAGTATCGCAGGCTCGTGGAGATTCTGAGTCGCGGTGGCTGGCAGTGCACCTCGGCAGACCAGCCGCACGGATCGACACTTCGGTGACCCGCGGTCGACAAGCCAGACCGCCTGGCCGCCATGGTGGCGCCCCAGCCCATGAGACACCGCGACACACCGCCATCCCGTGAACGCACGACGCGCGGCAGCGCCACGACGGTCCGGGACAGGACTTGAGCTGGCGGTTGGTCGCTACTTCCGCTTCTTACCGGTGTGCGCGGCATCGAAGGCCTCGATCACGGTGCTGGGGATGCGTCCGCGGTCGGAGAGGTCATAGCCGTTCTGGCGGGCCCAATCCCGGATCGCCTTGGTCTGTTCCCGACTGACCGGTGGCTTCGCTCCACCGGGAACAGTCCCGCGCCTGGCCCGACCGCCGACACGGCGAGCGCTCTCAGTGAACTCACCGATCTGCTCCCGCAGCTTGGTCGCGTTGGACTGGGTCAGGTCGATCTCATAACTGACGCCGTCGACGCCGAACGTCACGGTGGTGATGTCATCGGACGTTGAACCGTCCAGGTCGTCAACGAGCTGAACAACGACTTTCTGAGCCATGGTGACGCCTGCCTTCTTCCGTTCGGTATCGCACACATGCACGCACGACTGAGCATGATCTTGTCAAAGCATAGATCTCCCCACACATTCGACACTGACCGGCGGACCGACAAGGCGTGCCGCATACGACGGCCCCGGGCTACAACGGATTAGGGAGATCACTCAGAGCCCTTAGCTGGTAGGCCCGTCGGTCGAGTCTCCCGTGCTGAGATCGCCGCACGCCCCCGTCCCTGTACGAACAGCCGGCATGAAGTGGTCAAGGGGCGGCCCGGCGCGCGTAGGCATCCGTCCGGCCAAGTTCAAGCCGGTCAGCACGCGTAGGCGCGTCACCAAGACCACCGCTGCGGCAACGACATTGCGACGACAAGCGCGGTCACGTCGCACCTGCGGCGACCTCGTGTGTACGACGGATGCCGCAAGCTGCCGATGAGCGTGGAAGGCGCCGACAAGCGGCGCACCTTCTCCGACGCGGAGATCTGAGAAACCACCGAGCCAGCACCACCGATTATACGGTTTCCTCATTCGCCGCTTGGGAGACCACGAGCTTGTCGAGGTCATTGAGTAGTGCCTGTACCGGGGTCCAGCACATGGCGACCGTGTCCGCGTCCGGGGTGAAGTCGGTCTCGAACTGCCTGCGCGGGTGGATGTAGTTGCGGAACTCCCGCACGGGGCGCATGAAGTCCTTCGCGTCGAGCTGGACCAGTCCTCTGTCATGGGCCGTGTCGAGGAGCAGTTCGAGTCCTGCGCGATCGGCCGGGATCTTTCCCTTCCTTCCAGTGAACCCTTCCCGGAGCAACTCGGGGTAACAGCTGGTGAGCACCGAGTACAGGAGCCCTTCGACGAAGCTGCCGATGCCGAAGAGCGCGAGGAGGTACGAGCCGCTGGCCTCTGCGAACTGACTTTCCCTGACGCGGGAGACCAGCATCTGGATCAGTTTCTCCTCGCGGATCAACGTGCGCAGCCGTTGTTCCACGTCCTCGATGTGGAGCACGACTTTGACTGTGCCGTTGCTTCCCAGCTCCCCGACCACCGGGCGGCCGCCGACGTAGCTGACCTCGAGCCTCTCCAGCTCGAGTACCTCGTTGACCGCTCGGCGGACGTCCTCCGCTGCCGCCGCGCCCTCCAGGTACTCGATGGGGTCACACAACCGGCACAAGAAACGCTCGATGTCGGTCCGCGCGTCATCCCGTTCGCTCAGGGCATCGACCAGCCAGCCAACTCTGGGCGAGCCGTCGTAGTCAGGAGGGTCGCCCCAGCCGGCGTTGCGGAGAAGTCCTTCGATGTCGCGGCCGGTGCGCTCGTACGGGCCGCCCTGGTCGACCACGATCTTGGCGAGCCGTTCCACGGTCTTGGGGTCTAGCGGAAACATCATGCTCCCTGTGCGTCGAGGCGCTGCTGAGCACGCACCAAGGCGTTGCCGATGCGCTGTTCCATCTTGGTCGTGCGCTTGCGGAAACCGATTTCGTCGATGGCTTGGCCGATACGGGTGTCACGATCGACCTGCAACCGGTCGGTGAGCAGCCACCGGCACAGCTCGACCAACTCTCGGTCGGAGTAGTCGTCGGTCTTCGATCGCCGCGGCTGCGAGAGGAATTGCGGGCGGGGACCACGTTCGACGGCGATTTGGTGTGGTCTGGACGGGGGCGCGGTCGTCGCCGGAGTAGGAGCGACGCCCCGTTCCGCGTCGAGCATGGCCTTCTCCCAGTTCTCCACGATCATGGCGGTCTGGGTGGCTCGGTCGCGGAACCACTCGCTCGCCCACACGCGGTGGAATCGCCATCCGAGGCGTTCCAGGTGCTCCTGGCGGAGCCTGTCGCGGTCACGAGCACTGCCCAACTGGTGATAGGTGTCGCCATCCGCCTCGACGGCCAGCACCATCCGTCCGGGCTGGTTCCTGTGTCCCAGGGCGAAGTCGATGCGGTAACCGGCCACGCCCCACTGCGGGGTGACCGGGACGCCGGCATCGACCAAGGCGTCGTGGATGCTGCGTTCGAAGCCGTTCATCTCCTGGTTGCCCTGGGCGCCGACGAGGCCCAGTGAGCCGCCGTTGTCCGCGAATTCCAGGTACTGGCGTAGCAGGTCGGTTCCGATCCGGAGCCCGGTCGTGGGCATGTCGAGCGGTGAGAACGACGCGACGATATCCATCCGTTTCCGCGCCCGCGTGATCGCCACGTTGAGGCGCCGTTCTCCCCCTTGGTGGTTGAGCGGGCCGAAGGCAGTCATATGGAGCCGACCGGTGGTCGCCTTGGCGGCGCCGAGGCTGAAGATGATCGCGTCGCGCTCGTCACCTTGGACCTGCTCGATGCTTTTGACAAACAGGCGACGGCCCGCTCCCTGCATGCGCCCGTTGAATTCCGCCAGTTCGTCGTGGCTGGCGGTAGCCTGCCGGAGGGCGAGTTCGATGCGCTTGGCGTGCGGGCTGCCCATCGTGATGATGCCGAGGGTGTCCTCGGGAGTGCTGCGAGCGTGCGTCAGCACCAGCTCGATGACCTTGTCCACCTCGGCGTCGGCAGACCCGTCACGCCCGGGCGCCACCCGCCCGTCGACCTGGTGCAACGACAGAGGGCTCACTGCCTGACAACCGGGGAAGGTGATGAGCTTGCCCCGGTAGAAAGCCTTGTTGGAGAAGGCGATCAGCCGCTCATCCTGACTGCGATAGTGCCACTCCAGCATCCGGGTGTTCGGGATGAAGGCACTCAGGCAGGCGAGAATGGACTCGAAATCCCGGACCTGAGGCGTATCGGCAGCCTCGTCGTCCTCGTCGTCGTCCGAATCGCCGCCACCGAGAGCTGTTCGGAACCAGGCACTGGGCGGCAGCTGGCGCTCGTCCCCCGCGACGACGAGCTGCGCGCCGCGCATGATGGAGGTCATCGAGTCCTGCGGTTCCACCTGGCTTGCCTCGTCGAAAACAACCAGGTCGAACAGCCGCTGCGCGGGCAGGAGTCTGCTAACCACGATCGGGGACATCGCCCAGCACGGGCGGGCGGCGAGCAGAACGTCCGGTGCCTTGGCGACCAACTTCCGAAGGGGCATGTGGCCCCGCTTGCGCTTCGCCTCGGCACGGACCACGTCGTTCTGGTCCGGATGCGCGTCACGCGCTGCACGCAATCTCTCGGCGACTCGCCTGCGCACGCGCTGGGCGTTGAGCTGGAAATGCGAGGTATCGAACGCCCGGAACTCGGAGACGAGATGGGAATGATGCAACCCCGCGAACTGACCCAGGTGCGGAATGCGCACCCGGTACTCGTCAAGCAAGGAGCTGTACCAGGAGTGGTGGAACATGGTGCGTGCGAGTTCGGCGTCCGCGTCCCGCTCCACCAGCACGTCCAGAAAGCGCCTCATGCCCATCCCGACGAGTCGATCGGTCAACTCGTTGAGCAGCGGGATCTGGAAGAGGAAGTCCCGCTCCTCATGCAGCCGCCCGACGTGCGCTGTCACCTCCTCTTCCGACCATTGGTCGGGTTCGGTCAGCTGCGCTCCCATCGCCACAGCGGCCAGTTGGTCACGGGCCTTGGCGATCTCCTCAAGAGTCTTTCTGAAACCGATGACTTCTTGCGGTGCGCCACCTCCGGCCGCCATCTCCCGCCACCGGTTACGCTGGGTGAGCGCTGCGCTCAGCTCCGCGTGCAGCGTGCGCCGATTGCACTTCCCGGCCGTGCGGAGTTTCCCAGCTTCCTTGCGAAGACCGCGGAGCTGCCACCATTTCAGCGGCCGTGGATGAGCGGACCTCCACCTGCGGTCCCCCGTGGCGAAGCAGTAGTCCTCGAGCTTGTCGCCGAACACGTCCTGGTTGAACAGGCCCAGCGTGCTTTCGACCTCACGCAGCAGCTGCAAGACCTGTTCCCAGCCCGGCAGGTCCGTGGGACGCTGGAAGCCGATCTGCCCGATGAGGCGGCGCATCCGGTCCTGCGCCTCCGGCCACGTCTTGGCATGCAACTCGTCGAGCTGCACGATCACCTCCTGCACCTGCTCAGGCGTGCGGATCTCGGATTCCGACCAGGCGGACCCACCGCGGTGGAAGCGGAGGCCATCCGAGTTGATGAACCTCATGAGGTCATCGTCCACCCGCTGAACTGTGTCGCCGTGCAGGTCGCGCAGCTCGGTCCCGCGGAAACGCACCGGGTTGCCGCTCCTGGGCGGCAGGGCCAAGAGGGTCTTGTAGACAGAGAACGCCGTGATGCCCCACGGCTCGATCGCGGCGTGCAGGGCCCGGTCGTGGTGCAGCAGATGGTCGCGTCGTTCGGTCAACCGCTCGTGCAGGCCGTTGACGTCCGCGGGTGGCTCTTTGCTCGCCCTGTCCAGCGACTCCGAGACTTGTTGAGCGACCCGCCGCTTGTCGATCTTCTGCTGATGGAGGTCGAACACCAGGTGGCCCAGGTCGACATGTTCCAAGCGGTTGGTGACCGCCTCGATCGCGGCGCGCTTCTCCGCGACAAACAGCACACGCCACCCCCTCGCCGCCGCGGCGGTGATGATGTTGGCGATCGTCTGGCTCTTACCGGTTCCCGGCGGGCCCTGGATCACGACATGCTGACCGTCCATCACCGCGTTGACAGCGCGCTGCTGGGACGAGTCCGCGTCGAGGACGAGGAACTCGTCTCTGAGCACGACCTCATCAGGCCCGACCGCTTGGTACCCGCCCGCCGTCTCACGCAGCTGGCGCCTGGCCAGCTCGTAGCCCGCCGTCGCGGCGATGACGTCATGCGATGCCAAGAGCTCCGCACAATCTTTGAGCTCACGCACCATCGGCAGCTTGTCGAAGCTGAAGGTGCTCGCGAACTGCCGCTCCTCGAACTCGGCGGTGCGGCCGTGCCCGGCCACGACATCGCTCAGCGCCCGGTACACGAGACCCGCGTGCGTCGAGCGGTCGTCGTTCTCCTCGATCATCGCGTTCAGCTCGTCGGTGAGCTCTTCGACGTCGAGATCGATGCCGTGCTGGCGGTTGAGGGCATACAGCAGTACTGGGTTGACCTCAGGAACTCCGACCAACTCGAGCACATAGTCCGTCTCCGCGGCGGTGCGCGGTGTGATCGTGAGCGGTTGGAGCACGAGAGGCGCACGCAGAGGCTTGACGGGCGTCGTGCCCTTGGTCGACGTCGGTTGCAGCAGAAACAGGCCATGGGCCCACTTGCCCACGTCGTCGACTCCTTGTTCCTCCTGGAAGGTGAGCATCCTGCGGCGCAGGTTTCGCGCGCGCTGGCAGGCAGCCGCGTGCGCCTCACCAGCGGCCACCAATGTGTCCAGCCTGGTTTTACGACCTGCGAGCAGTTGCGCGACGGCGTCAGGAGCAGCCTTGGTCAGATCAAGGCTCCACGTTTTGCTGTCGCGGTAGTACAGCAGTGTGTTGTTGGGACCGAAATCGATCAGGTCATCCGCCCACGACTCCGCTTTGGCTCTAACAAGATCAACCCGAGCACGGTCGGCACCTATCGCCACCTGCCCTCCCCTTCGAACGCTGCTATCGGCGCGTCAACACCGAGCCCGCACAGCACAAGCGAGCCGACCAGTATGCCGAAGAAAGACGCAGCAAGACAGCATCCAATCAGGGCACATGAAGGCGCACGATCGGGGCAGGTGTCAAACCGAGAGTGCGAACGTCACGCGTACGCGGAGAAACCGCCGTGCTTTGGCGGTACACCTCACGCGGCTCGCAGCTGCGACTTGCTATCGACTCTCGCGCCGAATGGCGCACTTCGCTCACCGCGTCGCCATCGTCCTCGGTAACACAGTGGGCGCCTAAGGTTGGGCGAGTATCGTCGGTCTTCGGACGGACCCAGAGTGACACCTCATGTGAGTTCGAGGCGATCGAGATACGAAAGCGTGCTGTTGAGACAACCCATTTCGTGTTTCGACCGCAGTGCGTGTACACCTCGACGCCCGCACGCGCATTGGATCATGGCGGTACCGGAATATTCCAACACCACCAGTAGGGGAATATTCCGACAACAGAGCAGATACGTCTCGCGGCTGATGATTCGCCGAACGGCAAAGAAGCGGTGCGTTCGACTTGATCAATGATCCGATCTGCGAGGATCAGCGCACCGTGACCGCAGAGACCGCGTCCACCCGGATAGGTTCATCACATCGGGCATGCCTTATGCTGTCCGTCATCTCTTCACTCAGCCATGGGGTGAGGGGATGTTCTTGGAAAGCAACCATTTGGGTGACGTTTTTCGTCGTGACCGTGGATTGGTACCGACCAATTTTAGGCACGGTTAACCCACATGGCCGAATAGTCGAACAGAAACCCACCACCGCTCAGCGCGCCACAGCAGCCGACTAACGGAACTCAAGGGGGACCGGTGTAGACCCAGTGATTGGACGGGCATACTGACAAGGCCGCGGTGACGACGTGGACTGGATCGCACTCCATCACCACCCCGTCACCGCGACAGACGCGAGGAACCAGCAAGTGATCAGTTCCCCACCAGATGTCGCATTCCAGGTCGCGTAACCACGAAAGGAGACATCGAGTAGTCATGATAAGTGGCTCGACGCCTGGCGTACCAGGTGCGGGTGGCCCTTTGTTGCCACCCCTTCGGGTAGGACACCATCGAGGTGAGCAGGAGCCTCCAGTGGGGCGACGGCGCCGTCACAGGGGCCGTCGTGCTCGACGGCGGGGAGCAGTTGGCCACGACCTCGCGTCACCGCGCGGGCACCTGCGGACGATGTGTGGCGCCCTGGGTTCTCTCGTCGCAGCGTGCCCAGGTAGGTGGATGGCGTGGCTGTGGGTGTGCCTGGCTGGCCACGTGCTGGACGGGTGGGCAACCACGAGTCGGGCTATCGCGTTATTGGTCGTCATGGCCGGCGCGGGTGTCGGCTTGGTCGCGGCCCTGGACGCCACTCAGACCGCGGTGCTGGGCGCTGCGTTGAGTACGTACATGCTGCGCAGACGGGTCCGGCGCAGGAACACCGCACGCTGAGGTCACGGGCCAGACGTCAAAACCGTGATGGTGGGCCGCTCTCACCGCTGCGCGATCGTAGGGTGACCCCCTCGTCGAGCAGCAGCGCTCGGACCGTGCTGTAGGAGCAGCCCGCGAAGTCCGCCAAACTTCGGATACTCGCTCCCCGCTGATACCGCTCCACAAGAGTCTCAGCGAGCGCGTTCGGGCGTGCCCCACGGTCAGGCAGTGATACGCCGGCGTCGATCAGGTGTCGGCGTATCACTCGACGATCGATTCCCGTCTGCCGGCCCAGGTCCGTGATCGTCGCGCCCCGCAGGTACCGACGTGCCAGTTCGGCCGCCAGGCTTGATTCGTCGGTTCCCACGATCGGTCCGTCGTCGACCTCCACGCCCGCTTCCTCAAGCAACCGGCGAATGGTTGAGGGCCGACGTCCCAGTTCCGCGGCGAGTTGGTGGATCGACGTGTCGCCTTGACGAAACCTGCTGGCCAGCGATTGCGCCACCTCGTGGCGCCGTCGACCTCGCAGCGGCTGCGGCTGTTCACCGCGTGGTGCCATCAACGTCCTCCTGGCAAACCGAGAGCCGCACCGTGTTCCCCGGCCGGCCGACGCGGCCTTGCGGGCCCATGCCCGAGCGACTAGCCGACATCCGGCACCAGTCCGCTCGCTCGTAACGAAAGGAGCAACACCCACGCAGGATGTCCAGCGCCTAGTCCTGAGCAGGGAAAACCAGGGACTGCCCGGCGCACGCCATACCTCTTTTCCACTTGCGACAGGAATATTCCTAGCGCAGGATGAATGGTAACGCGATGGAGGACTCTCCAATCGAGGGGGTAGCCATGGGCACAACCCAGGCGCACCGACACAGCATGTTTCTCATGGGTCAGTGGAAAGCCGCGACAGCCTGCGGCCCCAACGGCGGAAACTGTGTGGAAGTCAGCCGCGTACTCGATGAACACATCTGTGTGCGTGACTCAAAGCGACGCGACGGCTCAACACTGGTCTTTCCTACCGCCAACTGGCTCAAATTCATCGACGCCAACAAACCGGCAGTAGCACTCCGTACGCCGGTTGACTGATCGCAACGGCCAAAAAGGTGACACAGCGACGCTCTCCGCCCGGCACATCACCGACCACAAGATCGCGACGTGCCGCGCGGAGACGTACACTGAGTGGTCCCATTAGACTTCGAGAACAGGTAATGTGTGGCTCTTGTGAGTGACGACGGGCGCGCAGCCGGGACGGAGAGCCGGACGGCATCCCGCGAGCTGGGAAAAATGATCAGAACTGCCCGCAAGCGGCTGGGGTACACCCAGGAGCAGCTCGGCACAATGATCGGCTGCACGCAATCCAAGATCGGGAAACTCGAAATCGGTTTTCGGGCCATCTCCCTCAACGATGTGGAACCACTCATCGTGGCGCTGGAACTTTCCGATGACGACGCTCAGTCATTTCGACACCTTGCTCGAGTGGCGGCAAACATGCGCAATGACGAATCCACCGGAACATGGCCAAGATGGTTTACCAAGTATCGAGATCTGGAAAGCACGGCAACAAGAATCCGCAGTTGGACTGGCGAGCGGCTGCCAGGCATTCTCCAGTCTGAGCTTTACATGCTGGCAATGTTCGGGGCTCCGGGCAAAGATCCCGATGTGTCCGACGTCATCCGCGGACGGCTAGAACGCCGACGAGTACTCGACCGGGCTGACCCACCGGAATGCGAGTACGTCTTCAGCCCTGGTTTCCTCTCCCACCTCTGCGGCTCGTACCGACCTGGCGTCGCTTTGGACCAGATCGAGCATCTGATGAGAATCGCGGAGTACCCGTCGGTCAGCGTGTTGATCCTTCCCTACACCAGCGGCCTGCCGTGCAACCCAGGTGATTTCACCATCTTCACCGTACCGGGCACTCCGCGGCTGCCACCCCACGACGAGGCCTGGACCGAAAACGAGCACACCGGCAAGGCGATCCCCAAAGAAGAGGATGTGCGGACGTACCTCGTTAGGTGGAATGAGATACGGAACGCCTGCCTGGACGGTAACGAGAGCCTCACGCTCCTCGACAAGCATCGCGAAGAGGTCCGACACCAACCCTAGATACTGACCAGTAGCTTCGGTCGCTACACTGCCGCATCCAGCACAATCCGACGCGGGGAAGGATCACGCTGTGAGCAGCTCGGACGAGGACCCGTATCCACCTCAAGGAGTTGACCTCGATCATCCCAGCATCGCGCGAGTCTATGACTATCTGCTGGGAGGCAATACCAATTGGGCCATCGACAGACAGTTCGGCGACCGGGTCCTCGAGCGGTTTCCGTTGCTGCGGCAGATCGCGCGAGCCAACCGGCTGTTGCTGCACCGTGTCGTGCGCCACCTCGTCCGCCGTGGAGTTCGGCAGTTCATCGACGTCGGATCCGGCGTGCCCACCATGGGCCATACACACACCACGGCCGACGCGGTCAGCCCCGAGCCCACTGCAGTCGTCTACATCGACAACGAACCCGTCGCCGTCGCACATTCGGAAGTACTGCTGGAACAACATGGCGATCCCCGACGGCACCGCGCGATCTTCGGCGACCTGCGCGATCCCGAGCGCCTCTGGGAAAGCGTGCTCGATACAGGCGTCATCGACCTCGACCAACCGGTCGCGCTGCTGATGATCGCCGTCTTGCACGTCCGTCAGCCAGGGCCCGATGGCACCGATGTCGGACCCGCTGCGGTCGCGCGCTACCGGGACCTTCTCCCACGTGGGGGCTACCTGGCGATCTCGCACGTCACCGATGACGGCGTCCCCGACCACATCAAAAACCACCTGACAGAGCTCAAGGACATGTACGACAAGTCAGGAAACCCAGTCATCTGGCGATCCCGAACCGACGTCGAAGCCCTGTTCGGCGATTTCGAACGCCTCGACCCAGGCACGACCTGGACAGCCGAGTGGCACCCAGAAGAGTCGGCACACGATGACGAACCATTGTCGTTCGCCAAGCCCAGTGAGTCAGTCATTCTGGCGGGGGTCGCCCGCAAGCCATAACCGCGCGCCACCCAGAACACACGACGAACAGGCGCTCGCCACGGTAGCCGTCCCGGTGGCATCGTCAGCGAACCAACGGTGCCGTGACCAGATCACCCCCAGGCGTCACATCGCTGAGCGGCCTCGCTGACCGGCAGATAGCTACCCGAGCGCCTACCGGAGAAGGAGGCAGGCGGGCAAAGTCGAACTGCTCGGCCGTCAGGCACTCGCTGCGGGCGAGGAAGAGGGGCAACATCATGCAGCTGGCCTCGTTCATCGTAGCTGTCTTCGCTGCCGTGATCGCTCTGTCAGCGTTGGCTTGGCAGGCAAGAGCTTTTGTCCTGTCGGGTGGCAGAGTCATCGTCGAGTTCACTGCCAAGGTGGTCACCCGCACCATGTTTACAGCAGAGTTCGGGGAACCGACAGACCTTATCGCACTACTGAAGACGTTCAAGGAACCCAGTGCAGCGCGGGTGACGTTCGAGGTGACCGTGCGCAACGTGGGGCGGTTGCCTGTGCGCGTGAAGGAGTGCTTTATCGAGCTGCCGACCATACGGTCGGCGCCAAGTTTCGAGATCAGCGGGTCCATGAGCCGGGAAGGTGGCTCGCACAAGCTCGATGCTCTCGACGCCGTCACATGGGCACAAGACGGTCAAATGATCATCTTTATGTTATTGGTGTACCCAGAAGTGGCGCCGCTGCTGCCGTCGCTTCCTTTCCGGGCACGAGCGGTTCTTGCTACGGGGAAGTCGGCTGTTTCCAAGTCGAAGAACTTCGGACAGTTGGCTACGGTTCTCGACGCGACTCAATCGACCTGGACGTTGATGGGGTTGCCAGCGGAGTAGTCGTAGACCCACGCGTGGGCGAGCACCCGCTCGCGCGGAGTATCAGCGTGGCCGCGGTAGGAGCTGCTGCTGACCGCTTGCCATTTCGGCTGCGGTTCGCCCGGCCGCCGACGCGGCGCGGATCTCGCCGACGGGTGTCGTCATCGCTACCGCCTTAGTGCCTCGGCTCTCGCCAAGAAGGCAGGCAACCCAGCACCCTCAACAGCGGACTCTTAACCGTGATGGTGTTCTATCGGCGGGGCGCGCTCGTGGCCCAGGTCCAGTCGGCGTCGTGACGAGTCCGTCTGGCCGCGGTGGTGGAGTGGATGATGCGCGCAGGCGTACTCACCCCGCGCTGGACACCTACTGCGAGGCGCGACGGCATTTGACCGCGTGGATCTTCGTCCCGCCTTAATCCTCGCAAGATTGCAGGTCACAACGCACCGGCTCCCACGCCAAGCCAACTCTCCACACCGCTGGGCGCTGCGATCGAGCGTGCACCAGCCTCGACCGCAACCCCCAACTACATCCTCGCCGCCTACGTGGCCATCGGGACTTAACGCACTACCCTTCCGAGGAACGGCTTTGATGCCTCAGCTCGGCTGGCGCAGTGATCGCTGGCATCGACCGCAACGCCGACACGAATGAGAGAGCACCTGATGACCGACTACGCGTTCCCGAAGACACCGGAAATCGAGGAAGCGTACAGGGCTGCATACCGAGCGTTGGAAGCCCTTGTGCCCCCACGCACCGTCACCGCCGAGGGAGAATCTGACTTCGCCGAGGTAATGTCACAGTTCCGAATGTTGGTCGACAGCGCGGAGTTCGCAGTCGCCTCGCAGCTCGGTCCGGCCATCTCGTGGCGAGCGCCGCTCCGGGAAGGGGATTGGGGGCTGGTGCTGTCGGGCGTCGATCTTGACAACAAGGCATACGACTTCGGCGAGTTCCAGCTCGGCATAGATGCATTCGAAGGTCCGACCGGGAACTGGCACGGCAGCGCTCTGAACCGCGCTGGCATGGCGTACAAGCGTGCCGGCAGATGGGATCACCCGCCAGACGAGTCGGGCGTGTGGCTGCTGATGTTGGCTCCGGTTTCGGCGAGCGGCAGGGAGGACGGAACGTGGTTCTACAGCGGACGTCTAGCAGGGTTCGTGATTGTGTACGACCGCGACGAGGACGGCGCTTATGAGTCGGTAGGCCACATCTGGACGGCGACCGCGTGGCAGCGGCGCGGGATCGCACGGCGCTTGCTGGCTGAGGCCCGGTCGCGGTTTCCCGTCACAAGTGTCGAAGGACCGTACACTGAAGCAGGCGCTGCGTTTCTAAGCGCCTGCCCAGCCCCGAAGCCCCCTCCCCAAAGCTGATCACCGGAATTCGTTACGGGAACCACTGCAGGCGCCGTCGCAGAGTCTCCGTGGCGAGCCTGTGGGGCGTCAACACCATGGTGTGCGTGAACCTTGGCTAGCGTGGTCGACGGCCGCTGGTCTCGTCCCCTGGTATGGACAGAACCGTGAAGGAAGCAAGTAACGTGGGCTTCTTGGACTGGTCCCCGGTCATGATCACCGCCCCATCCCGCAAGCCATCCGCGGCGACGAGTTGGCCAGTGGCACAGTCGGCCGGATCCGGTTGATCGATTGCGCGGGGAGGCATCGTGGGAATCCAGGAGCAGGCAAAGTATTCGTCGACGCCGCTGGCACAATTCCTCGATGATCGCCTGCCCCATCGAGACGCGATCGTCGAATCATGGACCCACACCCTGCTGACGGCACCAGACGACAGCCCACGATTGGACAGAGAGCACGACAGCATGGGTTGGGCATTGGAACTTCGCTTGGGCCTCGACCTAGCCAACGCTCCGGCCCGACGACAAGAGCTGTCCTACCTGCCTATTAACCGTTGCACTCAACTGCTGACCGCAGCCGGATTCCAGCACGCCCCAATGGGTGCGCTGCCCGCCAGCGGCACGGTTGACCCGATCCTGCTGCACTGGTCGCGTACCCACCACCCGGTCTGTCTCGACGACGCTCAGCGTGCCGTTTTGACCACCTGCCTGGACCTTGCCTCGTTCCGCCAACCCATGCACCGATGGGGCGAAACCAAGACCGTAGACGCGCGACGAGCGTTCTTCGCCGCAATGGTCGGTGAGGACGAGTACGGCCACGACGCCCATCTGCTGGATGCCTTCGCCCACTGCTGGACGGCCTATCTCACACGCGGCCGTCCCCGCCTGACAGCGCTCGGCGACCGAGCGATCATCGCCCCGGAGCTTGGCAGCGGATTCGGCATCGCCGATCTCGTCATCGGCAATACCCTGGTCGACGTCAAACTGGCCACCCAGCCCACCACGACCGCCGTCCAGACCTGGCTACGGCAACTCCTCGGCTACGTCCTGCTGGACCACCACAACGCCCTCCGCATCGATGCAATCGCGGTCTACAGCGGCCACAACGCTCAACTGGTGACCTACTCCTTGCCCCGTCTCCTGGCCGTTGCCAGTCCCGGAACAACGCCGGATCTCAACGCACTCCGCACCGATTTCCAGCAGGCCCTTCGCACCGAGCTCGACAATTACGTAGCCTGGAAGGAACGCGAACGCTACCGATGATTGAATAAATCCTCACGCACCAACACGGGTCTCACCCCACGCTAGTCATCATGAATGAACTCGGTCGCTTGGGTACGGATCCTATCGAGCCGCTGGAGATAGAGCATCAACCGTAGTATTCACACTTCGTTGATGACACGCCAATATCGCATGCGACGCCGTGTCGTGATGTCACAACTCGCGATCCGACCCACGCGAATTCTGGCCGGTGCCACCGCATCCGCAGCGCTACCCGACCTCAAGACCACGGTGATCGTCGTCATCTTCTTCACCATCACCGCCGCCGTGATAGGCGGCACCGCATGGGGCAGCCTCACCGAGCCCACCATCGATGACGGCACACCCCACCGGCCCTCAACGATCCATCGCGACGGCTGGACACTCGCCGCCTATCTCCCAGCACCTATCCGCTGCGCAACCATCGTCTGCGGCCTGTTCCAGCAATGGAACGTCATTGCTCCCACCGCGGCGCTGGCTCTGATCGTGTTGACCTACAAGGGCGATCACGTCCCCGGCGCCGTCTGGAGCCGCTGGGTCGTGCGACGCATCCTGCTTACCCGCCACGGTCTACCGATGGAGATCGAACTGGAGAAGTCGCTGGAGGATGCCCGAACCCAAGGAATCCTGCGTACCGCGGGGACGCGCTACCGCTTTCAGCACGTCAAGATCCAGAAACACCTTGCCCAAGCAACTCGGCCGACTGACCAGCGCCCGCCACACCCAACCCCACCTCCAAGTCCTCACCTGAGACGCCATCCGCATGACAAGCAACACCCCAAGCAGGCTAAACGCCGCCTACACACTCTGCGCCCGATACACCACACCAGCGCGGTGATCGACAAGTGACGCCGAACCTCCTGTGCCGCCCGGTATTGGGCGTCACCCGGCAGGTGTGGGCCTCGCAGCCCGTCGAGGCACCACACAACGTTACGCCGGACAACACCATGTCGGCCTGTGGTCGAAGATGCGGCAGTGGCGGTACCTGGCTGGCCGGTCTGCCTCGTCCGACCACGGGGCAATAAGCTGCGTGTCGATAATGGGCGCGGCGCCCACCGTTGGCGAGCGCCGCGCAACAGCTCTCAGGTCCAGTCGATCTCCTGGCCGATGCTCTCGCCGTCCACGAGCTTCACTACCGTCCGGTGGGCATCAGCGATGGCACTCGACAGAGTTCGCACGTCACCGTCGGAGGCATGGATCTCTCCGAGCAGGTCGCGCAACTGCCGAAGAACGGTGACGGACACACCGACAGTCGGTGCTGCCGGGCGAGCGGACGAGTCCAACTCGATGACCAGGTGATCGATGATCGAATCGTCCTGTTCGAGCGGCACCGCCCGCACCGGAGTCTCCTCGGTGGCACCTGCGTCGCGGGCGCGGTCGACGAAGGATGCGACCTCGAAGAAAGGAGTCGATTCTCCCACAGTAACGTCGTAGCGAAACGCTTGTGTGAACGTCATAGGGCAACCCTAGAACGAGGTTCGTGGCACACCACGGCGGATCCAACTTCACTCGGGTAACAGGCATACGGTCGCACGTTTGTCACATGTGGAGCATGCGGATCGGTTCAACCGTCAACCCAGGATCCGGCGCCGGGCTGCGGGCGACCGCTCGCAAGGGCCTTACCCGTAGAGGCGGTCGGTGCCGCGGTCGAGGCGGACAGTGCGCTCCGTGCCGACGCCAACACCGTCCGGTCCCGCATCGTTATCATCCAGGTGCACCATGGTTGACGAGCGTTTCTATCCGAGGATGTCGCTACGATGGTTGGAGGCATGAGACTCACGACAACCGTGGTCGCAGCATGTGTTGCATTGGTCGGCATTGGTTTCTGCGGGTCCCGCAGTAGCCAACCCGGAAACACCCGAGATCCAGTCCCCACGACAGGGGTGTCGTGCGACGGTGACACTACAAGTGCCAGGCTGCGCTTGACTTCGGTGGCGGCAGGTGGGGTGGTTGAATGGAACGCCAAGGCCTGCTGCACCTGATTCACCCGGTCCCGGAGACACGGTCAGCGGTACCAAGCGCAGTCTGCGTCCTAGCGGATCTCGACAGGCGGTCTACAGCTGACGGCCACCCGATCGTGTTGGGTAAGCAGTTCAGCGAGATCCTCTCACATCTGGATGACGGGCCTGATCGTCGGCATGGCTCGTTGGGGCACGTTCAGGCCGCCTCCTCGGCTGGTCAACGCGCGGGG